>JBCCZI010000024.1:0-40572 GCA_039187815.1 Pseudomonadota bacterium | reverse complement strand
TGGCCCACGCGAGCCGCGCGATCGGCGATTGGATCGCCTTCGACAACCACCGCCGGCCGCACCAGGCGCTCGGCATGAAGACACCCGCCGCAGCCTTCAAACTAGCGCCATAACCCGAGCAGAGTCCGCTGGGTCGATACACCATGGGTCTCGCTTCCACCGGGTGGGCACCGCAGCGGCGGGAGGACCAACTCAATCAGCTCTGGGCAAACATCCGCCGCAGACTGGCCGGAGCGGGGATGACCTGCGCGGACATCGTCCGGGTATCCAGCTATCTCCGCGATCGGCACTTAGTCGAGGCCAATCAAGCGGCGCGTTTGGCGGCCCTCGCCGGCCGCCGGGTGCCGACCAAAGCGATCGTCCTCGAGACGCTGCAACCAGGATGGCTTGTGGAGATCGAGGTTATCGCGGTGTCATGAAGATGCGCGCACTTGCACGTTTCGCTCGGCGCGATCACAGGGGCTCCCGCCGTCCCGTCTCGGCCGAGCGATAGGCCGCCGCCTCCATCCGCATAACCTGCAAATAGGTGCGCGCGGTGTTCTCAAACGCACCCTCGCCGGTCAATGCGGCCAGGACATGGGCCTTCAGCGCGTGGACGCAGTCGCCGGCAAATCCGGGCCAGTCTTGCGGCGCCAGCAGGGTCTCCGTCTCGACCGCTCCAAACGCGCGCCACTGCACCGCGCCGTCTCCGGTGAGGGTGAGCGTCCCATCGCTGCCCTCCACCAGCGCCTCGCCCAGGGTCAAGCGGTGGTTCTCGGCCGCATGATCCAACAGGCGGTTGCCATCGAACAGCGCGCGCACGCCGCCGTCAAAGCCGAGCAGCAGGTGGGCCGCATCCTCACCCGCGATCACCGGGTTCATGCGGCGCAGATCGGCAAAGACCCATTCGGGCTCGCCAAGCAGATAGCGAAACGTGTCCAGCCAATGCACCGCCGTCTCGTGCACCAACAGCCGCGGCATCGTCTGGAAATAGGGCTGCCGGTCCAGATAGGCCCGTGGCCCTTGGCCGTCGCCGGTCCGCAGGCGAAAGCTCGCCTGATGCAGGGCGCCGATCCGTCCCGCGTCGATCGCGCGCTTGATGCAGCGATACCAGGGCTGGAACCGAAAGTTCTCGTGCACGATCAGCGGAATGCCTGCCGCCTCCGCCAAGGCTGTCGCCTCCTCTGCCGCCGTCATATCGCCGCAAAACGGCTTCTGGCAGATGAGCGCACGAACCCCAGCGTCAAGCCCCGCGCGAATGGCCGGCAGGTGCGAGGGCGGCGGTGAGGCGATGTCGAGCAGGTCAAGCTCCGCCGTCGCCAGCATGCTTTCGAGATCTGCATGGGCCTCGGCGCCGAGGCCCTCCGCCGCGGACTCGGCCCTCGCAAGATCCTTATCGGCAATCGCCACCAGATGGGCGCCAGTCAGGCGCTCCCACGCCTCATGATGAAACTGTGCGAAATAGCCGGCGCCGAGGACACCGACGCGAAGCGGATCAGTGGACATGGGCCCAGAATGCGGCCTGCCCCTCGCGGCGCAAGGGAAAACTGAGTGGCGCCGTTGGGCTTGGCCCCGATGACGCCAACGTGCCGCTGACACGCCGCGCGAGCGGGCCCGTGCCGCCTGCACCCGATCAACGCGCGGCTCTCTCCCGGGCCCCGCTCGGCCTGCACGCCCCGCGCGCTTGCTCGTGCGCTGCAGCGGTGGCAGGCTCGGTCTGGCCCGGACGGCGACGGGCGCCATAGGGACAAACCGTGTTCGACCTCCGCGACATGCAGCTTCTCGCCGCCCTAGCGCGTCACGAGCACTTCGCCCGCGCCGCCGACGAAAGCGGTATCTCGCAGCCGGCCTTCTCGGCGCGCATCCGCAATCTCGAGCTTGAGCTCGGCGCCCCCGTCGTGCGCCGCGGCAACCGGTTTCAGGGCTTTACGCGGGAGGGCGAGATCGCGCTCAAATGGGCGCTGCGGATGCTTGCGGATGCGGATGGGTTGGCCCAGGAGATCGCCGAGGCCAAGGGTCAGCTCTCCGGTCGTCTCGCGATCGGCGTAGTGCCCACCGCGGTTTCGTTCGCCGCGCATGCGCCGATCCGGTTGCGCGCGCATCACCCCGGCCTCACCGTCCAGATCTTCTCGATGTCCTCGAGCGAGATCCGCCAAGGCTTGGAGGCATTCTCGCTTGATGCCGGCCTGACCTATCTGGACGCGAAGCGGCCGGCTGGGTCGCGCACCGAACAGCTCTATTCCGAGCGTTATGTGTTGCTCTGTCCGCCGGATCTGGCGCCTCGGGCCAGTGGCACCATCGCCTGGGCCGAGGCGGCGCGCCTCCCGCTCTGTCTTTTGACCCGCAACATGCGCAATCGCCGCATCATAGACGAGGCCTTCGCAGCCGCCGGCGCGACGCCCGAGCCGGTCACCGAAGCAAATGCGTTCACCGCAGCGCTGATCCAGGTGTCGCTTGGCCTTGCGGCCACCATCGCGCCCGAGACCTTGGTGCGAAGCCTCGAGAGCACCGCCGGCATGACCCAGCTTGGCTTGACTGAGCCGGTCGTGGAAAAGCCGATCTGCCTGGTGATCGCCGACCGCGACCCCGAGCTTCCGGCCATCGGCGCCTTGGTCGAGGTGCTGCGCACACTCGATCGCCCGGCGTGAGGAGCGGCCGTTCAGTCAGCCTCCTCGGTCGGTTTTGAGATCCGCACATTGAAGGCGATGGAGATCCGCTCTCCCCGGCCCCGGAACGGATGGACCTGGTGCTTTAGCCAGCTTGGGAACAACAGCATCATCCCCTCGACGGGTGCGATGATGTTGCGCTCCTCAAAGGTGCCGGCGGGCAGCGGCAGGATCCCCGGTCCCGTGCGCGGGTCGATGAACTCGATATGCCCGTTCATGGGCACCTCTGCGTCCGGCTCACCGATCGAGACATAGGTCACACCCGACCAATGCGCGCCGGGATGCGCGTGCACCGAGTTGTAGTTCCCGTCCCGCGACACATTCGCCCAGGCCTCCACGGCAAAGTGGAACCGCTGGGCGCTGGTGCCGCGCAAGGATTGCCCGGTGGCTTCGGCGGCCATGCGCAACATGCGCTGTTGCAGCACTGCGACCGCCTGTCCGCCCCACAAAAGAAGATCCGCCTCGGAATGCCAGCCACCCAGGTTTGATTTGGCCAAACCGGCGCCTTTGCCCTCCCGCTCTAGGATCTGCGCGCGCAAAGCGGCGTTCAGCGCCGCGCTGTCCGGCCAGACATAGGCGGCGATCGGCGTGGCAAAGGCCTTGCCCACGCGGCCTTTCAGGATTTCGGTCGGTCGCTCGGTCATCGGCGTCTCCGTGGCGGGCCTGCAAACCTGCTGGGTCGAGGCAGGCTTCTGCATTGCATCATAAGCGGGGCCGAATGTGCATGCATCTCTTTGGATTTGCCAAGCGCTGCTGCGGCGGCGATGCATGAGGTAATAAAAGGACTGGGAGAGGCCAATGGCACCGCTCGACAACAAAGCCGGCGTCTGGAAACAGGGCGGCGGCAAGGGCCGCCATACACCGAAAGGTCGGCAGCTTGAGGATCAAGCGCTTGCCGAGGTGCGCGCGCTGATCGGCGATCGCCCGCTGCGGCGCGACTTGCTGATCGAGTTTCTGCATCTGATCCAGGATGCTTACGGCCATCTCTCGGCGGCCCATCTGCGGGCCCTAGCCGAGGAGATGCGTCTCGCGCAGACCGAGGTCTATGAGGTCGCGACCTTCTACGCCCATTTCGACGTCGTGAAAGAGGGCGATGCGCCGCCGCCCGCGCTGACCATCCGCGTCTGCGACAGCCTGTCTTGTGAGCTGGCCGGTGCACAGGAGCTGAAATCGGCGCTCGAGAGCGGGCTCGATCCGTCCGAGGTCCGGGTTCTGCGCGCGCCCTGCATGGGCCGTTGCGATACAGCGCCGGCGCTGGAGATCGGGCACCACCACGTCGATCACGCGACACCCCAAAAGGTGACGGAGGTCATGACGGCCAAGCATTTTCACGCGGACATCCCGGACTACGAGGCCTTCGCTGCCTATCGGGCCGGTGGGGGCTATGATCGCCTTGAAGCCTTGCGGGCAGAGGGGGATCCCGAGGCGGTGCAGCAGACCATCCTCGACAGCGGGCTGCGCGGGCTTGGCGGTGCCGGGTTTCCGTCGGGGCGCAAATGGTCGTTCGTGCGGGCCGCAACGGGGCCACGCTATATGGCCGTCAACGGCGATGAGGGCGAGCCCGGCACGTTCAAGGACCGCCACTATCTCGAGCGCACACCGCATCTCTTCCTCGAGGGCATGCTGATCGCCGCCTGGGCCGTCGAGGCCGAGACCTGCTTCATCTATATGCGCGACGAGTACCCGGCTGTGCTGGAGATCCTGGCGCGCGAGATTACAGCACTCGAGGAGGCGGGGATTGTCGCCCGCGGCTACATCGATCTCCGTCGCGGCGCTGGTGCCTATATCTGCGGCGAAGAGAGCGCCATGATCGAGTCGATCGAGGGCAAACGCGGTCTGCCGCGCCACCGGCCGCCTTATGTGGCGCAGGTGGGCATCTTCGATCGCCCGACGCTTGTCCACAATGTCGAGACGTTGCACTGGATCGCTCGGATCTGCCGAGAAGGTCCCGAGATCCTCTCGAGGGTCGAGAAGAACGGGCGCAAGGGCCTCCGCTCCTACTCTGTATCCGGACGCGTGCAGACCCCAGGCGTGCATCTCTTGCCGGCAGGCTCGACCATCCTCGACATCATCGAGGCGGCGGGCGGCATGCTCGAGGGCCATGCGTTCAAGGCCTATCAGCCGGGTGGTCCGTCCTCGGGTCTGCTCCCGGCCAGCCTCGATGACGTGCCGCTCGATTTCGACACGCTGCAACCGCACGGGACCTTCATCGGCTCGGCGGCCGTGGTGGTGCTCTCGGATCACGACAGCGCGCGAACCGCGGCGCTGAACATGCTCCGCTTTTTCGAGGATGAGAGCTGCGGTCAGTGTACCCCGTGCCGTGCGGGCTGCGAGAAGGCGGTCAAGCTGATGGAGGCCGACAGCTGGGACACTGACCTGCTCGAAGAGCTCTGCCAAACCATGGCCGACGCCTCGATCTGTGGTCTTGGCCAAGCGGCGCCGAACCCGATCCGCCTGACGATGAAGCACTTTGCCTCCGAGATCGGGTGAGTGCGCGGCTGGCCATGTTGGGAGCCCTGTTGATGAGCGCGACATCCAATGCCGGTGAGAGCCTGGATCTGGCGGCCCTGGCCGAGGCGCGGACTCATTTGTGCGCATGGCCTGGCCGGGTTGGCCCGATGCCGACCTCGGCAGAATCGAAAGCCATCGTGAACCGGGCCAATCGGGCATATCTGACCTATGTGGGCGCGATCCGGTTCGCCCAGCTTTGCGGCCATCCACGCGATCGCTTTGCCAAGGGGTTGCTCGCGCTTGTCAATCAGCTTGGCTGCCCGTCGAGTTCGGCCTACGGGGCGCTCATGCACCGGATTGCCACCACCGATGCGCCGCCGGGAGAGCGCTCGGCCTATGCAGCGGTGATCGAGACCTATCCTGAGCGCTTCGAGGTCGTCGGTGACCGTGTGGCTGCCCTGGATGTGACCGAGGCCACGCTGTCTCACCCCACGGGCGCCGTGGCCTTTTCCGAGGCCATGGAGCCGATCCTTATGGATATGCAGCAGTTGCTGGCGGACACACGCGGCATGTCGTCGGAGCGAGATCCCGATGCGACAGAGTGATCGCTACATTCGGTGCGCGACCTCCGCTCGCCGGCGCGGTGTGCTCGACGGCCGTGGCCCGCAGCCCTCGGTCAACTCGCGTCCGAAAGCAAACTTGGGCAAGCCCAGCCATGCTTCACCGTCTTCGAGACCCAGCGCGGGCCGAGCGATGATCTGCTGCCTCGGCCAGGCCGCGTCCGACCCGAACCGGTTCGCTACGACCTGTCTCGCGGAAGCGATCTGAGCATGTCTATCCGTACCAACATCGCCGCCATCGGGCTCTGTCAGAGCCTTGGCGAACCTATGACCGACAAGGTCCTCCTCCGCTCTGACATCGCCTTCTAGGGAGCCAGCCATGACCGACGGATCAATGAGCAAGCCGATCTCTTTTACCCTGGATGGGTGCGAGGCGACCGCTCAGCCGGGCGAGACCATCTGGGAGGTGGCCAAGCGCATGGGCACGACGATCCCGCATCTCTGCCACCGTGACGAGCCGGGCTATCGCTCGGACGGCAATTGCCGGGCCTGCATGGTCGAGATCGAGGGGGAGCGGACGTTGGCGGCCTCCTGCATCCGCAAGCCGACCGAGGGCATGGTGGTCAACGCCTCCGGCAGCCGCCCCGAGCGCGCGCGCAAAATGGTGATGGAGCTGCTGGTGGCCGATCAGCCCGCGCGTGAGGCCGCCCATGACCGCTCCTCGCATCTCTGGGCCATGGCCGATGTCCAGGGGGTCTCGGACAGCCGCTTCCCTGCCAAGGCGCCCGAGAAGGTCCCGCTGCTCGACGACAGTCACTTGGCGATGACGGTGAACCTCGACGCCTGCATCCACTGCAATCTCTGCGTGCGGGCCTGCCGCGAGGTGCAGGTGAACGATGTGATCGGCATGGGGATGCGGGGCGCGGGCGCGAAGATCGTGTTCGACATGGACGATCCCATGGGCGGCTCGACCTGCGTTGCGTGCGGAGAATGTGTGCAGGCCTGCCCGACCGGCGCATTGATGCCGGCCTCGCTCTTGGACATGACGGGCCGGGGTGACAGCAAGGCCATCGACCGTGAGGTCGAGAGCGTCTGTCCCTATTGCGGCGTCGGCTGCCAGCTCAAGTTCAAAATCGGGGCGGATGAGAACGGCGAGGAGAAGATCAAGTTCGTCGAGGGTGCCGAGGGCCCGGCGAACGAGAACCGGCTCTGCGTCAAAGGCCGCTTTGGCTTTGACTATGTGCGCCACCCGCACCGTCTGACAAAACCGCTGATCCGCCGCGAGGATGCGCCCGCCAAGGGGCTGAACGTCGATCCCGCGAACCCCTGGACCCATTTTCGCGAGGCGAGCTGGGCCGAGGCGCTCGACGCCGCTGCCGGGGGGCTTCTACGGCTGAAGGAGCGTCATGGCGGGGACGTGATCTCGGGCCTCGGCTCGGCCAAATGCTCGAACGAGGAAGCCTATCTCTTCCAAAAGCTGATCCGCACCGGCTTTGGCCACAACAATGTCGACCATTGCACTCGGCTATGTCACGCCTCCTCGGTCGCCGCCTTGATGGAGAATGTCGGATCGGGTGCTGTGACGGCGACGTTCAACGAGATTGAGAACGCCGATATCGCCATCGCCATCGGCTGCAATCCGACCGAGAACCACCCGGTCGCTGCCACCTATTTCAAACAGTTCGTCAAACGTGGTGGTGAGCTGGTGGTGATGGACCCGCGCGGGCATGGCATGAAGCGGTTCGCAACGCATATGCTCCAGTTCCGCCCCGGCACCGATGTGGCGATGCTGAACGCGATCTGCCATGTGATCGTCGAGGAGGGCCTCTACGACAGCAACTATGTCGAAGGCTTCACCGAAGGTTTTGAGCAGATCCGCGAGCATCTCGCGGGCTTCCCGCCCGAGAAGATGGCAGAGGTCTGCGGCATCGACGCCGATACGCTGCGGACCGTTGCGCGGAAGTTCGCAGGCGCCCGGGCCGGCATGATTTTCTGGGGCATGGGGGTCAGCCAGCACATCCATGGCACCGACAATGCACGCTGTCTGATCACGTTGGCGCTGCTTGCGGGCCAGGTCGGGCGGCCAGGCACGGGGCTGCATCCGCTGCGCGGGCAGAACAATGTCCAAGGTGCCTCGGATGCCGGCCTGATCCCCATGGTCCTGCCCGATTATCAGAGCGTGAAATCCGAGGCCGTGCGCGAGGTCTTCCAGGAGGTTTGGCAAAGCGAGATCAACGAGACGCCCGGCCTGACCACGGTCGAGATGATCGATGCGATCCTCCGCGACGAGCTCCGCGGGATGTACATCCTGGGCGAGAACCCGGCCATGTCCGACCCGGACGTTGAGCATGCGCGCCATGCGCTCTCGCATCTCGAGCATCTCGTGGTCCAGGACATTTTCCTGACCGAGACGGCGAACTTCGCCGATGTGATCCTCCCTGCTTCGGCTTGGCCCGAGAAGAATGGCACCGTGACCAATACTAACCGCCAGGTTCAGATGGGGCGCAAGGCGCTGACTGCCCCAGGTGAGGCGCGTGAGGATTGGTGGATCACCACCCAGCTCGCCAATCGTCTCGGGCTCGGCTGGACATACACGCATCCCTCAGAGGTGTTCGCCGAGATGAAGCGGACTATGAAGAGCCTCGACAACATCACCTGGGAGCGGTTGGAGCGTGAGAACGCAGTGACCTATCCGAGCCTCAGCCCCGAGGACCCGGGCCAGGCGGTGGTCTTTGGCGATGGGTTCCCGCGTGAGGGCGGACGGGCCAAGTTCACGCCGGCCCAAGTGACGCCGCCGGCCGAGACGCCGGATGCCGAGTTTCCGATGATCCTCACCACGGGCCGACAACTCGAGCATTGGCATACCGGCAGCATGACGCGCCGCGCACAGGTGCTGGACTGGGCCGAGCCAGAGGCGCATGCCTCGCTCCATCCCAGAACGCTGCGCCAGCTCGGCATCGCTCCGGGAGAGCAGATCACCGTCGCGACCCGGCGTGGCGAGATCTCGATCGCCGCCCGGGCGGACCGTGCGATTGCCGAGGACATGGTCTTCATCCCCTTTGCCTATGTGGAGGCCTCGGCCAACAAGCTCACGAACCCGCAGCTCGACCCCTATGGCAAGATCCCGGAGTTCAAGTTCTCCGCCTGCCGGGTCGTGCGGATCGAAGAGCCAGGGATTGCGGCGGAGTAGCGCCGAGGCTCAGAAATTGCCCCGCCGCCGGTTCCAGGCGAAGAGAAGCGCGGCGAAGATCTCATTGGCGATCCATCCGAGCGGGCGAAGGGCTGGCGTGGTCGCCAACGTTCCGGCCCAGCGCCATCGCGGACTGGCTTGCAGGGTTAGGGCCACGGCATCGATCCCACGCAGGACCGTGCCATCGGCCCCGGCGCACATACCGGCGGTGCTGCACCGCACGCTCGGTCAACCCGAACTCGCGGAGCGCATGGGGGTCTCGGCACTGTCCACATAGTGGGCCTCGCCACGCACAACCGCAAGGCCCGCCCGGCAGGCTGGGCAGGCACCGTTATAGATGACATCGCAATCCGCCCGTTTTTATGCCTAGGAATTGGAGGCTCCGTGCGGCGCAGCCGGTGGGGCACAGAGGGCCGCAGGGATCTCAGGATGCCGTCTCGGTCTTCCCATGCCTTCGCGCCCAAAAGAACTTGAACACCGGCAGCAGGATCAGGATGATCGCGATAATCGTGATCGGACCGGCGATGGGCCGCTCGACAAAGATCATCGGATCCCCATCCGAGAGCAAGAGCGATTGGCGCAAGGTCGGCTCGGCGATCGGCCCAAGCACAATGGCCAGGACCGCCGGCGCCAGCGGGTAGTCGAGGATCCGCAGGAAGAAGGCACCCAGCCCAAAGAACACCATCAGCCAGACATCGTGCATGTCTTGCGTCGCCGCAAACCCTCCGACGATCGACAGCGTGAAGATGATCGGCGCAAGGATCGTAAACGGCATCCGCAGCATCCAGAGGAACAGCGGAATGAAGGCGAGGTTCACGATCAGTGAAATCAGATTGGCCACATAGAACGACCCGATCAGTGGCCAGACGAACTCCGGCTGGTCGGTGAAAAGCCGCGGCCCCGGCGTCAGCCCCCAGATCACCATGCCGCCCAGCAGCACTGCGGTGGTCGGGCTGCCTGGAATGCCAAGGGTCAGCATGGGCAGCATTGCGCCGGTGGAGGCGGAGTTGTTGGCGGCCTCTGGGGCTGCCACGCCGTCGATGGCGCCCTTGCCGAACTCCTCGGGTTTGCTCGCGGTCATTTTGGCAATGCCGTAGGACATCAGCGAACCCGGGGTTGCGCCCGCCGCTGGCAAGATGCCGACAAAGAAGCCAAGGCCCGAGCCGATGCTCATCCCTTTCCAGCCGCGCGTAAAGGTCCGCCCTGTCGCGCGCATCACGCCGGCGAACGAGATTTGCGCATCGGTCATCGTGATCTTTTCGCGCGTCGTGTAGATCGTCCACAACATCTCGCCGATCCCATAGACACCGATCGCCAGCACGAGGAAGTTGATCCCGTGCATGAAGCCGATGACGTCAAAGAAGATCAGCCGCGGCTCGCCCGAGATTTGGTCGAACCCGACGGCTGCCATGGTCAGGCCGAAACAGATCGAGAAGATCGTCTTGGGGATGTCGTCACCGCCAAGCCCCACAAACGTGGCAAACGCGAGCAGCATCAGCGCGAAGATCTCGGGCGGCCCGAAGGACAGCGCGACCGAGGCGAGCGGTGGCGCAAACCCGGTGAAGAAGATGTTGGCGATGCTGCCGCCGACAAAGCTGGCGATGGCGGCCGTGACGAGCGCCTGGTTTGCATCGCCGCGCAGCGCCAGCGGGCGGCCGTCGAACGTGGTCGCAACCGCCGTTGAGGCGCCCGGGATGCCGAGTGTGATCGAACTGATGGCGCCCCCATACATCGCGCCATAATAGATCGCCGCCAAGAAGATCATCGCGGCTGCCGTGCCGTCGTTCGGGTCCGA
The DNA here is from genome assembly GCA_039187815.1 of Pseudomonadota bacterium. Taxonomy (GTDB): domain Bacteria; phylum Pseudomonadota; class Alphaproteobacteria; order Rhodobacterales; family Rhodobacteraceae; genus Thermohalobaculum. The sequence goes on along the minus strand of JBCCZI010000024.1, from coordinate 29,931 downwards.
AAACGACTGTTGGATCAGGAAGGTGGCCGGCAGCAGGATCGCAACCCCGTTCACCGAGCCAAGCCCCGGCATGGCGCCGACGAATAGCCCGATCACGACCCCAAGGAAGGTCAGCCCCAGGATGGCCGGCGACAAGGCGGTTGCAATGCCGTCGAACAGCAGTGGCAGGACGTCCATTCTGATCCCCCGTTCCGGTGCCGCATCCCGCGGTCCGGGTCATGGTCGCATGGGTCTCGGCGGGACGGATCCCGTCAGAGGAAGATGTCGTAGAGCGGGATGAAGAGCGGCTCGAGATAGCCCTTGGGCAACACGATGCGCATTGCGACATCAAAGAAGAAGAAGGTCACGACCGGGGCCCCAAGCGCGATCGCCAAGGCAAGACCCAGCCTGTGCCGCCCCAGGATCCAAACATAGTAGAACAGGAACAGCATCATCGCGCCATACATCCCGACATACTCGATCAGGAAGACGAAGCCGACGACGGGCAGGCCGACCTTTAACAGCATCATCACGCCGAACCGGTCGAGATAGACCGCGTCAGAGCGGGACGGCGGAGAGGCCCGCCGCACCCAGTTGACGATGACCCAGACACAGCAGAGCAGCATCGCGCCGGCAAGGTAGAAGGGCCACCAGCCACTGCCCGGGCCCTCCCCCTCGATATAGCGGACCGGAGCGCCCCAGCCCTCTTCCCATTGGGACAGGCCGCTCTTCCACATGATGTAGACCGACATCACGCCCAAGATCAGGGCCATGACAAGCTCGGCGATCCGCATCGCGACGTCCTCCGCCGGTCCGTGGTCAGTTGATCGCGCCAGAGGCCTTCAGGATGTCCTCGTGCCTATTGCGCTGGGCATCCCAGTAGGCTTTCAGCTCATCACCCTGGATTTTGGCACCCAGCAGCGACTTCGCTGACTTGTAGTCTTGCCATTTGGCACTGTCATAAACCTGCTGGAACAGGTTGTTGTAGAAGGCCAATGCCTCGGCCGACATGCCGGGCGCACCCACCACCGAGCGCTGCATGGTGTAGGCGAAGTCCCCGCCGAGCTCCTTCAGCGTCGGGACGTCGGGGAACATCGGCAGACGCTCATCGGTGAAGGCCACCAACGGCACGACATCACCGGACTCAAAGAAGCCCAGGGCCTCGGAAGGGTTGTTCACCGAGCTGGTGATCTGCTTGCCCGCCAGATCCTTGGCCACGGCCCCGCCACCCTTGTAGGGGATGTACTTGATCGACAGACCGTAGTTGTTGTTGAGGAAGTCGGTGATGATGTTGTCTTCCGAGTTTTTGCCGGTGCCACCCATGACCCAGTCCGAGCCGCGCTCGGTGGCAACTGCGATGAACTCGTCGAAGGTCGAAATGCCTTCATCCTTGTGCACCCAAAGCAGGAACGTGTCTTCGGCCATGCGGCCGACCGGAGCGAAGGTCATGATGTCGACCCCAAGGCCCGGCTGACGGAGCGGCGTGGTGAAGAACGAGTTGAGCGTGACCATGATCGTGTGATCCGGGTCGCGCGCCTTGTTGAGGTGGACGAGCGCCTCGGCACCCGAGCCGCCCGGCTTGTTCACCGGAACCAGCGGCTTCGGCGAGAGGCTGCTCTCTTCGACAATGGCCTGCATCAGACGGGCCATCTTGTCGGCACCCCCGCCCTTGCCAGCCATGATAACGAAGTCAATCGGCTTATTCGGTTCCCAGGCCTGCGCGGTCGCCCCAAACCCGGCGACTGCGAATACGGCGGCGCTGGCTGCCATCATAACGCGGCGAGTGAGTTTCATCTTGTACCTCCCGTCTGTTGCTTCCTGATCCAACGAGGGACCAGCGATCTTGTTAGACTGATTTGCGCCTTTATCCAACAGAAGTTCGCATATCAGCGGTTTAGTTTCATCGGAGCGACACAACCGTTGGGCGAGTTTGGCTCGCCATTTGGGCGTGTTGTCGACTGGTTCAACTCCTTCTGGTATGCCAGATACCAAAATCCTAGCCTCGCTTGCGGAATTTTCAAGTCTCCAGGGAGGTTGCGGAGCAAGATTTGAAAAGATTGTGATATGAGACGGAATTAATCCCTCGCGAGCCAGCGCTGTGAGGGCGCTGTTCCGGCGGGTCCGGACCGGCGGATTTGCCCGCCGAGGGCGTCAACCGCCCAGGGCGCGGATCACGGCGTCCGAGCGTGTCACCGTCGCCACCTGGCTCATCGCGAACTCCAACGAGGCGCGGTGCCACTCTGCATTCATGGTCGAACAGCAATCTTCGGGCACGACGACTCGGAATCCGAGATCCGCCGCCGTCCGCGCCGTGTGCTCGACCGACATGTTGGTCCAGGCTCCGCAATTGAGGATGGTGTCGACCCCGGTGCCGCGCAGATGCCGCTCGAGGCGCGAGGTCGGCCAGGCGCTCATGGTCATCTTCTCGATCACCAGATCGCCGGGTTCCGGGGCCAGCGGCGCCACCGGCTGCACCCCCCAAGTGCCCCGCACCAGGGCATTGGCACCGACCAGCCCCTGGAAAAGCGGCGCGTTCTGGGCCATGGCCGGATGCCCCGCCTCGCAGACGAACCAGACATGATAAACTCTGATGCCCTTGGCCCGGCAAACCTCGGCCAGCCGGCGCGCGTTCTCGACCACGTTCTGGGCCCGAGCATGGGCCGGGCTGCCCGAGGCGGCAAAGGCCCCGCCCTCCATAATCACATCATTCTGCAAATCCTGCAGGATCAGCGCCGTGTGCGCAGGGTCGATCGCTAGCCCGCCCGGCTCGGCGGCCACAGTGCGCGGAGCCGCGCCGGCATCGCTGCGCATATAGGGTTCGTTCCGCGGCCCAACCTTGGTCTTGACCGCATAGACGGAATGGGTCGCACAGACGAACAGGGTCCGCCAGTCTTCGCCGCCCCAGGCCAGGTTCGCCGCCATCTCCGGGATCCCAACTTTGCCGATCAGCCGCCCATCCGGGGCATAGACCCAAAGCCCCCCCGGCGCCGTCACCCAGACATTGCCCTCAGCATCGCATTTCATCCCATCGGGCACGCCTGGGCGCATGGCATCGACGATCCCGCTGGCAAAGATTCGCCCGTTGAACAACCGCCGGCCGCCGACCTCGAAGACGCGGATATTGGTCTGCACCGTGTCGTTGACATAGAGCAACCGCCCATCGGGCGAGAAGCACAAGCCATTGGGTTGGGTGAACATATGCCGCTCCGAGACCAGCTCGGGCTCGGTGCCCGGAACATGATCCGGTGCCAGGCGATACACCCCCTGAAAGCCGAGCTGCGTCGGCCGCTCCACCCCAAACCCTGGCATCCGCCCGTAGGTGGGATCGGTGAACCAGATCGAGCCATCCACCGCCACGCACACATCGTTCGGAGAGTTGAGTTCGCGTCCCTCGAAATGGCTTGCCAGCACCTCGCGCGTGCCATCGGGTCGGAACCGCGCCACCGAGGACGTGGCATGCTCGCAAACGATCAGGTTCAAATCCCGATCATAGGTCATGCCGTTACCCTTGTTCGACGGCCGCACAACTTCGCGCACGCCCCCCGTTGCGTCCCAGCGCCGCCGCGTGTCGCCAGGCATGTCCGAGAACAAGAGATAGCGATCGACGGGATGCCAGATCGGCCCCTCGGTGAACTGAAACTCCGAGCCCAGCTGGTGCACTGGGGCGTGCTCATCGATCAGGGTCCGGAAATGCGGGTCCAGAGCATCATGGGCCATTGGAGACCTCCACAGTCAAACAAGGGAACAGCTGGCAAAGGCCCAGCGCCCGCCGGGCGGACCATGGGTGGGCCGCGCGACGGCTGGGCCGGGATCTGTCTTTACAGGGGTGGGGTTCGTCCGGCGGGCGTCGCCGCCGAGCAGGGCAATCAGCGACGGTGCGTGCGCTGGCGTAGGCTGAGTTCAGCGTTCGCTCGCCCTCAGATGGGCCGCAAACGCTTCGCGTAGGGCCGCGCTCGATTGCGGGCCGCGCGCGATCGAGCGCAGACGGCCCGGCCCGTCGAAGAGCAACAGTGTGACATGGCCCACATTGTGCCGGGCGGCCAGGGCACGGCCCTCGGTGGTCGTGATGTTTGCCACCAAATAGGTGAGCGCTTCGTCGTCGAAGGCCTCGAGCGCGTCCCGTACCTCGCGCTGCAGCGCCGCGCATTGACTGCATTGCGGATCGTGGATCTGCACGATCGACGGCGTCCCATCGCCGATCCGAGACAGATCCGCCTCTCCGATGCTGGCCGAGACGCTGCCCACGGTCCAATAGCCCACGCCGCCGATGGCCATGGCGATGGCTCCCCAGCTTGCGGCTGCAGTGATCACATCCCGCCGGGACCGTGCTTTGCGCGGCGGAGGCGCCGCTTGTGTGGCTTGCCGTTTCGGTGCCTTGGCGCCACCCTTGCCCGGAGCTTTGCCGCCTGCGCGCTTTTTCATCGGGGCCTCCCGTCCGCCAAACCTTCCCACACTGGAAGCTCGCGCAAACGGTCACGCGTATCAACGCCCGCTCACGCGGACGTGCGGTGCCGTGAGGAAGGCAGGCGGAGGGCATCGCGCGCTTAGGCCGGGAACCAGGGCCGGTCTGGAACGCTCTCGGTCACCGGTCCCGGCACCCGCATATCCAGCCGTCCGACCACGCGTCCGCCCTCGATCTTGGCGGGTTTGTCGTGGACGGGCAGCAGATAGCGGAAGTTCTGCAGCAGTTTCTTGACCGCCCCCTTCTCCGAGCGCTTGGAGCCGGCATGGTTGCCGGTCACCTGGGGCTCCATAAACTGGGTCTGGCGCACCTGGTTCACGATTTGGTCGTTGAAGTTGTAGATCACGTCGCCACAGATGCAAGCAAGTCCATCGGCCGTCTCGACGATCACGTTCGCCGAGCCTTCGGTGTGCGCATTGGCAGGCTCGCACCAGACGCCCGGGATCAACTCTTCGGCCTGGGTGATCTCGAGATCCAGGAAGCGCAGCGCGTCCTGCGTGTGCAGCCGCTCGATCAGGTGTTGGATGTCGGGCTTGGGATATTGCGGGTGCATCAGGCCAGAGACCGAGCATTCGAGTTCGCGCCGGTTCAGCACCACGGTGGTGTTCATCGGGAAGTGATCGTCCTTGCCCGCATGGTCGATGTGCAGATGCGTGTGCACCACATAACGCACATCGCCCAGCTTGACGCCGTGCTTGGCCAATTGCTGCTCGATCATGTTCTCATGGAACTGCAGGCCCCGCATGCCGAGGCTCTCCATGATCGCATTGTCGCGATAGCCGGTGTCGACCACGACTGGATAGGTGCCGCCCAGGATCAAAAAGCCATAGGTGGGCACCCGCCGGATGCGTCCGCATTCGTGCCCCAGCACGAGAAAGCTCGTCTCGAGCTCGATGTCGCCATAGTCAAGCACGTGGATCTCGAGTGCCATTTGTCGTCTCCCTCTAACGCGTTCCTCGATTTTGTTCAGAGCCGGTAGACCCGGGTTGCCGTGTCGCGGTAGATCGCGCGCCGGGCGGCATCGGTTAGGTTGTTCGTGGCGGCGGTGTGGGCCGCAAGCAGCGGGCCGAACGCGGTCCAGAGCTTCTCGATCGGGAAATTCGAGCCCCAAAGGCAGCGTTTGACTCCAAAGGCATCGGTCGCCGTCGCAACAATCTCGGTGATCAGTGCGGCATCCACCCGGTGGACGAAGGTGCCGAGACCCGAGAGCTTGCAGATCACATTCGGGCAGGCGGCGAGCCGGCGCAGACCGCTCTCCCATTGGTCGCGACCTTTGGCAGAGAGATCTTCGAGCATCAGCGCGTGCTGGAGGACAAAGGTGACATCCGGGCAAGCCTCGGCCAACGCGACGCCGTGCTCGGCCTGCGCGGCAAAGAGCTGGAGCTCAAAGACCCAGCCCCGCTCGGCGAGATGCGCGATGTTGCGCTGCACCATAGGATCCGAGCCAAGATCCGCGCGCCCGGCGAACCGATAGGCCGGCGTCTCGTGCCAATGCAGCTGCTGGCGCACCCCGCGCATCAGCGGTTGCGCCGCCAGCCGGTCAAGCTGTGGGCGCACATCCGAGACGGTGAAATCGGCAAAACCCACGATGGCATGGGGCCAGCCGGTCCGCTCGGCCACGCGCTGGACCCAAGCGGCCTCATCCGCCGCCCAGTTCGGAGCCCAGTTCGCCTGAACATACACCGATTTCGCGATGCCGGTGCCGGTGAGATCTTCGAGGTACTCGTCCATCGGGTAGTCGCGCTTGATGGCATCATAGGCACCGAAGATCCGCGGCACGCTCGGGCCGAGCAGCCAAGGCAGATCAGCGCGGCGCCAAATGTGGTGATGCGCATCCACGGCGGCTTTGGGGAGGGTGGGATCCGCGCTCATCGTCTTGCCCCAGCGCTCAGCAAATGAGCGGCAACGGGCGCGGCGCCACTGCCATCCCCAAGTTGGTCCAGAAACGGCAGGCACGCTTTCAGCGCGCCGGTCTCGGCGCGGAAAGCGGGGTCCGCAGCCAAGGGGCTCAGCCAATCGAGCCGCCATGCAAGGCGCGACAGCCGCTCGACCGCAGCCACCATTGTCGCGGGATCTCCGCGCTCGAGCCCATCGGACAGCACGACCACCAAGGCGCCGCGGGCAAATCCGGCAAACCGAGGCACGGCGAGAAAGGCCGCCAGCGCATCGCCAATGCGTGTGCCGCCATCCCAGTCAGGCGCAAGGCCGGCCGCCTTGGTCAGGGCCTGCTCGCGCGCGTTGAGCCTGAGCGCCCGTGTCAGCCGGGTGAGCCGGGTCCCGAAGGTGAAGACCTCGACCCGGTCGCCTGTATGGAGCGTGGCGTGCGCCAAGGCCAAAAGCGCATCGGTGCCCGACTTCATGCTGCCCGAGATGTCGATCATCAACAGGATGCGGCGTTGGCGCGGCCGGCGCCAGCGCCGCGGAAGATCGATCAACTCTCCGTCCCGGCGCGCGGCCATACGCAAGGCGCGGCCGAGATCGGGCCGCCCGCCGCGCCAATCCGGGCGCAGCCTGCGCCCCAGACGGCGGGGCAGGGCAGCCGGCGCGCGCCGCGCAAACCGGGCCAGCGCCTCCGCCTCGGTCAGCGCCGAGAACTGACGGACCGACAGCGTCTCGGTCGCGGTGGCCTCCGCCCCGCGCTCGGACGGATCGCCGATATCGAACTCGTCCGTTCCGTCGCGCTGATCGCGGACGGCCATCTCCTCATCGTCGCCCTCAGAGGCCGGCGCGGCCAGCGCCTGTCCCAGGAAATGCGCCCGGAACAGCGCGTCGAATTCGGCGAACCGCTCGGGCGGTGGCGCGAGGGTTGCCCGGGCAGCACGATGGATGTCCTCGACCGAGCGGGGGCCGAGCAGACCAACACCGGCCAAAAACGCCATGGTCTGATCTGGCGACACGGGGAAGTCTGAGCCGCGCAACACAGCGGCAAAGGCCACGAAGGGCTCGGCTGCGCGCGGCAGGCTCATGCGGCGTCCCCGGGCAAGAGGCTGTCGAGCCGATCGGCCAAGAAGGCCAGATCGTCCTGGTCTTTGAGCGCGACACCGATGGCCCGGCGGAAGGCCTCGGGCCAGGTGGCTCCCTGCGCGGCCAAAAGCGTTGCGGCTTCGGCCCATTCGACCGTCTCGGCCACACCCGGTGGTTTGGCGAGCGGCTCGGCGCGGAGTCGACCGACCGCAGCCACCACCCTATCCGCCGTATCGCGTGCAACGATGGAGGCACGGAGCATCACGATCTCGGCCTCACGCGCCGGTTCGGGGTATCCGATCCAGTGGTAGACACAGCGCCGCCGAAGCGCCTCATGAAGCTCCCGCGTGCGGTTCGAGGTCAGCACGACCGGCGGCGGGCTTGCGGCCCGAACAGTGCCTCGCTCGGGGATGGTGATCTGAAAATCCGAGAGAAACTCTAGCAGGAAGGCTTCGAACTCGGGGTCGGCGCGGTCGATCTCATCGATCAGCAGCAGCGCGGCATCGGCTGTCTGCAGCACATCGAGCAGCGGGCGTGCCAACAGGAAACGATCATCGTAGATGTTGACGTAGTCTGTGCCCGCCTGGCGGATCGCGAGCATCTGACGGGGAAAATTCCACTCATAAAGCGCGGTGGCGGCATCGATCCCTTCAAAGCACTGCAAGCGGATGAGCCGACGGCCGAGCGTCGACGCGAGCGCCTTGGCGGCTTCGGTCTTTCCCGTCCCCGGCGCGCCCTCGAGCAACAGTGGTTTGCCGAGGGCGAGCGCCAGATAGCCGGCGGTCGCAAGACCCTCTCCCGCCAGATATTGCGCATCTGCCAAGGCGTAGGCGAGTTGATCGGCCCCGGCGATGCCGTCGATCTCCGAGCGAACGCTCACCGCTCGGGGGTCCTGCGCGGCGGACCCCACCCCTGCACCGGGCAGTCCAGCATTGACGGATTGCCTGCCCACCCACGGCCCGCCGCGCAGGACCCCCGCGCCCACCGGCCACGCCGTGGGTGGGCCGCGACGTGGTTGGTGCCATGCGCACGGATGCAGGGGTGGGGCGTGGCCGGTAGACTGTTGGTCATGAAGCGCCGCCTACTGAGCGGACCCCGCCTTTGGCCCGCAGGCCGCGAAGCACCTTTTCGGGCGTGATCGGCAGGTCGTCGATATCCACTCCGACCGCATCCCAAACCGCGTTGGCAATGGCCGGCAAAACGGGATTGGCGCACATCTCGCCGGGGCCTTTGCCCCCATAGGGTCCGTCCGGCGCCGGACGCTCGAGCACAGCGATATCATGGGGCGCAATGTCGCCGGGGCCCGGCATGAGATAGGCGTTAAAGTCTTCGGGGCCGAATGAGCGGTCTGGATAGAATGGCTCCGTCGTCTCCCAAAGCGCGTGGCTCGCGCCCATCCAGGCACCCCCCACCAGTTGTTGCTCGACCAGGCGAGGGTTCAGCGCTCGGCCAACCTCGTAAGCCGATCGCATGGCCAGCACCTGCACCTCACCCGTCTCGTCATCGACCTCAACATCAACCACCAAGGCCGCGTGGGCATAGGCGCTGACCGGCGTCATCTCTCCCGTATCCGGATCGACATCCGACATCGGGATGAGAAAGATCCCGCGGCCGGACACCGTCCGGCCCTGTCGGAACTGGGCCGCCGCCGCCGCAGCTCCCGTTGAGATCGAACGAGACGGCGCCCCTCGGACATGGATGTTGCCAAGGCCGTCGGTCTCGAGATCGCCCGGATCGACCTCCAATTCTTCCGCTGCCGCCTCCAGCATCACCTGGCGGGCCTCGCGCGCGGCTTCGATCACGGCATTGCCGACCCGGTGCGTGCCCCGGCTGGCAAAGCTTCCCATACAGTGGGGCCCGGTATCGCTGTCTGCCGTGTCCACATAGACATCGGCCACAGGAACCCCCAACGTCTCGGCGGCGATCTGGCGGGTCACTGACTTCATCCCCTGGCCGAGATCGATCGACGACAGCGCCACCGTGAACTTCCCATCGGGGTTTGAGTGCACCAGCGCTTGGGAGGGGTCGCCGCCAAGGTTCATGCCGATCGGATAGTTGATTGTGGCGCATCCGCGCCCGCGATGCCGAGCCATCACCGTCTCCTCGTGCCGGAAAGCGAGGAGAACCGCCCGGTGCCAGGCCGCCGCACACCGCGCGAAAACGGCTCTGCTGGCCGATAGGGCTCAGGGCTAGCCAAGGGCGGTTGGGGCTGTTGGGGCGGTGTTGGGCCTGGTGTCGCAGGCGGAGCACCGCTCGGCGCCCCGCCAGGCGCACCTTGGGTAGGCCGCGATTGGGTCTGGGCCGGACGCTCCGGCGCAGGGGCAGGGTGTGGCTGGCGGGGCGCCGGGCCTGCCCTTTCCGTGACAGCGGCTGGCAAAGGCGCCACCGGGCGACCATCCTCTGGTCCGATCCGTCCAATCTGATCGGTTGCGGTTGCTGCGGGCAAGGCACCGCGCAGCCCACCGCCGCCCGTCAGGCTCGAAGCGGCCAGTGCATTGGCAGATAGCGGCCATCCGGCCTTCTCGGCTGCAACCTGGGCGCACTCTACCAATGCACAGTTTTTGGCAACCCGCCGGTGCGCCTTCATGTCTCCGTCGCGATAGGCGTTGAGGATCCGCAGCTCCATCGGATCCATCCCCACCGCCCGGGCCACCTTGTCCATATGCCGCTCGATCGCCCAATCGACACCGGTGATCCCAAAGCCGCGCATCGCTGTCGCGGGCGTTCGGTTTGTATAAACGCAAAAGACATCTGAGTAGACGTTTGGTATCGTATAAGGCCCTGGCAAATGCCCCGTCGCCTTTTGCACGGCATAGGAGGAAAGCCGCGTATAGGCGCCACTGTCGAAATATCCCACGAACCGCCGAGCCAGGAGCCGCCCATCCGCGGCAATGCCGTCCTTGAGATACCAGACCTCGGCGCCACGGGGCGCGCCGACCTGCATCTCCTCGGCTCGGTCGAACTGGAACTTGCACGGCCGTCCAGTCAGAATTGCACCCAGAAGCGCCATCGGCTCGTGCAGGCTGTCAACCTTGCCGCCAAAGCCGCCGCCGACCGTGCCGCCGATGAAATGCAGCCGGTTTGAGCCGACGTTCAGCAGTTTTGCCGCCGTCCCCAGCGAGAAGAACAGCGCCTGGGTCGAGGTGTGGCACACATAGCGATCGTTCTGTTCGGGAGCGGCGATGGCGCCACACGTCTCGATCGGCGCCTGCTCGATGGGCGACATCGAATAGCGCCCCTCGACCACGTGGGCGGCCTCGCGAAAGCCTGCCTCCACATCGCCAAAGCGCAGCTTTTGATGGTTGTATCGCTTGTGATACTCGAACGCGTTGCCGGGATAGACTGCGTTCACCACCGGCGCGCCGGGTGCGAGGGCCGCCTCGACATCGAGCACATGCGGCAGCACCTCCCAGTCGACCCGCACAGCGGCCACCGCATCGCGGGCTTGGCGCTCGGTCTCGGCAATGATCGCGAGGACCGGCTCGCCGCGATACCGGACTTGGTCCGGCGCCAGCAAAGGCTCGTCGTCCTTGCCGAAATCCAGCAGGCTCAGCAGCGTGTTGAGGTTGCGCGGCACATCCGAGGGCCAAATGATCCGCACGACCCCCGGCATCCGCTCGGCCGCGCCCGCATCGATGTGACGGATCCGCGCCGCATGGTGTGGCGAGCGCACACAGCGGATATGGCAAAGCCCGTCAAAAAGATGGTCATCGTAATACGGTGAGCGCCCGGTCACATGGCCAAGGATGTCCTGGCGCCGTGTCGGTTTGCCCACCTCCTTGAGGTTGTCGTCGCGCTCGTCGGCGAACAGATCTTTGCGGAACTCGATGCTCATGCGGTCCTCCTCTGCTCGCTGGCCGCGAGGATGGCGTCGATGATCGGCTGGTACCCGGTGCAGCGGCAGAGATTGCCCGAGATGGCCTCGACCACCTCCTCGCGGCTCGGCCTCGGGTTGCGTTCGAGCAATGCGGCTGCAGCCATCAGCATCCCCGGTGTGCAATAGCCGCACTGGGCGGCAAAATGCTCCATGAACGCCTCTTGCAATGGGTGCAATTCGGGTCCGTTCGGCAGGCCGGCCACGGTGCGCACGGCCCGCCCCTCGACGGTTTGGGCGAGCGTCAGGCAGGAGAGCTGCGGCTGTCCGTCCACATGCACGGTGCAGGCCCCGCAGGTGCCCTGGCCACAGCCCCATTTCGGCGTGAGGTCCCCGATCCGGCGGCGCAGCACATCGATCAGTGTCTCGGCCGGCTCGCAAAAGGTCGCCGCTTCGGAGCCGTTCAAGCGGAACTGGAGGGGGATGCGGGCCATGGTCAGCCTCCGAGCAGCAGGCGGGAGAGATGGACGGGCGCTGTCTCGCGGCGATACCACTCCGAGGCCAGCGCATCGGTGGGTGGCGAGAGCCCGTCGGTGGCGGCCGCCAGAGCTGCGGCGATCCCGGACGCATCGAGCGTGCGGCCCTCGAGCGCGCGCTCGACCGCCGTGACCCTGATTGGTGCCGGCCCCATGGCGCCATAGGCGACGCGGGCGCCAGCCACCCGGCCCGATCGCTGCGGCAAGAGCGCAGCCATGGACATCACCGAGACGCCCTTTGGCTTGACCCGTGTCACCTTGTGGAAGCGGAACGTGCCGTCGGCGGGGCGGGTGACCTGGATGGCGGAGACCAGAGGGCGATGGCGCTCGCGGGCCGACAAGAGCTCTTCCAATGGCATCTCGCGTCCCTGGCCCGCCAGGGTCACCGTCGTTCCGAGCGCCAGCAGAGCCACGGCGAGATCACCGTAAGGATGCGCGGCAAAGAGGTTGCCGCCGATCGTCGCGACGGTGCGAATGGCGGGCCCTCCGACCGCACGGGCGGCCGGGATCAGGAACGCGGTCTCGCGGGCCGCCAGGAGGGCCGCCATGGTGACGCCGGCTCCGATGCGGACCCGGTCGCCTTGGGCCTCGATGCGCGTCAGTAGTGGGTCTCGCGCAAGCACCATCCGGTCAAAATTCTGATCGCCCTCGTGCACCGCGCGCATGACGATGGACCCGCCGCCGTGATAGCGGGCTCCGCGCTCCGCCGCGGCGCGCGCCGCATCCTCGAGCCGTTCGTGGATCTCGACAGCCATCGTCATGCAGTCCCCTCCTGTTCGGTGAGGCCCATATGCGCGCGGATGGCGGCAAACCCGGCCTCGTAAATGCCCTCGCCGACCAGCGCGACCATCGCGTCGTGCTCGCCTGAGCGGGTGTCGAACCGGCTCTCCCACTCCCAAAAACAGCGGTCGCCATCGGTGACGGGCGCCAGGCGCACATGGGCCACATAGTTGAAGAGCGGCACCGGCGTGTCGAGCAGGCAGTAAGAGAAGCTCTGCTCCATATCCGACAGCGTCAGCAGCTTCTCGCGCAGCTCTTCGCCGCCGGTGAGCCGGAAGCGGCGCACGCAGCCCACCCGGTCCGAGGGCTCGCCCCGCTCCACATGGCTGCTGGTCACCGCCGGATGCCAACGATCATGGCCGTTGAAATCGCGCAGCACCTCCCAGACCGCATCGGCGGGCGCATCGAGGACGGTGCTGCGGATAACGCGCGGCATGGACTATTTGAACTTCATACCGGCGGGGTCGAAGGTGGTGACCTGCACATACATCAGACCGTCGCGGGTCACATAGGCATCGGCGCCCTTGTAGGGCTCGGCCAGCCAGTCGGCCTCGACCCGCCACGAGACACTGACCGTATCGCCTACGGTCTTGACCTTCTCGGCGATGAACGTCGCGCCCTTAAAGCCGCCGTCGCCGCGCTCCTGGCAGAACCCCTTGAAGACATCGCCGACCGCGGGGCGCCCCTCGATCCAGACGCCGTTCGGCAGGATGATCAGCACCTCCTCGGGGTACTGGGCCATCAGCCGTGTCCAGTCGCAGGCGTTCAGCGCGTCGATATGCTCGAAGGTCGTCATCTCGGCATTGGGTTGGGGGTCGAGCGGGGGCAGCGCCTGCGCCGCCGCCTCGGCGCCAAGCGCCGCAAGACCCATGCCGAATGCTATTTGTCCCAGTCTGGTCATCGTCTCCTCCCCTGGTTCAGGCGGTCTCAGCCGCCCATTCTGCGTTTCAGAGCATCGAAGCCCGCTTGGAAGACGCCCGAGCCGATGCCGTCGACCAGACCGTCGGCATCCGCCTCGGCACAGTCGAACTCGGCCGACCATTCGATGAAGGTGCGCGGGCCGTCCGTGATCGGGGTCAGCCGCAGCGTCGCCACATAATCGGTGAGCGGCATCGGGCTCTCGAGGATCGCATAGGTGCAGAACATGTCGTAGTCCGATAGGCCTAGCAGCTGTTCCCGGATCCGGTCGCCGTTTTGCAGGTGGAAGTCGCGGATGCAGCCCACCTTGTCCGCGGGCTCACCGCCCTCGATGCGGCTGTCGCGGATCCGCGGATGCCAGTTCGGCAGGCCGTTGAAGTCGCGGATCCGCTCCCAGACCGTCTCGGCGGGCGCGTCGATCACCGAGGATGTGTAGACCCGCGGCATCAGCCCTTGTCCCCGCCTTTGCCTTCGCCGTCATCCTTGCCCTTCTCGGCCTCGGCGGCTTTCGCGGCCTTGGCTTTCTGCTCGGCGACGCGGGATTGCTCATATTGCATCCTATTGATGTCCGAGGCCTCGCGAATGATCCCCTGCTGTTTTGAGACCGTGGCCCCGTCGATGCCGATATCCTTGAGCAGGCTGTCGACCATGGGCGCTTGGACGCGGTAGCGCAGCGCGCTGTCGATGACCTCGTCGGTGGGCGAGCCGCGCTCGGAGCTGCCCGAGCCGCCGCCGCCGCCGACCCCGTCGAGCTGCATGATGCGGATGTCCTGGATCTTCTCCATCGGTTTGACCGAGGCGGCGACGATCCCCTCCACATGCTCGAGCAGCTTGCGGCGGAAGAGGTTGTAGCGCGCCTCGTCGGTCAGCACGTTCTCGGCCTCGTTCAGCAGACGAGCGGCCTCGGCCTCGACGGCCTTGCGCACGCGCTCGGCCTCGGCGGCGATGCGGGTCTCGGCGGCGGCCTTCTCGGCCATCTCGAGGTCGACGCTGCGGCGGCGCTTGGCCTCTTCGGTCTCGCGGGCCGTCTTGACTTGCTCCTCGGCTTCGGCGGCGCGGGCGCGGGCCACGTCCGCCTCGGTCTGTGCGGTGCTCTCTTCCAGCGACTTGGCATAGAGGGCGATCGCTTTCTCCATCTCGGCAAGCTCGACCTGCTGCTCGCGGTCGACCTCGAGCCGACGGCGGTCGCGTTCGTGCCCGATCCGCGCTTCGTCGAGCCCGCGTTCCGAGGCGATGCGCTGGCGCTCGACCTCTTCCTTCGAGGCAATCTCGGCCTCGCGCAGGGCCTGAAGGCGGGTGACCTCGAGCTGCTCCAGCGCCCGCCGGCGCTCCAGCTTGGCCGCATCGAGGGCCCGTTCGCGGGCAATGTCGGTCGCCTCCACATCGCGGGTCGCTGCGATCTCGGCCTGGCGGAGGCGGGCATCGGCCTCTGCGCGCTCGGCTTTCTTGGCGGCGATCTGGATGATGCGCTCCTCGTCGGCCTCCTCGATCACGCGGCGTTTGGCGATGTCGTGCACCTCGCGGTCGCGGGTGCTGTCGATGCGCTCGCGCTCGAGGCCGAGTTCGGTGGTGATGCGCGCGCGCTCGACCACGTCGCGTTTGGCGAGCTCGCGGGCTTCGATGGTCTGTTCGCGGGCGATCTCGGCGGCGCGGGTCTCCTGCTCGGCGCCGATGCGCTCGGCATCCAACGCCTTCTTCTGGGCGATGCGCGCGGCCTCGACCGCCTCATCCGCTTTGACCTGAGCCTCGTCGAGCGCGCGGGTGCGGGCGATCTCGAGCGAGCGGACCGTCTTGTCGCGGCCAATCCGGTCGGCGGCGGTTTCTCCCTCCTTCTCGATGCGCTGTTGCTCGACCAGGCGTTTGGAGGCGATCTCGGCGGCCTCGATCGCCTCGTTGCGCTCGATCTCGCGTGAGCGGATCTCGGTGTCGCGGGCGATTCCTGCGGCGGTGACGGCCTTGTCGGTGTCTATGCGCGCGGTCTCGGTCGCGCGCTGGGCTGCAGTTTCGCGCACCTCGGTGGCCTCACGCGCGGCGATGCGGCCGGCATCCAGCCGCTCGCTCTGAGCGATGCGGGCGGCTTCGACGCGCTCGCGGGCGACGACATCCGCCTCGTCGACCGCGCGGTTGCGGGCGATCTCGCGCTCCTTGACGTCCTGCTCATAGGCGATGCGCTCGGCCGCAAGGACCTTGTCGCGGGCGATGCGGGCGGCCTCGACGGCCTCGGCGGCAGCGATCTCGGCGGCGTCGATGGCCTGTGCGCGGGCGATCTCGCGTCCCTTGGTGGTCTCCTCGCTCTCGATCCGCTCGAGCGCCACCCGCCGCTCCTCGGCGATGCGCGCGGTCTCGACGGCGTTGCGTGCGGCGATCTCGGCTTCGTCGACGGCCTTGTTGCGGTCGATCTCGAGCGCGCGGACGGCCCTTTCCTGGTCGATGCGCCGGGCCTCGGTCTTCTCCCGAGCCGTGATCTGCGCTTCTTCGAGGGTGCGGCGCTGTTCGATCTCGTCCGCGCGGGTGGCCTGTTCGGCGGCGATGCGCTCGGCAGCCAACTGACGCTCTCGAGCGATGCGGGCGGCTTCGGTGGCCTGGCCGGCGGCGATCTCCGCCTCCTCCAGTGCCTTCTGGCGATCGATTTCAAGCGCCCGGACCTTGCGATCTGAGGCGATGCGCTCGGCGTTCACGCTCGTCTCCTGCGCGACCCGCAGCGTCTCAGTGGCCTCGCGCGCGGCGATCTCGGCCGCCTCGACGGTGCGGGTGCGCTCGATCTCGCGGCGGCGGGTCTCTTCGTCCTGCGCGATGCGGGCCTCGGTGACCGCTTGCTCCTGGGCGATGCGCTCCTTCTCGGTCGCCTCGCGGGCCTGGATCTCGGCGGCGTCGAGCGCGCGCTGGCGAGCGATCTCGCGGGCCCGCGTCTGCTCGTCCTTGGCGATGCGCGCTTCTTCGACGGCGCGCTCTTGGGCAATGCGGGCGGTCTCGGTGGCCTCACGCGCGGCGACCTCGGTCTCCTCGAGCATCCGCCGCCGCGCGATCTCCTGGGCTTCGGTCTCGCGCTCGCTCTCGATGCGCGAGGCGGCGACCTGGCGTTCCTGCGCGATGCGGGCCTTCTCGACCTCTTCGCGGGTGGCGATCTCGGCGGATTGGACCTGCTGCTCTCGGGCGATTTCGCGGCGGCGGATATCTTCCTCGGAGGCGATACGGGCCTCGGAGATGGTCCGCTCATTGGCGATGCGCGTGGTCTCGATCTGCTCGCGGGCGCCGATCTGAGCGCGTTCGGCCTCGGTCTCGCGTTCGGCCCGCTCACGCGCCAGCTCAGCACGCTGCTGGGCCCGGCGGAACTCGATCTCGCGCTCTTGCTCCAGGCGCGCCCATTCGCTCTCGCGCTCGATGTTCAGCGCTTCTTTCTCGGCCTCGAGATTACGCGCGCGGATTGCGATGGTGCTTTCCTGCTCTATGGCGTTGCGCAGTTTGCGCTTGGCCTCGACCTCCTCGATCACCCGGGTCAGACCCTCGGCATCGAAGCGGTTCGAGGGGTTGAAGAACTCGATATCCGTCTGGTCGATATCGGTGATGGCAACGCTTTCGAGCTCGAGTCCGTTGGTGTCGAGGCCGATTTGCGCGGCCTCGCGCACCCGCGCCACGTAGCCGTCGCGGCTCTCGTGCAGCTCCTCCATCGACATTTGCGAGGCCACCGTCCGCAGCGCCGACACGAATTTGCCATCGAGCAGCGCATGCAGCCGCTCGGGCTCCAGCGTGCGCCGGCCCAGCGTCGAGGCCGCTAGACTTACCGCCTCCCCGGTATGCTTGACGCGTAGGTAGAAGACCGCGTCGACGTCCACGCGCATGCGGTCCTTGGTGATCAGCGCGTCCCCACGCTCCCGCGTCACCGCTAGTTGCAGCGAGTTCATATTGACCGGCGTGATGTCGTGGATGATCGGCCAGACGAACGCGCCGCCGTCGATCACCACCCGCTCGCCGAGGAAACCGGTGCGAACAAACGCCACCTCTTTGGTCGAGCGGCGATAGAGCCAGTGCATCACCCAGTAGAGGATGAAGATCGCGATGACGGCCACGATGAGCCAGAGTACGATCTGTCCGATGACTTGTCCGGTCATGGTGGGTCTCCCTCAGCTTCGGCTGATCTTCTTGAATTTGGCAGTCTGTTCGGTCAGCGCGACTTCGGTCGGCAGCCGTTCCATCGAGGAGGCGCCGTAAAAGCCGTGGCAGTTCTTGGTGTTCTTGAGCACATATTCCGCATCGTCCGGCATCGCGACGGGTCCGCCATGGACCAGCACGATCGCGTCCGGGTTCACGGCCAGCGCCGCCGCTGCCCAAGCATCGGTGAGGGCAGGGGCCTGCTCGAGGCTCACCCCCGTCTCGGCACCGATGCTGCCCCCGGTGGTCAGCCCGAGATGCACGACGATGATGTCGGCGCCCGCCTCGGCCATCAACGTCGCGTCGGCCTCCGAGAACACATAGGGTGTCGTCAGCATGTCCCGCTCGGCCGCGATGCGAATCATCTCAACCTCTTGGGCATAGGACATGCCGGTCTCTTCGAGGTTGGCCCGGAAGGTGCCGTCGATCAGGCCCACGGTCGGGAAGTTCTGTACGCCCGCGAACCCGATCTCCTTCAACTGATCCAAGAACTTCGGCATCAGGCGGAAGGGATCCGTGGCACAAACACCGGCCAGCACGGGGGTGTGCTTGACCACGGGCAGGACCTCCGCGGCCATCTCGACCACGATCGCGTTGGCATCGCCATAGGGCATGAGGCCGGCGAGGCTGCCACGTCCCGCCATCCGGTAGCGCCCGGAATTGTAGATGACGATCAGGTCGATGCCGCCAGCCTCCTCGCATTTCGCCGACAGCCCGGTGCCGGCACCGCCACCGACAATGGGCTCGCCGCGGTCGCGCATGGCGCGGAAACGGGTCATCAGAGCTTGGCGGTCGTGCATGGTCTATCTCCCGGAGGCGCGCCGCTGCACCGAGCCATGGAGCGCGCGGAAGGCGCCCAGAACGGCCTCGGCAAAGGCGGGATCGTTGATGTTGTTTGGCAAGCGGATGAGTTGGCGCGAGGCCGTGGGACGCACCGTGCGCTCCAGCGCGTCGAACAGCGCGCGGTCCGCGGCGGGGTCGTGAAAGGCCATGCCCGGCGCATCGAGCAGCGAGACGCCACCCTCGGGCAGGAAAAACCGCACAGGGCCGGTCATCTCGTTCAGCCGCTCGCCGATCCAGGTGCCCATTCGGGCGTTCTCCTCGACGGTCGTGCGCATCAGCGTGACTTGGGGGTTATGCTCATAGAACAGCCGCCCCGCAAAGCGCTCCGGCACCGTCTCGGGCGGCCCCCAGTTCACCATGTCGAGCGCACCGCACGAGCCGACATAGGGCAGGCCGCTCCGGATCACGGCGCCAAAGCGGTCCTGGGTGGCGGGGAACACGCCCCCCATCATCATGTCGCAGATCTCGGTGGTGGTGAGGTCGATCACCCCTTCGAGCAAACCGCTGTCGAGCAGGCCTTCCATGGCCCGTCCGCCCGTGCCCGTGGCGTGGAAGACGAGGCAGTCCCAGTCGCCTTCGAGCGCCTTGGTGAGCTGTTGTACGGCCGGAGTCGTCACCCCGAACATGGTCAGGCCGACCGCTGGCTTTTCCGGGCTAGAGACCACGGGCATCGCACCGCGGACCATGCCGGCGAGCGCATGGGCGCCATTGGCCAACACCTTGCGCGTTATGCGATTTAGCCCTTGGACATCGGCCACCGAGTGCATCAGTGTGATGTCTGCGGCCCCCACATAGCGGCTGACATCGCCCGAGGCGACGGTTGAGATCAGCATCTTTGGCACCCCGACGGGCAAGGCGCGCATGGCGGGGGCAACCATGGCTGTGCCACCGGAGCCGCCGGCTCCGATGATCCCGCTGACCCCGCTTTGGCGGCGGATCCAGCGCTCGAAGGCCACCGTCATCGCGGCGACCGAGGCACCCCGGTCGCCGGTGAAGACCCCGGCCCCGCCGCGCGGGTGGAAGGCCGCGACTTCGTGCGGGGGCACCTCGGCGCCCGAGGGTTTGCCGGAGGTCGAGAGATCGACCATCCGCACCGGCACGCCCTCAGATTTGAGGATATCGCGGATGTAACGGAGCTCCGCCGCCTTGGTGTCGAGGGTGCCGGCGACGATCACTGCCGAACGCCCGGCGCTGAGCGCCTTAAACGGCGCCGTGGTTTCGCGCATGGGCTCGGCCACGGTGCGGGCCGATTGCTCGATGACCCGTACGGGCACGGGCCGAGACCAGCGGGTCGGCGGCTTGGGGTTGGAGACGAAAATCCGCACAGGCCCCGTTGCAGTCGGTGCTGACGCAGCGGTATCGCGCGGTGGGGCTTCGGCATCCGTGTCGTCATGCCCGTGCCGCCCGACGCCCAAAAGGCGCTGTTGCAGGTCTCGGTCGGCCGCCAGCGAGCCTGCATCCATCACGCGGTTGATGCGCCCGTTGACCATGATCGCGACGCGCTCGGAGGCTGCACAGGCGACGCCGATATTCTGCTCGATCAGCAGCACCGAGATCTCGCCGGCCGAGGCGATCTGACCGAGCATCTCGGTGACCTGGTCGACGATGACGGGGGCAAGGCCTTCGGTCGGCTCGTCCATCACCAACAGGGCCGGGTTCAGCAGAAGCGCCCGGCTGATCGCCAGCATCTGCTGCTCGCCGCCCGAGAGCTGGCCGCCGCCATTGCTGCGCCGCTCGGCGAGACGCGGGAAGGTCGCATAGATCCGCTCCGGGCTCCAGGCGCCGGGGCGGGCGACCAGGCGCAAATGCTCGTCGACGGTCAATGACGGCCAAAGCCGCCGCCCCTGAGGGACATAGCCGATCCCGAGCCGTGCTACCTCGGCTGGGGCCATGCCCGAGAGCGTCCGCCCACGGAACGCAACCGAGCCGGCGGCGGTGGGCACGAGGCCCATGATCGCCTTGCAGAGCGTCGTCTTGCCCATTCCGTTGCGCCCGACAACCGCTAGGACGCCGTGGTCGAGCGACAGATCCACCCCCTGCAGCGCATGGGAGTGGCCGTAGAAGACGTTGAGCCCCTTGATCTCCAGCACCGCGCCGGTGCTGCCGCGCCGCTCAGCCATGGCCGCCCCCGAGATAAAGCTCCTGGACCTCGGGGTCGTCTTCGATCTCCTGCGGGTTGCCCTCTTTGAAGATCTGGCCGTTGTGCATCATCGTGACGCTCTCGGCGACGCGGAGCGCCACGTCCATATCGTGCTCAATGATGATGTAACCGATATGGGAGGGCAGGCCGGTCAGGATCTCGACCAGCTCGCGCCGCTCGGTGGGGGAGAGGCCCGCGGCCGGCTCGTCGAACAGAATGAACCGCGGGGCCCCGGCCAGGGCCAGCGCGATCTCGAGCTGGCGCTGCTGGCCATAGGAGAGGTTGGCGACCTTCTCCTGGGCCGAGGCGGTCAGGTGGACGGCCTCCACCAGCTCCTCGGCCGCCGTCATCAGTGTGTCCGAGCGGCGCGGGCGCAGGAACGAGAACCGCGCCCGCGAGACGCCCACACAGGCGAGATAGACATTGTCGAGCACGCTGAGCCCACCGAAGAGCAGCGAGATCTGGTAGGTGCGGCGCAGCCCGCGGCGGATGCGCTCTTGCGGCGGGAAGGCGGTCACGTCCTCGCCAAAGAAGCGGATCGTGCCAGAGGTGGGCGGGAAATCTCCGGTGATGCAGTTGAAGAGCGTGGTCTTGCCCGCGCCGTTCGAGCCGAGCACCGCCCGGCGCTCGCCCGGGCGCACCGCCAAGTCGATATCCGCCAGCGCCGCGAGCGCGCCGAACATGCGTCCAACGCCGCGCAGCTCGAGCGCATTGGCCGTGCCCTTGGCCTGCAGCCGCTCTGCAACCGACGCGGTCATCGGCGTTCTCCGGTCAGCGGATCGCGGGCGCCGCGTTCACGCCAGCGCTTCCAGAGGCCAAGCACCCCGTCCGGCGAAGAGAATACGATGATCAGGAAGCCAAGCCCGATCAGCAGCTGAAAACGCTCACCCGAAAGCCCGACGGCCACCAGCGCGTCGAGCGCGAAGGTCCGCAGGATCACATAGATGAAGGCGCCGATGAAGGGTCCAATCGGGTGCGCGAGCCCGCCGACGACGGCGATGACCAGCACATCGATCACCGGCTGGATGCCGGCTGTGCCCGGTGAGATCTGGGCAGATTGCCAAGTGAGCAGGATGCCGGCGATCCCCGCGATCAGGGCGGCGAAGGCATAGGCGGCGATCCGGTGAGCCGTGACGTTGAAGCCCAGCGCGGCCATGCGTCGGGGATTATCGCGGATGCCCTGGAGCGCGAGACCGAAGGGGCTGCGGCTGACATAGAGCACGAGCCAATAGCCGAGCGCTGCGAATCCCAGCGTCAGATAGTAGAACGCCTGTGGCCCTCGCCAGTCGACGCCGAAGAGCTGCGGCGGCAGCACCCCGTTGAAGCCGGAGAACCCATTGAAAATCGCATAGTTCTGGCGTGTGAAGTAAAAAAAGGCCGAGGCGATCGCGAGGGTGATCATGATGGTGTAGATCCCCTCGGTCCGCACCGCCAAAGCGCCCGAGATCGTTCCGAACAGCACCGCGATGGCGAGCGCAATCGGGATCGCTGCATACCAGGGCCAGCCGAGTGAGATGGTCTCGATCGCCGAGCTGCCAAAGATCGCCACCATGTACCCGGCCATGCCGGCCACCGACATCTGGATCAGGCTGACCATCCCGCCATAGCCGGCCAGAAACATCAGCGAGAGCGCAATCAGCCCCAGGATGAAGGTCCAGCCAAAGATCTGGTAGAGCACGAAATCGCCGGCAAAGGCCGGCATAAACAGGAGCACCAGCACGAGCGCCCAGCCTCCGATCGGCAGGCGTCCCATGCGCGGCGCCTCGGCCAGGGCAGGGGGATCGACAACGGCCATCAGCCTCTCCCCAAAATGCCTTGGGGCCGGAAGGCCAGCACCACGACCAAGATCAAAAAAGTCAGCACCACCGCATAGGTCGGCATGTAGACCGAGCCGAATTGCTCTGCGAGGCCGATCAACAGGGCGCCCAGGGCCGCGCCCGGGATCGAGCCCATGCCGCCTACGATCACCACCACCAGGGAGGCCAGGAGGAAGCGCACATCCTCCCCCGGCGCCAGCGATTGGAAGGTGCCGCCCACCACGCCCGCCATGCCGGCCAGCCCCGCGCCGAAGGCGAAGACCCCCAGGAAGACCAGCTGGATCCGCACGCCGGTTGCCGAGAGCATGTCGCGGTCGTCGACGCCAGCGCGGATCAGCATGCCTGTGCGTGTCTTGTTCAGCGCCAACCACATGGCGATGCCGATCACGATCGCCGCGACCAAGATCACCAAGCGAACCATCGGGTATTTAAGGTACACTAGATCGCCCGAGCGTTTGACTGTGCTGACGAAAATCGTCTCGATCGGGCCAGACAGCCAATCAGGGGTCAGGATCTGATAGAAGTCGCCGCCCCAGATCCACAGCATCAGATCCGCCAGCACGATTGACAGGCCGATGGTGACCAGGGTCTGGCGGAGATCCTCGCCCTCCATTCGGCGAAAGACCACGTATTGCAGAACGATCCCAAAGGCTGCAACGGCGAGAAACGCCACCGGAAAGGCGAAGAGCCAGGACCCCGTCGCGTCGGAGATCTCATAACCCACATAGCCGCCTAGGAGATACAGGCTCCCATGCGCGAGGTTCACGTTCCGCATCAGCCCAAAGATCAGCGTGAAGCCCGAGGCGACCAGGAAATAGAGGGCCCCCAACGTCACTCCGTTGAAGAGCGCGTTCAGAAAGATCTTTTTGCGCCCGATTAGCTCAACGAGCCACTTCGGCCAGACGGCGAAGATCATCCACAGCAGGACTCCCACCGCGAGGACGATCACGGCGGTCCAAAAGGGGTGTTTCTCAGCAAAACGCCTCATGGCGGCCGCTTGTCCTCCCGTCTTGGCCCGTGTGATCCGGACCTTGCAAAGGACAGCTTAACGATGCGGGATCTAAGGCCAATACCCCACAGTCTTTTCCTGTGGAGCGAACGGGCGCCGATCGGGCTCAGCCGACGGCGATTTGGGTGACCCTGCGATAGTCGCTTGGCGGTATGCCGACATTCGCGCTGAAGAAGCGGGTGAAGCTCGCCTGGGTCGAGAAGCCGAGCCGCGCCCCGATCTCGGTCACCGAGCGCCTGGTGGCGGTCAACTCGCCGATCGCATGGTCCATCCGCAACGTGTTCAGGTAGAGATTGGGTGTGATGCCGGTCTGACGCTTGAACAGTTTGAAGAAATGTGGGCGCGAGAGCCCGGCCTCGCGCGCGACGAAGGCCAGATCGCATTCTCCGGCAAAGCCTTCCTTCATCAGCCGGATGGCGCGGCGCACGCGGTGGTCCGAGAAGCGTTCGCCTGCGGTCGGTTGCCGGGTGCCCGGACCCGGCCAGTCGCAGCTCTGGTCGAGACAGGCCCGGCACATGGCAAAGAGCGCATCATCCACCGGCTGGGGATCGTCCGGTGCCAGAAGGCGGGCGGTCAGTCGGTCAGCGGCCGCGCGCACATCCTCGCTCACGGAGATGGTGCTCTGGGCGAACCGCAGGGCGAAAACCTCCTCACGCCCTGCCTCTTGGAACCACAAGGGCTTCACATAGAGGACGAGATAGAGCCCGTCGGGTCCCAGCGGCTCAAACCCATGCGCTTCCCAAGGATTGATCGCCACGCCCCAGGACCGGTCGACCAAGCTGTTGCGTCCCGAAACCGAGACAGCGCCCGCCGCCCCATCCACATGCATGATGATGTGCCCCTCGCGATGGGCGTGGATGGTCATCGTCCGGTCGAGGCGATACAGGGCCGCTCGACCAAAACGGCCATGGCAGACTGCGAGCGCCGTGCTCATCTTTGCCTCCGCGCGTCCTTCCTGTTTCCGTATCCCAAACGCACGGTTCAGCAATCCGGCGGGATTGGCAAGAATTTCCGACCGCAAGTCGTGTCAGGGGCGCGTATAGGCCGTCTTCACGGTCGTATAGAACTCGGCCGCATAGGCGCCCTGTTCGCGCGGTCCGAGCGATGATCCCTTGCGCCCGCCGAACGGCACATGGAAATCGACGCCAGCGGTGGGGAGATTGACCATGACCATGCCGGCCTCGGCTTCGCGCCGAAAATGCGAGGCGTGCTTCAACGAGGTCGTGCAGATGCCGGCCGATAAGCCGAACTCGGTGTCGTTGGCCACGTGCAGCGCTTCGTCGTAGTCGCGCACGCGGATGACGCTGGCAACGGGGCCAAAGACCTCTTCGCGGTTGATGCGCATCGCAGCCGTCGTGTCGGTAAACAGCGCCGGGGCCATGTAGTGGCCGGGCCGGCTCCGGGACAGCCGCTCACCGCCCCAGCGCAGATTACCGCCCTCGGCTCGGGCCGTGTCGATCCAACCGAGATTGGAGGCGAGCTGGCGCTCGTCCACCACAGGGCCGATTTCGGTGCCCTCGGCGAGTGCATCGTCCACCCGTAAGGCCCGCATTCGGTCCACCACCGCCTCGACGAACCGGTTGTGAATGCCCTGGGTCACGATCAGGCGCGAGGACGCCGTGCACCGTTGCCCGGTCGAGAAAAAGGCGCCTTGGACAGCGCAGTCGACCGCGATGTCGAGATCGGCGTCGTCCAGGATCACGAGCGGGTTCTTCCCGCCCATCTCAAGCTGCACGCGGCGCATGTGCCGGGCCGAGGCCTCGGCCACCCGGCGCCCCGTCGCAAAAGAGCCGGTAAAGCTGATCGCGTCCACCTCCGCGCTGTCGAGGATCGCCTGGCCGACGGTCGAACCGGGGCCGGTCACGAGGTTCAAGACCCCGGCCGGCAGTCCGGCGCGGATCAGGATGTCGGCCAGGGCCCAGGCGCATCCCGGCACAAGCTCGGCCGGCTTGAACACCACCGTGTTACCGTGTGCCAAGGCCGGCGCGAGCTTCCAGGCGGGGATGGCGAGCGGAAAGTTCCACGGCGTGATCAAGCCCACGACGCCGATCGGCTCCCGCGTGACCGCGACCTCGATCCCGGGGCGGACCGAGGGCCCCGTTTGCCCCTGGAGCCGGATCGCCTCTCCGGCAAAGAAGTCGAGGATCTGAGCGGCCCGCGTGGTTTCGGCGGTGCCCTCGGCGAGCGTTTTGCCCTCTTCGCGGCTGAGCAAGCGGCCGAGTTCCTCGCGCCGCGCGCTCAACTCGGCGGCGGCGCGGGCCAGCACCCCCTGCCGCTCGAGTGGGCCAGAGCGCGCCCATCCATGGGCCGCATTGCGGGCAGCGGCGATGGCGCGCTTGGCCTCGGCCGCTCCGGCCTCGGCGTGGTGAGCGATCACATCGCCCGTGTCCGAGGGATTGATGTTCGGAGACGCAGACGCGGTCTGGTGCGCCTCGCCACCGATCAGCAGCGGTTGCATGGTGCCTCGCAGGGGTCAGCTGGTCCTGGGCTCCCCCCGGGCTCCCCGGAAAGAGCCGCGGCCCCAAGGGCCACGGCGTTGGGTGATGCCGCTTGTGCCCAAAAGGAGCGGGCCATTTGGATCAGCCGGGGCGCAGTCGCACGCCCCGGCCCGCCCCATCTCAGTACTTTTTGCACTCCGGCGTCTCACGGCTGGGCAGGCCGATAGACGCGAAGGCGGCGCTGTCGATGCCGAGGGTCTGGTTCACACCCTCCTTCATCGACACAAGCTTGGTGGCCAGGTTACCATCGCCGAGCTCAACCACCTCGGAGACGAAGTTGGTGCCAATCGCCTGGCGGTTCTCGTCTAGCGTGATCTTGCCATTGGGCGCATCGAGCTCGAGCGCCTTGAGGCATGCGCGGTAGTTGGCATGGCCATCGCTCAGATCCCCGCCAACCGTGTCGAGGCACTGCATCGCGGCATCGGTCGCATTGTAATAGGCGGTGGCCAGGAGCGAGGGCGAGGGGAAGCGCTGTTCGGGCGGAAAGAAGTCCTGATAGGCCTTCACATAGCCCTGCCAGGCCGCATCGTCCCAAGTGTCGGCCTGCGGACCCGAAGAGGGCACGCCGATCAGCGCCTCTTTTGCGCGGCCCTTCGAGGACAGCACCGTGCCGTCGACCATGATTGTGCCGCCGATCAGGTTGGCATCGCCGCCCGCCTGCTGGTACTGATTGAGGAAGTTCACCGCATCGCCGCCTCCGAGGCCCAGATAGATCGCGTCCACGTCATCCGGAAGTGCAGCGATGATCGAGGCGAAATCCTTGGTGCCGAGCGGCACCCAGAAGCGATCCGTGATCTCGCCGCCGGCCTGGCAGTACTCCAGCGCGAAGCCGAAGACCTGCGTGTAGATGAAGGAATAATCTTCGCCGATGGTTGCGACGGTCTCATAGCCCTTCTCGTTGAACACATAATCGCCGAGGCCTGCCGACCACTGCGCGCCGTCCATGTTGAAGCGGAAGAAGTTGTCCGATGGCGTCACATAGGTGGTCTCCTGCGCACCCGAGGAGCCATTGACGAAGGTCACCTGGGGCTGCGTCTTGGAATAGTCGCGCAGCGCAATACCCTCCGAGCCCGAGAGCGGGCCGATCACGATGTCGACGGCGTCCTGCTCGACCACTTTGCGCGCCGCGCGCACAGCGCTGTCGGGTGAGGCGTCGGTCGAGGCGATGATGATCTCAATCTCACGTCCGCCGGCATCGCCGCCATGCTTGTCCATGGCCAGTTTAAAGCCGCGGATCCCGTCTTCGCCGAGCACGGTATAGGTGCCCTCGAGGGTTGCGAGGACCCCCACCTTCAGAGGCTCGGCCGCGTTGGCCACGCCTGCCATCAGCGCTGCGCCGGCAACGCTCGCAAGTATCATCCGAGTGGTCATGGTTGTCTTCCTCCCTGGTCTTGCCATTTTTTGCTTGGCACGTTCGGTTTGGCCGCCTCCGCGCTGTGCGCAGAGTGAACGGCATCCCCTGGCACCGTGCACCCGCATGGGGCAAAACACTACCGCGAACTTGCGCAGGGCCGGATAGCCAATTGCCCGTACCGCATTGCGAATCGTCTGATTCTTGGGTTTGCGTCGGCGGAAGGCACCGTGCTGCGGCATCCGTTGCAAGGCGCGTGCACATCCGGCCTTGTTGCCGCATAGGGAAGCAATGTGGTTTGCGAGCCAACTGCCGCAATGTGGATCCCGCCGCCAGAGTGACGCGTATAGTGCTAAATCTAAATCGTTCGCCATGTTCTCTTCCTGTCCGGGGGCTTATAGCGCTTGTATTGGCCGAGTAACCGGCGCCCTGCAAAAACGTTCACACAGGCGGAGTAGAGTCCGGGGCTTACGAACAGGCCCTAGGCGGGGCCCGCCACAACCCATAAGGGACAGCATGAAACACTTCGCTTTGGCCGGCGCATCGGCGCTTGTGCAATTTGCAATGTAAGGGGTGGCGGCCGCAGCCTGCCTGGCGATCACTGTCGAGGCCGATCAGGACCTCTCGGGCGCCTATCCGCAGCAGTCCGAGCTGGCCGAGTTCGAGACGGCCGCCGGCCGCTCGCTCAGCTTCAAGGAGAACGCCGAGATCGCCGTTCCCTGAACGGCGAGATCCAGGGTAACCCCAAGCTTCCCGCGCTGGCCGACCGCCCGCTGGCCGAGCCGCTGGTTGTGGTCCCTTACTCCGAGATCGGCCGCTACGGCCGCACGCTGGACGCCCCGTCGGACGCCAGCGAAGCCCGCATCTCGGACTTACTGTCGATACGCCACGTGAATTTTGTGGGCTATGCCGACGATCAGCAGACCTTCGTGCCGAATGTCGCCAAGGCCTGGGAGTGGAACGAAGACTTCAACCAGCTCACCCGTTCCTGCGCGTGGGCCAGAAATGGTCGGACGGCGCGCCCTTCGCCTTGGCGGATGTGAAGTTCTGGTACGAGAACCTGGTGCTCGACACCGACACTATCGAGAAGCCGAAGGACCATACTCCGGGGGCCGGCGAGCCCATGGTGTTCAAGACGCCCGACGAGACCACGGTTATCTTCAAGCCGCCGGCGCCAGAGCCCGGCCCACTGGTGCACTTTGCCACGCCCTATGCGCAACTATGCCCAGGGCTTCCAGCCCAAGCACTTCCTCGCCCAGGTCCACCCGGGCGTGAACCCCGATGCGGACAAGCTGGCCGCCGAGCACGGCTTCGAGAGCGGCTACGAGCTTGTGAACTACACTTATGGCGCCTCGGACTGGACCGACACGTCCTCGCCGATGCTGCGCGATGCGGAGAAGACCAAGACCCTGCCCAAAGCCACGCAGCCGACGCTCAAGAGCCAAAACTACATCGCCGACACCACTGAGGGCCGCAAGCTGGTGGCCAACCCCTACTCGCACCAGGTGGACACGGCCAGCAATCAGCTGCCCTCCATCTCGCGCCAGGACGAGGTGTACATCAACGCGAACGAGGGCCGGATCCTCAAGCTGGTGAACGGCGTGGTCGACTACGAGTCCCGGTTGGTCACCCTGCCGGCCGCGCCGATCCTGTTCGAGAACCAGGAGCAGAGAAGTTATACGGTCCAACACTGCCCGACCATCTCCTTGCCGAACTAAATATTCAACGTCACCAGCGAAGATTCGGCCAAGCGCCAGGTACTTGGCAATGTTCGCCTCCGCCGCGCGATGTCCATGGCGATGAACCGCGATGAGATCAACGAGGTCGCCTATGTCGGCCTCGGCGTTCCGGTCCAGGACGCCGGCTTCTCGCCGCGCTCGGGCTTTGTCGCCAATGACAAGGCGCATGCTTTCCTGGCCCATGATCCGGCCAAGGCCATGACGATGTTGGACGGGATCGGCGTAGTCGACACCGATGGCGACGGGTTCCGCGAGCTGCCGAGCGGGGATACGGTCACGCTGGACCTGAAGTTCTCAACCTAGGGCATCGCCGGTGAGGTCGTCGCGGCCGTCGCGCAGAACTGGTCTGATGTGGGCGTGCAGACGACGCTGGAGAAGGAGGTCACGCCGGACGAATACCGCTCGGCTCAGTCGGCGAACCAGCAGGATGTGGGCATGTGGCTGAAGGGCCAGCCGCTGGCCATCCACCTCGGCAATGCCCAGTACTGGGTGCCGCCTTTCGACGGCGATTTCCATCCGCGCACCGGCATGCTGTGGTCGGAGTGGACCGACACCAACGGCGCGAGCGGCGCGGAGCCGCTGGCTTGGGTCCCCGAGATGAACACCGTGGTCAAAGAGTTTCAGTCCTCCGCGATCCGCTCGGACACCCAGGCCGAGAGTGGCGCCAAGCTTGCCGGCACCATGGTCGACCAGATGCTCGTCCTCGGCGCCGTACAGGCGCCGGGCCCAGTCGATGTCCACAACACGCCTAATAACGTGCTGGACTTCAAGACCTGGTCCTATGAACCAGCTTTGCCATTTTGCTGAGGCGCTTGCGGGCCTGACCGAGGCCGATCAAGAGACAACACGCCCTCCGGTATCGCCAGGGTCGCGCTTGATACCAATGCGGTGACCAAAGGGCGCTGCAGGATCGAATCGACGCGGATCGTCTC
>JBCCZI010000023.1:0-41322 GCA_039187815.1 Pseudomonadota bacterium | reverse complement strand
CCCTCCTGCGCAAGGCCGCCGAACAAACCGTCGAGGGACTCTGGGACAGGATCGGAAAGCTCACCGACGTCTTCGGCCCCGGCGAATGCGCAAACCACTTCACCGCCTGCGGGTACGAGCCAGACTGATCGGGAAACGCTCGAATGGCGCAGACGCACCCGTTGGCCGTCCGCCTCGACATGCATCAGCGTTTCACCGTCCAGCGGCTCGAGCATCACCACCTCGGCTTCCCAGGCGATCTGGACGTCCGCTTCGCCGTCCAGGCTCATGTGCTGGGGACGCACTCCGATCTCGCCCGCCCCGGCCAAAGCATCGGGCAGCGCCGCACCCGCCACCTCGGCCCTGCCATCGCCGCGGCGTACCGGCAAAAAAGTTCATCGCCGGCGCTCCGATGAAGCCTGCCAGAAAGCGATTCGCCAGGCGGTCATAGAGCGTGTCCGGCGTGCCCGTCTGCTGGATTGCGCCATCGTTCAGCACGACGATCCGGTCCGCCCTGGTCATGGCCTCGATCTGGTCGTGGGTCACCAAGATGGTCATCGGGCCGAAGCGCCTCGGCAGCGCGCCGATCTCGATGCGCATCAGGCCGCGGAGCTGCGCGTCGAGGTTCGACCGCGGCTCGTCCGTCAGAAAGGCATCCGGATCGCGCACAAACGCGCGGCCCAAGGCAACGCGCTGGCTCTGGCCGCCCGAGAACCCCCGCGGCTTGCGCTCAAGCAGCGGGCCGAGCGCTAGCATCTTGGCCGCCCTGCGCACCACTTCGTCCCGCTCGGCGCGACCCGCGCCACGCATGCGCAGGCCGAAGCCGATGTTCTCGGCAAAAGTCATATGCGGATAGCGCGCATAGTTCTGGAACACAATCGCCAGGTTGCGCTCTTTAGGAGAGAGATGCGTCACCGCCCGACCGCCGATACGGATGGCGCCGGTCGAGACCGCCTCGAGCCCCGAGAGCAACCGCAGCAAGGTGGTCTTGCAGCAGCCGGACGGGCCGACATAGGCCACGAACTCCCCATCGGCGATGTCGAGCGAGAGCTGGCGGATCACCTCGGTGGCGCCGAAGCGCTTTGGCATGCTGTCATACGCGATTTGTGCCACGACTGAGCTCCTCAAGGAGCCGGTAAGCACCTGCAGTTGATGGCGTGTTGTGCGCCCGCACAATTGCTGGTCCCTAGACCGGATCGGCACCCCCCGCTTCGGTGCGGTGCCGGACAAAGGCGTCGATCTCCTCGGCCCGTGCAGGATCAAGCGGCGGCGGTGTGAAGGCATCGACCGTCTGACGATAGATCCGGTTCGCCCGTTGGGTCGCATCGACTGCGCCACGCTCTGTCCAGGTCTCGAAATTGCTCCAATCCGACACGAGCGGCGCATAAAAGGCGGTCTCGTAGCGGGCGAGCGTGTGCGGCGTGCCAAAAAAGTGGCCACCCGGTCCAACCGATGCAATCGCATCGACGGCCAAGTCCTCGGGCTCGATCGGGATGGGCCGGAACATCTCGGCAAACATCTGCAGCATCTCGACGTCCAGCACGAACTTTTCGGCAGAGGCGGTCAACCCGCCTTCGAGCCAGCCCGCGCCGTGGAGCAGCAGGTTCGTGCCCCCCATCAACGCTCCCCACAGAGACATCTGCGTCTCGTAGGCGGCCTGGGCATCCGGCGCGTTCGACGCCGTCACAGCCGAGCTGCGGAGCGGCAGACCATAGCGCCGCGCCAACTGACCCGATGCGAACGCCGCCTTGGCATATTCAGGCGTCCCGAATGCGGGCGCACCTGTGCGCATGTCCACATTGCTGGTGAAGCTGCCATAACACACAGGCGCCCCGGGCCGGGCAATCTGGGCGAGCGCGATGCCCGCCAGCGCCTCGGCATTCTGCAGCGCCAGCGCGCCAGCCAAGGTCACCGGCGCCATGGCCCCGGCCAGCGTGAAGGGTGTGAGCACCATCAGCTGCCCCGCACGCGCCGCGTCGATGATCCCACTGCACATCAGCCGATCGAGCTGCAGCGGTGAGTTGGAATTGGCCACGGAGTAGCTCACAGGCGTGGCGGTGAACTCCTCGGGCGTCATGCCATGGGCGATGCGGATGATCTCATAGGCATCGGCCACCGCCTGGCTGCCGCGGAAGAAGACGAACGGCACCTTATCGGTCAGCGTCACGACCGTGCGGGTCATCTCGAGATGGCGGAGCGTGATGGGGACGTCCTGCGGCTCGACGAACGGCCCGATGATGTGGATGACGTCAAAGCTCTGCGCCAAGCGGCAAAAATCGCCCAGCAGCGCCAGGGTGCCGGGACGGCGGCCGTGCTCGAGATCCGAGAAGTTGGGGGTGCCCCCGGTGGTACAGATGCCCACCTTACGCCCGCCGATCTCCACATCGCGGTCAGGGCCACGGGCGCGGAGCTGGACGCGGGAGGGCGCGTTGGCCACAAGCTCCAGCACGGCGTCCGGGTCGAAGAGGACCATCTCGTCCGCCACCCTCATGCCGGCCTGGGCATAGAGCCGGCGGGCATCCTCGCTCAGCACCCGGATGCCGGTCTCTGCCAGCACGCGCAGAGACGCCGCGTGGATCGCCTCGATCTGGTCGGCGCTCAGGATCTCGACGGGGCGGTAAGGGTTCTCCCATTGCCGCCAGGTGCGGTCGATGGCCGGGCCTTGGCCCCGCCGCTCGCGGCGCCCGGCGCGCCCACCGGATCTGGCACTCATGCCCCTGCCTCTTCGGTCCCGTTCGGGCCGGCGTCCGAGCCGCTCAGCATGGCTGAGAAGGCCTCGGCCGCCGCCGGATCGATCGCCCGGCCCGTGAAGGTCCGAAAATAGGCATCGAGATAGCTGAGACGGGTCGCCACGGGCTCCGCCACGCCCAAGGCATAATAGCTGACCTGGGTGAAATAGAGCACCCGCGCGCGGATGAATGCCTCGGTTGGCGCAAACTCCATCCGCTCGAAGAACGCGGCGATGGCGCCAACGCGGCTCTCATCTTCGGCCTCGACGGTCGCACAAAGTTCGGGCGACCGACGCGCCCAATCGCGCACCGCTTGGTCCAAGCTCGGATCGAACCGCCGATGATCGACCCAAACGGCAAAGAGGGCCAGGATCCCCTCATCGAGCGTGCCCGCCTCGGCCACCGCCTCGAGCATCACATCAGTGTTGCGAGCGCGCCATTCCGCAAGACAGGCCTCGAGCAAAGCTTCGCGGTTGTTAAAATGCCAATAGAAGCTGCCACGCGTGACCTCAAGGCTGCGGGCCAGCCGGGTGATCTGGACGGCGTCGACCCCGCTCTGGGCCAGGACATCGAGGGCGGCCAGGATCCAATCGTCCCGGGTCAGCTGCGGGTCCCGCCTAGGGGCGTCGCGGGTGGACAAGAGAGCCATGGGCGATGTTCCAAAGTCATCCAGACGGGCTTGTACTCTTCCATACACTCCTGCATGGTATGGCTTGTCAAGCCAGGAGAGCCCCCGTGTCCGAGATCGCCCAACCCCGCCGGATCGCCTTTGACGGCCTCGCCTTCGCGCCCCGGTTCGAGCATGGGGACAAGGCCTCGGTTGCCGTCGCGACCGGCCCAAAGGATGGCAGCAGGCTCGGCACCGGGTTCGCACGGTTCGACGGCGCGGCCATTCCGTGGACCGTGCGCTATGACGAGGTGATCCTGGTGCTGGAGGGCCGCCTGGTCGTCGAGACGGCCGCTGGGACGCTCGAGGCCGGCCCGCGCGACTGCATCTGGCTGCCGCGGGGCACCGAGCTTCGCTATGTCTCGGAGGATGCCCTAGTCTTCTACGCCATCGAGCCGGCCAACTGGGCGGAGGGCCACGCATGAAGATCGCCCGGCTGCCCAAGAACGACAAGACCAATGGCTGGTCCAACATGCTGGAGGAGCGCGAGCCCCGTGCGCCACTGACGGCCGAGCGCACAGCCGATTGGATCGTGCTGGGGGCCGGTTATGCGGGCCTGGCCGCGGCACGGCGCCTGGCCGAGAACCGGCCCGACGAGACGGTGGCCGTTGTCGAGGCCGGTGCGGTTGGCGAGAACGCCTCGGGCCGCAATTCCGGCTTTGCCATCGATCTGCCCCACAATGTGGGCTCGTCGATGGAGGAGCTGGACGGCTCGGTCCGCTTCATGCGCCTGGCGCGGGCAGCGATCGACCATCTCGGCAGCGCGGTCGAGCAACACGGCATCGCCTGTGATTGGTCCCGCGACGGCAAGTACCACGCCGCCGTCTCCCGCCGCGGGGTGCGCGAGGTGCTGGAGCCGTTCTCGGCTGAGCTGAAAGCGCTGGGCGAGCCGCAGGAATGGGTCGAGGGCGACGCCCTGGCCGAGCGCCTGGGCACGCGCCACTTCACCGCCGCGATCTACACGCCGGGCTCGGTGCTGATGAACCCCGCCGCCCTGGTGCGCGGCCTGGCCGACTGCCTGCCGGAGAACGTGACGCTCTACGAAGGCTCGCCCGTCATCGAGGCCGAGTTTCGCAATGGTGTGCAGCTGCGCACCCGCGAGGGCACCGTCCGCGCGCCCCGCATGATCCTGGCCGCCAACGGGTTCGCCGAGCAGTTCGGCTTCTTCACCGGCCGCTTCATGCACCTGGCCGCCCATGCGAGCCTGAGCCGCCCGCTGACCAAAGCCGAGCAAGCCGATTTCGGTGTCGAGAAGCCCTGGGGCCTGACCCCGGCCAATGCCTTTGCCGGCATCACCATGCGCTACACCAATGACCGGCGGATCTTGATCCGCCAGGGGTTGAACTATTGCCCCTCACAGCGGATGTCTCGGCTGGAGCAGGCAACGATCCGGCGCCGGCACAAACGCCTTATGGATGTGCGCTTCCCAGCGCTGAAAGGCGTCGAGATCGAGCACACCTGGACCGGATTTGTTTGCCTGTCACGCAACAGCGCACCGGGGTTCGGCAAGCTTGCCTCGAACATCTGGGGCGCGGTCTGCCAGAACGCCGTCGGGGTGACCAAGGGCACGATCGGCGGCATCCTGGCGGCCGATATGGCCACCGGCCGCGACAACCCGCTGATCGAGGACATGCTGAGCCTCGGCAAGCCCTCGCTCATGCCGCCCCGGCCCTTCCTCGACATCGGTGTGCGCGCCCGCTTTGCCTGGGAGCTTTGGTCGAACCGGCACGAAGCCTAGATGTCGCGACAAAAACTCCTTGACTTGACTGTAGAACACCCAAAGCATTTGACCGTCGGGCCGCGGACCAGCGCCTGAGGGCATACCCTCTGCACGCCAACCGCAACGCCCTTCGCCGACAACAAAAAATCAAGCCAGAGGTGCGGCGGCCGGGTTCGGTCCGACCGACGCCCGGCGCCCGGGAGGACCCAGATGAACCTACGCCCAGATCCCACCTTCTATCCATCCGCCAAGCTGGCGATGGAAGCGCCCGCCGAGAGCTATGCGTATACGCTGATGCTCAGCCCCGATTTCTCGCAACCCGACGGGCTGGCGGTCGTTGGCGTCGACCCGACCTCACCCGAGTACGGCAAGATCGTCCACACGGTGATCATGCCGAACAAGGGCGACGAGTTTCATCATTTCGGCTGGAACGCCTGCTCCTCGGCCCTGTCGCCGCTGACGGGGCACGCCTTTCTCGAGCGGCGCTATCTGATCATCCCCGGCATCCGCTCCTCGCGCATTTATGTGATCGACACCAAGGGCGGGCCGAAAGAGGCCAAGATCCACAAGATCATCGAGCCCGAGGAGGTGTTCTCCAAGACCGGATACTCGCGCCCCCACACGATCCATTGCGGACCCGAGGGGATCTATGTCTCGACGCTGGGCGGCGGCGGGCCCAACGGTACCGATGGCCCTCCGGGCATCTTCATCATGGACTGCCAGACCTTCGACATCATCGGGCGCTACGAAATCGACCGCGGCCCCCAGGACAAGCAGTATGATTTCTGGTGGAACCTGCCGCGTGACTACATGATCAGCTCGGAATGGGGCCTGCCGCCGCAGTTTGAAAATGGCATCGTGCCCGAAGACCTGCTGTCCAACAAATATGGTCACCGGCTGCATTTCTGGAACCTGCGCGAGCGGCGCAACGTCCAGACCATCGATCTGGGCGCGAACCACCAGATGGCGCTCGAGATCCGACCCGCCCATGACCCGGTCAAGGAGTACGGCTTCTGCGGCGTGGTGGTGGACACAACCAATCTCGAGGGCTCGATCTGGACTTGGTGGCGCGAGGACGGGAAGTTCCATGCCAAGAAGACGGCGACCATTCCGCCCGAGCCGGCCAAGGCCGATGACCTGCCGCCGCTGCTGAAAGGGTTCGAGGCGGTGCCGCCGCTGGTCACCGACATCGATCTCAGCCTGGACGACCGCTTCCTCTATGTGGCGTGCTGGGGCACCGGAGAGATGCGCCAATACGATGTCAGTGACCCAATGAACCCGACGCTTGCCGGCTCGGTCCATGTGGGCGGCATCGTGCGCAAGACGCCGCATCCCAACGGCAAGCCCTTCGGCTACGGCCCGCAGATGGTCGAGATCAGCCGCGACGGGAACAGGGTCTATTGGACGAACTCTCTGTACTCGACCTGGGATGACCAGTTCTATCCGGGCGACCGGGGCGCTGCGATGGTCAAGGCCGATGTGGGGGCCGAGGGCGGCCTAACGCTCGACAAAGACTTCTATGTCGAGTTCCCGGAGGGCTACCGCTCGCATCAGATCCGGCTCGAAGGGGGCGACTGCTCGACTGACAGCTTCTGCTATCCGTCTGCCTAGGCCTTGCCGGAGCTTTTGAACTCCACGGCCGGCCTCTGGCTGGCCGTGCTGATGAGCGGGCTCTATCACGGGCTGAACCCCGGGATGGGATGGCCGCTCGCCGTGTCGGCGGCTCTGATGGAGCGCCGGCCCCCAGCGCTGTGGCAAGCGCTCGGGGCTTTAGCGGCCGGTCACGCGGTGGCGATGCTCGCCATCCTGCTGCCCTTTGCCGCCATGGCGCTCCTGATCGATTGGGAGCGCGAGATCCGCATCGGCGCCGGTGCGCTGGTGATCGGGCTCGGCGCATGGATGCTGATCGTACGGCGCCATCCGCGGTTTCTGGCGCGGGTTCCGCCCTCGCGCTTGGCGCTGTGGTCGTTTTTGGTGGCGCTCGCCCATGGCGCGGCGCTGATGCTGGTGCCGATCTACTTGGGGCTTTGCGCTGTCGCCGAGCTTGACCCCGGTCACGCCGCAGCCTGGTCGCTGATGCGGGGCACCGCAGGGCTCGCCATCCTGGTGGCCGCGGCGCACACGCTTGCCATGATGGTGGCCGGAGGAGCCCTGGCTTATGGCGTCTACCGCTGGCTTGGACTGGCCTTCTTGCGCCAGGGCTGGTTCGATCTCGAAACCGTCTGGGCTGCCAGCCTCGTCGCAGTCGGGATCGTCGCCATCGCAACCGCCGTCTGACGCCGCATCATCGCTGCTGCTGCATAGGGAACGTGAGCGACCCGCGGTGGATCCAGGCGGCCCCGACGGCGCCGCCCGGTGTGCTCAGAGGTCGCGGTGGACCTTCTCGCGCCGCTCATGCGCTTCCTGCGCCTCGAGCGAAAGGGTCGCCGTCGGCCGCGCTTCGAGCCGGCGCAGCGAGATCGGGTCCCCCGTCACCTCGCAATAGCCGTAGCTTTCTTCCTCGATCCGGCGGATCGCCGCATCGATCTTGGTGATCAGCTTGCGCTGACGATCCCGTGTCCGCAGCTCCAGAGCCCGGTCGGTCTCGGCCGAAGCCCGATCGGCCAGATCTGGAATGTTGCGGGTCTCCTCCTGGAGATGCTCCACGGTCTCCCGGCTCTCGTCCAACAGCGACGCTCGCCATTCCAAGAGTTTTTGCCGGAAGTACTCCTTCTGTCGGTCACACATGAAGGGTTCGGCATCGGTCGGTCGATACTCGGCGTCGATCGAAGTTTCCACATTCATGGGTTCGGCCCCTTTCACGCCACGCGCCCTGTCGGGTGAGGCGTCCCGTTCAAGTGCCGACCCCTATAGTAAGTTTGCAGATGCATGTCACGCCTTAAACTAAGCGAAAGTCCGCGATATAGGGGCTTTGGGCGGCCGGGCTCCCGCACGGCCTCCGCGATGCGAAAGGAGCGTCCGCATGACGGTTTTTCAAGGAACCGATCACTATATCGCAACCAGTGATCTGGCCGTGGCCGTGAACGCGGCAATCCGTCTCGAGCGCCCCCTTCTGGTCAAAGGCGAGCCCGGCACCGGCAAGACCGAGCTTGCGCGCCAGGTGGCCAGCAGCCTCGGCCTGCGCCTGCTCGAATGGCATGTGAAATCGACGACCCGGGCGCAGCAAGGTCTCTACGAGTACGACGCCGTCAGCCGCCTGCGCGACAGCCAGCTTGGCGAAGACCGGGTCCATAACATCGCCAATTACATCAAGCGCGGCAAGCTGTGGGAGGCCTTCGACGCGGACGAGCGCGTGGTCCTGCTGATCGACGAGATCGATAAGGCGGATATCGAGTTTCCCAACGATCTGCTCCAGGAGCTCGACCGCATGGAGTTCCATGTCTACGAGACCGGCGAGACCGTGGCGGCCCGTCACCGCCCCATCGTGATCATCACCTCAAACAACGAGAAGGATCTGCCGGACGCCTTCCTGCGCCGCTGCTTCTTCCACTTTATCGCCTTTCCGGATGCCGAGACGCTGACCCGCATCATCGATGTGCACTATCCCGGCATCAAGAAAGAGCTGGTGCGCGCAGCGCTTACCCAGTTCTACGAGATCCGTGAGACGCCCGGGCTGAAGAAAAAGCCCTCGACCTCCGAGGTCCTCGACTGGCTCAAGCTGCTGATGGCCGATGATGTCGACCCTGCCACCTTGCGCGCCGATCCAAGCCAGGCGATCCCTCCGCTTCACGGTGCCCTGCTGAAGAACGAGCAGGACGTCCACCTCTTCGAGCGCCTCGCCTTCATGGCCCGCCGCGAGCGCCGCTGATCCACGCCGCCATGAAGTGACTTCCCACGCAGGCCTGTTTTC
Organism: Pseudomonadota bacterium; assembly: GCA_039187815.1. Classification (GTDB taxonomy): domain Bacteria; phylum Pseudomonadota; class Alphaproteobacteria; order Rhodobacterales; family Rhodobacteraceae; genus Thermohalobaculum. The sequence goes on along the minus strand of JBCCZI010000023.1, from coordinate 32,377 downwards.
TCTACTGACCGGCCAACCCGAAACCTGAGCCTGCAATTGGGGAGCACGTGGTGGCAACAATTGTTCGCGAGATGCGACCAGAGGACGAGACCGAGTGGCGGCGGCTGTGGCGCGCCTATCTTGCCTTCTACGAGACCGTGCTGCCGGACCAGGTCTATGCCACCAGCTTTAAGCGGCTGCTCGACCCGGCGGTCGATGACTACCACGGGCTCATCGCCGAGCATCACGGCAAGCCCATCGGCCTTGTGCACTACATCTACCACCGCCATGGCTGGAAGATAGAGAAGGTCTGCTATCTCCAGGATCTCTATGTCGATCCCGAACGGCGCGGCACCGGTGCCGGGCGCGCGCTGATCGAGGCGGTTTATGGGGCCGCCGATGCCGCAGGCTGCCCCTCAGTCTACTGGCTCACCCAGCATTTTAACGCAACCGGCCGGCAGCTCTATGACCGGATTGGCACGCTGACCCCCTTCATCAAGTATCAGCGGTGATCCGGCTCGCCCTCGCGGCGTTGGCACTGCTCGCGGCTTGCAGCGCGCGCGATCCCGTGCGCCCCGGCGCATTGCCGCCGGACCCGGCGCTCTATGCGGCGGTGCCATCCGGGCATACGGCGTGGTCGAACGCCTCGCTGGCGCGGCTCTTTGTGACCCTGACGCACGAAACCGAATGGGGCGGCGAGCAACGCTATCTCGTGCGCCTTGAGCCGCCGGTGACGGTCGCTATGGAGGGGCGCATCGCGCCGCAATACCGCCGCTTTGTCGGAGACTACCTCGGGTTTCTGCGGCGTGAGGCGGGGCTCGCTATCGGCCTCGGCGTCACCGATCCCAACCTGTTCCTGCGCTTTGTGCCCGGCGCCGAGTTCGAAGCCGCCCTGCCCGCCGCGGCCTGCGTCGTCGCCCCGGGCAATCTCCGCTGGGACCGGTTCCGCAAGGCCCCCGACAAGCTCGGCGGCATGGCGATGCTCGAGGTTCGGTCGATCGAGGCCGTCACGGTCTTTATCCCCGATGCCGCGATCCCGGCCGATATCCGCCGTTGCCTGATCGAAGAAATCGCCCAGAGCCTCGGGCCGCGCAACGATCTCTACGGGCTCGGCCCCTCGATCTTCAACGATGACTTCGGCCATCTCTGGCCGACGCGGCTCGATCTGCTGATGCTGCGCCTGCTCTATGCGCCCGGGATGGAGGGCGGGCTCTCGCGCCGCGAGACCGAGGCTCGCGCCCGCGCCGTCTTGGCCCGGATCAACCCGAGCGGCCACAGCGCCCCGCCCCTGCCCGATCCGAAATCCGCCCTGCCCTCGGGATGGCGCCGCCAGATCGCCCAGACCGCAACCCGCGCCGGTAGCGGCGCCAGCCGCCAAGCCGCCGCCGAGCAGGCCCTCGCCCTGGCGCGCGCAGCGCCCCGCGGACCAGCGCTCTGCCACAGCCTCGCGACATTGGGCGCGCTCGCGCGGCTCGAGACACCGAACCGGGCCGCGCGCCTCCTGGCCGAAGCAACCGAGGTCTGCACGGCACAACACGGGCCCGATGATCCGCGGGTTCTGACCCTCGCGCTGTCCCGCGCCGGTCTTGCCCTCAAACGCGGCGATCCAAAGACCGCGCTGGCGCTCTCCGATCCCCTGCCCCGCCGTCTGGCGGCCCATGGGCTGGACGAGGCGCTCGCAAGCGTCTACGCCATCCGTCGGCGCGCGCTCGACGCCCTCGGCCGCACTGCCGAGGCCGATGCCGCCACCGCCCAGGCCCGCGCCTGGAGCGCCTATGCTTTTGGGATCTCTCGCACTCCCTGAGGCCTTGAGACCGCTGGAGAACCGCATGCTGCTGCTCGCCGTGACCTTCGCCGCCTTTGCCGCCCTCGGCTGGCGCCGGGCCGCCCTGCGCAAGGGCAACCGAGCGGACCGCATTCAATTCGCGCTCGCCCATGCCATCCCGGCCACCTTGGCCATGCTGGTTTTGCAAACCATCGCGCTCCGCCTCGGCCTGTTCGTCTGAACGCACCCTCCCGCGCAAGGTCCGAGCAGGGCGCGGGGTGCGCGGGCGGGAGCGCCCTGCGAGGCGTTGCGCGGGAGGACGCGTTCAGGCAGTCTCCGCCCCATGTTCCTGACCCTCTTCTTTGGGCTCAAAGCCGCCGGGCTGCCGGTCTCGCTCCGCGAGCACCTGACGCTGATCGAAGCCACCGCCGCCGATCTGGTCACCTTCGACATTGACGGATTTTACCACCTTTCGCGTGCGGCCCTGGTCAAGGACGAACGCTTCCTCGACCGCTTCGACCGGGTCTTTGCCGAGGTTTTCAAGGGGCTCGAGCCGCCAACCGGCGCCGAGGGAGAAGCCATCGACACCGTCGCCCTGCCCGATGAGTGGCTCCGCCGCCTCGCCGAGAAGACCCTCAGCGAGGAAGACAAGGCGCTGGTTGAGAGCCTCGGCGGCTGGGACAAGTTGATGGACACGCTCCGCCAGCGCCTCGAAGAGCAAAAGGGCCGCCACCAAGGCGGCAACAAATGGATCGGCACCGCCGGCACCTCGCCCTTTGGCGCCTATGGCTACAACCCCGAAGGTGTGCGCATCGGCCAGGACCGCTCGCGCCACCGCCGCGCCGTCAAGGTCTGGGACAAGCGCCGTTTCCGGGACCTCGACGGCGACCGCGAGATCGGCACCCGCTCGATCAAGGTTGCGCTCAAACGTCTGCGCCGTTGGGCCCGCGACGGCGCAGCCGAAGAGCTCGATCTCGACGGCACCATCCGTGCCACGGCCCACCAAGGCTGGCTCGACGTCAAGACCCGCCCCGAACGGCACAACGCCGTCAAAGTCCTTATGCTGTTCGATGTGGGCGGCTCGATGGACGACCATGTCAAAGTCGTCGAAGAATTGTTCTCCGCCGCCCGGTCCGAATTCAAGAACCTCGAATACTACTACTTCCACAACTGTGTTTATGAGGGGGTCTGGCGCAACAATGCCCGGCGCTGGGACGAGCAGACACCGACGCTGGACCTGATCCACACCTATGGCCCGGACTGGAAGATGGTCTTTGTCGGCGACGCGGCCATGAGCCCCTATGAGATCATGATGCCGGGCGGCGCCAACGAGCATTGGAATGCCGAAGCGGGCGAGGTCTGGCTCCGCAGGCTGCTTCAGCACTTCGCCTCAGCCGCCTGGATCAACCCGACGCCCGAGGCCCATTGGCGCTATACCCAATCCACTGGCATGCTGAGCAAGATCATGGAGGGTCGGATGTATCCCATGACGCTTGCGGGCCTCGAGACCGCCACCAAGGCGCTCAGCCGCTGATGCGTCAGATCCGGCCCGCCCATATCCAGATCGAGACGTTTCCGCCTGGCCCCATACGCGATCGCCTGGTCCGGATCGAGCGCCTGGCGGACTGGCTCGACACCCGGTTCCAGGTGCCAGGCCTTGGCTGGCGGATCGGGGCGGATGCGATCCTCGGCTTTGTGCCCGTGGTCGGCGATCTTCTGTCGACGGCCATCTCCGGCTATCTGATCCTCGAGGCGCACAGGCTCGGCGTCTCCCGACAGACCCGCATGCGCATGGGTCTGCATATGGGCGTCGACTGGGCCATCGGGCTCGTGCCCGTGGTCGGGGACCTGCTCGACATCTTCAACCGCTCGAACGCCCGCAATGCGCGAATCCTTGCCGAGGAGCTGCGCAGAATGCATGGCGAAACGCACTGAACAGGTGCAGTCCGCCGCCTCTGCCGTCCCCGAGCGCGCCGGGGCATAGGGTCACAAGCTCCGGGAAACCGTCGAGAACTTGCAAATCGCGCCAAAACCTCGCGCAAATTGCAATAATCATGTCTCAGTTTAAAACAGCTACTCAACCTATCCGGGCGACCTCTAGTTTTTAGAACATTAACCAGGTTTGATATGGCCCAACTCCGCGGTAGTATACGCGCGAGAACTTTGGGGGAACTTGGAATGCATTATGCGGTGTTCGCGTGCGTCTTGGTGGCGCACGGATTTTTGGTTGGGTTGGCGGGCGCACAGGGCTATCCCGCTCGCGATATCACAACGGTGGTCGTTTGGGGCGAAGGCGGAGGCACAGACTCCATCAACCGCATGATCATGGCGGAGATGGAGAAGGAGCTTCCCGTCTCGATCTCGGTCACGAACGTCACCGGCGGAGAAGCCGGATCGAACGGAATGCAGTTCGTCTTTGACAAACCGGCGGATGGTTACACGCTGGTGGGGCTGTCCGAGTCGAACGTCACCGCAGCGGTGCTTGGCGGCTGGAACCGGCGCTTTGATGTGTGGCATCCCTTCATCGTCGGCGGCTCGCCGGATCTTGTCTCGTCGACCCCGCGCAGTGAATACCTGACCTTTGAGGCGCTGATCGCCGATGCAAGGGCCAATCCGCGCAAGATCCGCGTGGCCGCCAGCGGGGCCGGGTCGATCCACCATCTCAACATGCTCGCGCTCGAGAAGGGGGCTGATGTGGAGTTCACATTCGTGCCCCACAACGGCTCGGGGCCGAGCCACGAGTCGGCGTTGAAGGGCGATGTGGATGTGGTGATCACCTCTCTGGCCGAACAATGGGACCTGATCGACCGCGGACAACTCTACCCGCTCGCGATGCTTACGCCCGAGCCCGGATCCGAGATCCCCTCCGCCTTCGACATCTATCCCGAAATCTCAGAGTATCTGCCGCTGAAGCAGGCGATCGGCTTTGCGGTCCGCGCCGATGCGCCGGCCTCGGTGAAGGTCCAACTGACCGAGGCCTTTCGCAAAGCCATGCAGGCCCCGGCGGTCAAGCAGTGGGCGCTGATCAACGCCTATGACCTGTCCGGCGAGAGCGGGCCGCAGGCCTCGGCCAAATTCGCCAAGCTCGAGCAGACCTTTGCCTGGACGCTAGATGCCCTGGGTGCAACGAAGGTGAGCCCGGAGGTCATCGGCATCCCGCGCCCCTGAGCGGCGGCATCCGGGCCGCGCGGCCCGCCCCCCCCAGCCTCAGACCGCCTCGGCCAGCAGCGAGTCCAGATCGAGCGGCGCATTCACCATGGCAAGCCCGCCATCGGTCCCGCGTGGCCACTCCGTTTCCGGCCGATCGCGATAGAGTTCGATGCCGTTTCCGTCCGGGTCGCGGAAGTAGACGGCCTCCGAGACGCCGTGATCGGCCTTGCCATCAAGCCGCACGCCCGCGGCCAGCACCCGAGCCACAGCGCAGGCCAAGGCCGGCCGGTCCGGATAGAGGAACGCCGTGTGAAAGAGCCCAGTATGGCCCGGCGGCGGCGGCGTGCCCCCCTTGCTATCCCAAGTGTTGAGACCGAGATGGTGATGGTATCCACCTGCTGACAAGAAGGCCGCTCCGCTCGGCACCCGTTGCAGCACATCGAGGCCGAGCACGTCGCGGTAGAACGCCACCGAGCGGTCGAGATCCGAGACCCGCAAGTGCACATGGCCCACGCGCACGGCCGGCGGCGCCGGGTTCTTGGCGGGCTCGGAAGACGGGATCTGAGGGTCCATGAAGGGGCTCCTGTGCAGTTCGGTTCTCTTTGACATACGAAGCCGGACCGCGGAATAAACCGGGGGCTCGGCAACAGAGCGTTCTCTGGCGGGCACAAATGGGTTCGGGAGGACGTCATGAAAGCCATTGCGCGCGCCTTTGCCATGGACGAAGCGACGTGGGATCGCCACGCCAATCCCTGGTCGGCCTGGACTCGCGTTCCGGTGCTGCCGCTGCTCTGCCTGGCGATCTGGGCGCGGGTCTGGATCGGTTGGTGGTGTCTGCTGCCGATCGGCGCCCTTGTGGCTTGGACATGGGCGAATCCGCGCGCCTTTCCGCCACCGGCGCACACGCGCGCCTGGGCCTCGCGCGCAGTGATGGGCGAGCGGGTTTGGCTCGCCCGAGAGCAGGTGCCCATCCCGCGGCATCATGCGCTGTGGGCCTGGCTGCTGACGGCAGTCTCGGCCGCCGGCATGCCGTTTCTGCTGTGGGGGCTCTGGGCGCTCGAGATCTGGCCCCTGCTCCTTGGTCTCTTGCTGGTGATCGGGGGAAAGCTGTGGTTTCTCGACCGCATGGTCTGGCTCTTTGACGGGATGGCCGAGACGGCGCCGGACTATGGCCGCTGGCGGCGCGGCACCCCGTGACGCACCGGCTCCGGGCGCCTATATCTCCGGCATGGTAAAGCTGCTTTCGATCCTGCTGCTGGTGGCGCTGCCGCTGTTCTGGTGGCACGTCTCGGCCAAGATGTCCGGCCGCGGGCTGCGCCGCCAGTCGCGCCCGCTCAAGAGCGACACGCTCGAGGGCCTGGTCCACCGGCTCAGCCAGACCGCAGGGGTCGACCGGGTGGCGGTGCGGGTGCTGCAAGCGCCGATCATCAATGGGCTCGCGACGCCGTCCGGTGAGATCTATGTCACCGAAGGCCTGGTGAAACAGGTGCGGGAAGGGCGGATCTCGGCGCCGGAGTTTGCCTCGGTCGTGGCCCATGAGCTTGGCCATCTGGCGCTCGGGCACACCAAACGCCGCGCGATCGATCTGGCAGCCGCACAGGCGGTCAACGTCGTTGTCGGCGGGCTGTTGGCGCGGCTGATCCCGATCATTGGCTGGCAATTGGCGCGGATGCTCTCGAGCGTTTTCGTCGCCACCCTGTCGCGCCGGGACGAGTTCGAGGCGGATGCCTATGCCACCGCGCTGATGCTGCGCTCAGGCCTGGGGGCCGAGCCGCAGGCCCGGATGCTCGAGAAGCTCGAGCATCTGGAGCCGGGGGCCAAATTGCCCGATGGTCCGGTCAGCTGGCTCGCCAGCCATCCGCCGGTCAAGGAACGCGCCGCCGCGATCCGCGACAACGCCTCGCGCTGGAAGGGCTGACGGATCAGGCGACCTGTCGCCCCGCGCGCCAGACCTGCACGGGCACCGCCATGCCGTCGATATCGGCCAGCATCACCAGATCGCCGCGCTGCCCGGGGGCGATCTCGCCGCGATCGGTCAGGCCGGCGGCCCGGGCCGGGTTGCGCGTGACCGTGGCGATGGCACCTGGCAGATCTCCGGTGATCTCAGACAGCTTGATCGCCCCCATCAGCAGCGCCGAGGGCACGTAGTCCGAGGACAGAATGTCGAGCAATCCCGCGGCCGCCAACTCGGCCGCCGCGACATTGCCGGAATGGCTGCCGCCCCGCAGGATGTTGGGCGCTCCCATCATCACGGGAACTTTGGCCTCGTGATAGGCGCGCGCCGCCTCGAGGGTCGTGGGAAACTCGGCAAAGCCGACGCCGATGGCCAGCGAGGCCTCAACATGCCCGGCATTGGTGTCGTCATGGCTCGCCAACACGGCGCCCGCCGCTTTGGACCAGGCCACGACACCGTCCTCATGCTTCTTGCCAACATCTGCGGTCAAGGCCTTGGTGTAGGCGACAAAGCCGTCCATCTCGGCGCCGCTGAGGCCGTGCTTGCCCATATAGTAGGCCCGGTACTTCGCCTCGTTCGCAAACTGGCGCTGACCGGGCGTGTGATCCATCACCGACACGATGCGCACCAGGGGATCGCCCGTGAACTCCTCGATCTCCTCCAGCACCGATTGCGAGCAGATCTCGGCCCGGATGTGCAGCAGATGATCGGCCCGCAGCACGCCCGTCGCCGAGAGCCGGCCGATCTCGACCGAGACCTCGCGGGCATAGCGCAGACCCTCATGGCTCTCGAAGGGTGTCTTGAGCGTACCGGCGCGGACGGCGTCGAAGACGGTCGTGATGCCCGCGGCGGCAATCTCTCCATCATGGGCGATCACGGCGGCATTGCGCGGCCAATGCACGCCGGGACGCGGCTTGAGATGGCGCTCGAGATTGTCAGTGTGAAGCTCGACCAGACCCGGCACCACCAAGGCGCCGGCGCAATCGATGGCATGGGCGGGCGCGGCCGTCCCCGCCTCGACCGCAGCGATCACGCCGTTCTCGATCCGAACGCAGCCGGGCTGGACGCGGTCTGGCAGCACCAAACGCGCATTGGCGAGCGTGACCGATCCGGCCAAACGGACCGGTGACCCCTCTGGGGCATCCTGACGAACGCGCTCGGTTAGGCTAGACATCGCAGGGCTCCTGGAACCTGGGGGCGCGCAGCAAGGGGGGCGAGCGCATGGGCTATGAGGGTTACGCACGGTATGGGGTGTACTGGTGTCCAGACACGGATCTGGCCGAGGCGGGCGCGCAATGGCTCGGCTGGGATCTGTACGCCCGCGCGAAGCGGTCCGTCGAGGCGCCTGCCGACGATATGGTCGCAACGCCGCGGCGCTATGGCTTTCACGCGACGCTGAAAGCGCCGTTTCGTCTGGCCGAGGGCCATGCTCCGGGGGATCTCGACGCGGCGGTCGCGGCCCTCGCGGCGCGGTTGCGCCCGGTCGTTCTGCCGGGGCTCACGATCGATGCATCGCTGGGGTTCCTGGCGCTTCGCCCCACCGAGCAGACGGCGGATCTGGACACTCTGGCTGGCGCCTGTGTGCGAGAGCTCGACGCGCACCGGGCGCCGCTCAACGAGGCCGAGCGGGCCCGGCGCAAGGCGAGTGGTCTCGATGCGGCCGCCCTCGAGCGGCTCGAGCGCTGGGGCTATCCAAGCGTTTTCGAGCACTTCCGGTTTCATCTGACCCTCAGCCGCCGGTTGACCGATGCGGAAGTATCGCCTGTCCTTGACCGAGCAAAGGCCCATTTCGGACGGTTTCTCGGCGCTCCTGTGACACTCGGGGCGCTTTCGCTGGTGGGCGACCCGGGTGAGGGCGCCCCGTTCCATCACTTGGCCTCGCATGCGCTTTCAGGCTGAAGCGCCGCTAGGAAGGCCGCTACCGCCGTCTCGAGCGTGCCGGCGTTCTGGATCAGGATCACATCATCCCCGTCCGGGACCGGACGCGTGGATTGGGCCAAGCGCCGCGCAATGTCCTCGGCCGGCTCACGCCCGCGGGCAGCGAGGCGCGCAGCCAGAACCTCCGCAGGCGCAACGATGGCCAGCACCCGCACCGGCTGGAACGCCGCCCGGGCCGCTGCGACCACCGAGCGGCTTACATTCACCAGCACGTCCTGTCCGGCCGCCAAGCGCTCCGCCGCCGTGCGGGGCACGCCATAAGCCAGGCCATGGGCGCGCCAGGACAGCATAAAAGCGCCCGCCGCCTCGGCTGCGTCAAAAGCACCGGGCGTCAGGCTGCGGATCGTCTCGCCCCCCGAAGCGACAGGGCGAGTGACCGTGCGCATCGGCACCAGCAGATCGGGGCGCGCCTTGGCCGCGACCTCGATCAGTGTGTCCTTGCCCACCCCCGATGGCCCGACCACCAGAAACAAGGTCCCGCGCATCACTGACCCTCCTGTGGCACAAAGGCGGTCACGTCCACAGCGCGGTCGCAGACGGCTGCGCGCGCGGTTGCATCGTGAAAGATCCCCAAGATCGCGCCCCCCCCGGCCTTGGCCTCTAGGATCATCGAGAGCACCACCTCGCGGTTGGCTGGATCGAGGCTGGCGGTCGGCTCGTCGAGCAGCAAGACCGGATAACGGTGCGAGAACCCGCGGGCGATGTTCACGCGCTGCTGTTCGCCGCCCGAAAAGGTCAGCGGTGAGAGCCCCCACAGCTGCTCAGGAATGTTTAGTCGGCGGAGCAGAATGCGTGCGCGCTCCAGCGCTTCATCCCGCTCGAGGCCCACAGCCAGACAGGGCTCGGCCACAACCTCGAGGGTCGACACCCGCGGCACAACCCGCAGGAACTGGCTGACATAGCCGAGCCGCGCGCGCCGGAGCGCCAGCATCTCGCGCGCGCTGGCACGCGGCACATCGGTGCCCAGAACCTCGATCTGGCCCGCATCGACCAGGTAATTGCCATAGACCATACGCAGCATCGTCGACTTGCCCGCACCGGAGGGACCCGTCAGCGCCACACACTCGCCGCCATCCACCTCGAAGGCGGCGCCATAGATGATCGGCAGCCGCGCGCTCGACTGATTATGCAGAATGAAGCTCTTGGAGACGTCGCTGACCCGCACCGCAGCCCCAGGCGCGCTCGGGTGCCGCATGGCCGGGGCGCTCATACCTGCAGCACCGAGCTGACCAACAGCTGCGTATAGGCGTGCTGCGGATCGTCCAGCACCTGGTCCGTGAGCCCGGTCTCGATCACATGCCCCCCCTGCATCACCATCAACCGGTCGGCCAAGAGCCGCACCACCGCGAGATCATGGGTCACGACGACCGCCGAGAGCCCCAGCCCGCGCACAAGGCTGCGGATCAGGTCCAAGAGGCGCGCCTGCACGCTGACATCGAGGCCGCCCGTCGGCTCGTCCATATAGACCAACCGCGGGCCTGTCACCAACGCCCGCGCGATTTGGAGGCGCTGCTGCATGCCCCCGGAAAAGGCGGCGGGGCGGTCATCGATGCGGGCGGGGTCGATCTCGACCCGCTGCAGCCAATCGAGCCCGTGGTCCCGGATGCGCCCGTAATGGCGCATCCCCTGGGCCATAAGCGGCTCGCCGATATTGGCCCCGGCCGAGACACCCATGCGCAGACCGTCGCGCGGGTTCTGGTGGACAAAGGCCCATTCGCTGCGCATCAGCCTGCGCCGCTCGGGCTCGGAGATCTGGAAGATGTCGACCGGCGCCGCCTCCGCGCCGCCTTCGGCGAACAGCACGCTTCCGGCATCGGGGGCCAGCAGCCCGCCCAGGCAACGCAGCAGCGTGGTCTTGCCCGATCCGGACTCGCCGACAATGCCCAAGACTTCGCCGGGCCAGAGCGCAAAACTGACATCGACGCAGCCGATCCGCTCACCATAGCGCTTGTCCACACCCTCGACCTGCAAGAACGGCGCACGCTCCAGCGAGAGAACAGGCTCGATCTCTGCGGCCATGGATTGCAGGCTCATGGGGCGACCTCGCTGGGAAATGGCAAGGCAATCCGCTGCCGGCTCCGGCACCAGGCGGTGTCCGAGCAGACGAACATGCGCCCGCCCTGGTCATCGGTAATGACCTCGTCGAGGAACGAGGTCTCGCAACCGCAGAGCTCGCACCGCTCCTCCCAATGGCCCGGATCAAAGGGATAGTCCTCGAAGTCGAGGCTCACGACTTTGGTGTAGGGTGGGATCGCATAGATCCGCTGCTCGCGCCCAGCGCCAAAAAGCTGGAGTGCCGCATTGTTTGACAGCTTGGGATTGTCGAATTTCGGGATAGGCGAGGGGTCCATCACATAGCGGTCCTCGACCATCACCGGATAGGCATAGGTCGTGGCGATGTGATTGTGGCGGCTGATATCCTCATAGAGCTTAACATGCATCAGCCCGTAGTCCTCGAGGGCGTGCATGCGCCGGGTCTCGGTCTCCCGCGGCTCGAGGAAACGCAGCGGCTCGGGGATCGGCACCTGATAGACCAGGATCTGACCCTCGGTGAGCGGCATCTCAGGAATGCGGTGGCGGGTCTGGATGATACTCGCCTCTTCAGTCTCCTCGGTCGTCGCGATGCCGGCCGTCTTTTGGAAGAACTTGCGGATCGAGACCGCGTTCGTGGTGTCGTCGGCCCCCTGGTCGATGACCTTCAGGCAATCAGCATCGGTCAGACAGGCGGCGGTCACCTGCACGCCCCCAGTGCCCCAGCCATAGGGCATGGGCATTTCGCGTGAGGAGAACGGCACCTGATAGCCCGGGATCGCCACGGCCTTCAGGATGGCGCGCCGGATCATCCGCTTGGTCTGTTCATCCAGATAAGCAAAGTTGTAAGCCTTGCCGATGGCGCTGCTTTGCTCGGTGCGTGTCGGCTTAAGGGTATCGGTCACAGCAACCCTCTCGTTTCGAGATCTGCGCGCAGGCCCGCGGCATCGTGGAAGTGGTGCGCCGCCATGCCGATGGCCCGTGCGCCGGCGACGTTCATCGCGCTGTCGTCGACAAAGAGCGCATCTCCGGGGGCAAGCCCGGTGCGCTCGAGCAAGACGCCAAAGATCCGCGGGTCAGGCTTCAGCAGCCCCTCATGAGCCGAGACCACAACCTCGCCGAAGGCGGCGCTGAGGACGGGAAACCGCGGCACCGTCTCGGCCCATTTCTCGCGCGAAAAATTGGTGATCGCATGCAGGGCGTGGCCGCGGTCGCGCAAGTCCTCAATGATCTCAGCGGTGCCGTCGATGGGGCCTGTCACGGACTTCAGCCAGTCAGCGCGGAAGCGCTCGATCATTGGCGCGCGGTGGGGATAAAGTCTCGCCAGATGGTGCACGGCCTCATCCCAAGCGCGGCCACGGTCCTGCTCGAGGTTCCACGCGGCAAACCCGACCTCGTCAAAAAACGCCTGTGCCTCGGCGCGCGGCAGGTCGTCGAACACGGCAAATGGATCCCAGCCGATCACCACATTCCCGATATCGAACACGATGGCCGTCATTCGGCAGCCTTCCGCGCGAGCGCCTCGCGGCGCATGCGGCGCACCAATTCTAGCTCGGCCTGGAAGTCCACATAATGGGGCAGCTTGATGTGCTCGAGAAAGCCTGTGGCCTGGACATTGTCCGCATGGGACAGGACGAACTCGGCATCCTGGGCTGGGGCGCCCTCGTTCTCCTCACCAAGCTCGGCCCAACGCAGCGCCCTGTCGACCAGCGACATGGACAACGCCTTGCGTTCCGACTGGCCGTAGACCAGGCCATAGCCGCGCGTGAACTGCGGCGGCTCGAGCTTCGAGCCTGCGAACTGGTTGACTGTTTCGCATTCCGTGAGCTCGATCTCGGCGATCTCGATGGTCAACCCAAGCTCCGGGATCTCGAACTCGACCGCCACCAGGCCGATGCGCAACTCGCCAACAAAGGCGTGCGTCCGGCCATAGCCGCGCTGGGTCGAATAGGCGAGCCCGAGCAGGAAGCCTTCGTCAGCACGGGTCAAAGCCTGAAGGCGCAGCGCCCGTTCAGCCGGAAAATCGAGCGGCTCGCGGGTGAGATCCGGCGGGCTATCATCGCCCTCCACCTCTCCCTGGATCAGGCCCTCGTGGTTGAGAAAGCTCGCCACATGCGGCATCTCCGGGGCACCCGGCTCAGCAACGGGGGCGGCAGGCGGCTCGCCCTCGGCGGCGAGCGTAAAGTCGATCAACCGGTGGGTGTAGTCAAAGGTCGGGCCCAGCACCTGCCCACCTGGCAAGTCCTTGAAGGTGGCCGAGATGCGCCGGATGCAAGCCATGCGCTCGGTCTCAACCGGCTCCGAGGCGCCAAAGCGCGGCAGCGTTGTGCGATAGGCCCGCACGAGAAAGACTGCCTCGATCATGTCCCCGCGGGTCTGCTTGATCGCCAGCGAGGCCAGATCCGGATCGTAAAGCGACCCCTCGGCCATGACCCGCGCCACGCCGATGCCGAGTTGCTCGCGGATCTGGTCGGGGGCAACGACGGGAACGGCGGGATCTCCGCGCCGAACCTCCGCCAACCAGGCATGCGCGTTCTCAATCGCGCGCTCCCCACCCTTAACGGCGACATACATGGTCAGACCCCGATTCTGGTGCTGCGCGGAATGGCGGCGATGCAGTTTCCGGCGACCAGGATGACATCGACGCCCAACGGGAAACGGCTGGCATTCTCGGCGAGCGCTTGTGCGGCGCCGTCCGGCAGGCGCGGCGCAAAGCTGCGATGCCCGGGGATCCCGGGGCCAGACAAGCGCATGGGATCGCCGCCCTCCAAGCCATCGACCTCGACAAGGAGCGTGGCGGAGCGATCCGGAAAGTCGGGTGTGCCGGCCTTCCAATCGCTCAGGGGCGCCAACTCGGCCCATCGACCGAGCGCGAAATCCGCCTCTCCGCGCTCCCGCGTCACGCTGGCATTGGTATGGAACAGGATCCAGTGGTCGGCCGGTCCAGGGTTGAGGCGTTCGGGGAGCCAGAGCCGGGTGGTCCCGTCACACAAGGTGAGGAGCAGAGCCCCCGCCGCCGAGCCGATCTCTGGCGGGCTGGTGCGCTCCATGGACCGGATGGCGCCAGGATCGGACAGCGCCTCGAGCGCCGCGCGAAACGCCCTGGCCAGCTGCTGTGGCAGATCCTCGAAGCCACCTTCGAGTACGGCTGCGTCCATCATTCGGCTCCGCGTTCCAGAGTGAAGAACTCCACCTTGGTGGCGGCAGCCTTCTCGGCACGCATATGAACGGCGGCCGAGGCGGCCTGCTCCAAGGGGCTTATGACACCGGTATCGACCTTCTCCGCGCGGCTGTCCGCGACTTGCAAAAGCGCATCGCAGAGGGCTGCGATCTCGGATTTGCGCTTGCTGCGTCCAGAGACATAGCCATGGCCGATCTCGCCGGTCTCCAGCCGCAGCGCAGAGCGGGTCACCGTCATCTCACCTAGATTGAAAGGCGCTCCCGTGGCCCCTGCCCGGCCGCGCACCATCACGGTTCCCGACTGGGGCGACCGCAGCCATCGAAAGGACGGGCTCAGCCCCGTCGCCGTCCACAGCCGTTCGAGATGTGAGTCTTCTGCCTTGGCTAGTAGCGATAACCAGCGCTTTCTGTCGGCAGCCGCGACGTCTTTTGCCATAGGGAAACCAAATTTGTCTGGACTACTATACAAGTAGATATATAACTGCGCCCTGGGTGGGTGTCCACATGCGAAAGAGTGAACTTGGGATACAGTTTTGTGACGATGGCGATGGGTGAAAAAACACTGCCCCTGTGGCAGCAAATTCTGACGACGATCGGCGGTGAAATCGACGACGGTCTTTATCCTCCGGGCTCAAAGCTGCCCACCGAGGCGGAAATGGCACAGCGCTTTGGCGTGAACCGGCACACGGTGCGCCGAGCGCTTGAAGGCTTGCGCGAAGATGGCCGGATCTATGTGCGCCGCGGCTCGGGCGCCTATGTGACCCAAGGGCGGTTCGACTATGGCATAGGCCCGCGGACCCGTATGAGCGATAACTTGGCCGAGATTGGGCGCAAGAGCCAGACGCATATCCTGCGCATTGAGGATGTGGGCGCCGATCGGCGCGCGGCGCGCGCCCTCGGAGTCGCGCCAGGCGACCCGCTCATCGTACGCGAGACCATCTCAAGCGCTGACGATGTGCCCATCACCTACAAGGAAGGCTTTTACCCGACGGAACGGCTGGATGGGATACGCGAGGCCCTGGAGACCGAGGGAAGCGTCACCCGCGCGCTCTCGCGGGTCGGCCACGGGAGTTATGAGCGTCATTCTACGCGTCTGACCGCCGTGATGCCCGGGGCCATGATCGCCCGGCACCTGCGTATGGCCGAGAACCACCCGGTGCTCTTGGCCGAGAGCATCAACACGGCCCCCGATGGCGTGATCCTCGAATTCGGCCGGACATGGTTTTGCTCGGACCGAGTACAACTCGTCATCGACCGCTCTACCTTTTCGGGCAACCCAAAGGAGCCCGGAGAGAATTGAGCCATGGCCTCTGAAACCTTCCTGACCGATGCCTTACGCGAAGCCGGGTGGCAATTGTCGGAAGACGGGCGCGCGATCTGCAAGACGTATCGCTTTGCGGGCTTTCGCGATGCACTGGCTTGGATGGTGCGCGCCGGGTTCGAAGCGGAGGCCGCGGATCACCACCCAGAATGGGTGAACGTCTACAACCGGGTCGAGGTGCGTCTGACCACCCATGATGCCGGCGGGCTCACCTCAAAGGACACAGCACTGGCGCTGGCCTTCGAGGCGCTCTGACCCGCAGAGGGCGTCACGCCCCTGCGAACAGCCGCTCTGCCTCTTCGCGGTAGCGCTCGATCATGTCGAGCACCTGGCGCTTACGCACGGGTTTGGCGAGATAGTTGTTCATGCCCACCTCGAGGCATTTCTCGCGGTCGCCGCTCATGGCGTTGGCGGTGAGCGCAACAATCGGCACCGGCGGCCGGTTGATCTCATGCTCACGCGCCCGGATCATTCGGGTGGCCTCATAGCCGTCCATCTCCGGCATGGAGATGTCCATGAAGATCAGATCCGGCCCGAACGTGTCGCTGAGCTGAAGCGCTTCGTACCCGTTGCCGGCAAAGGCCAAGACGCAGTCCTCTTCGGCCAACATCTTTCGCAGCACCAGCTGGTTGGTGCGGTTGTCCTCGGCGATCAGAATGCGCAGGCCTAGGGCGCTTTCCGGATCGCCTTCGGCCTCGACGCCGGGGATTTCGGGCATGTCACGCGCTGTTGTCACAGTTTGCAGCTTGGCATGCCCCTTCGCGACCAATCCTTCGCCGATGGCCGTGGCCAGCGCACCAAGGCGCAGCGGCTTGCGCAAGTTCAGCGTGGGCTGCGAGATGTTGAGTTCGCCCGGCTCCGTATCGACCTCAAGCAACAGCACCGTGACACAGTCCGGATGGCGCGAGGCGATGATGCCAACCAGATCCTCTCCCTCGCGGCACAGGCTCGAATCGATGAGGGCGAGCGTCGGGCCCTTCCCTCCAGCCATGGCCCCAAGACTTTCGAGCGCATGCTCAGTGGTCGCGGCATCCGTCACCTTGAAGCCGAAATGGGCGGTCGAACCGGCGAGCATCCGACGGTCTGCATCGAAGTCCTCAGCGATGAAGGCCGTGGCGCCGGGCTCGAGCGTCGGGATCGCCGGCATCGCGCGGGCGGCATCGGGTTCGAGCGGCAAGGGCAAGCGCAGGTGGAAGGTCGCCCCCTCGCCCTGCACCGACTCGACCCAAACCTCGCCGCCCATGGCGTCGATCAGCCGTTTGGTGATAGCGAGGCCGAGACCGGTTCCTTCGAATTTCCGCCGAACGCCCTGATCTGCCTGGACAAAGTCGGCAAAGATGTCGTTCAGCGCATCCGATGGAATGCCGATGCCCGTGTCCTTGACCGAGACCTGGACGATCGCGCGACCCGCCTCGGTGTGCCCATCGACGGTCATCTGCACGCTGCCTTGATCGGTGAACTTGACCGCGTTGCTGACCAGGTTGATGAGGATCTGGCGGATCCGTCCCTCATCAGCGAGGAAGCCCGTGGGCAAGGATGGCTGATAGCTGTGGCCGAGCGCAATGCCCCGCTGCACCGCCCGGGCCGAAAACAGCAGCACAACATCCTCTACCAGCGCCCGGAGATCGAACGCCACGGGCGTGATCTCGAGCTTGCCCGACTCAATCTTGGCGAAATCGAGCACGTCGTTGACGATCATCAGCAGGGCTTCGCCCGAATGCTTGATCGTGTCGCAATAGAGCTGCTGGTCAGTGGTGAGATCGGTCTCGGACAGCAGATCCGACATACCGATAATGCCGTTCATCGGGGTCCGGATCTCGTGGCTCATGCTGGCGACAAAGGCCGATTTCGCATTGCTGGCCGCCTCGGCGCGCTTGGCGAGCTCGATCGCCTGAGCTTCAGAGGCCGCGAGCTGCTCCTGGATGCGCTTGCGATGGGTGCTGTCGCGCACCGCACAGATGAAGTGCGTGAGTTTGCCGTCGGAGTGCACCGGGCTGAGCGTCAGATCCGCCCAATACCCACGCGCATTGGCGCGGTAGAGCATGATCTCACAGGCCGCGGAGTCTTGTTCGGCGATGGCTTCGAGAATGCCAGTGCAGGTCTCGGGGTCGCTGGCGGCACCGAACAAAATGTCGAGGGTGCTTCCCTCAACATCCTCTTGCCCAAAGCCAGTGAACCGCAGGAACGCGTCATTGGCCCAAGAGATCCGGCCATCGGGTTGCATGAGCAGGATGAGGTCCAAGGTGTGCCGCGCGACGATAGCGAGGCGGTTGGCCTCGGCCGCGTTGGCCGCGGCGGAGCGCTCGGCCGCCGCCAGGATGCGCGCCTGCTCCTTTTGGCCTGTCATGTCGGTGAAGGAGAAGACCCAGCCACCACCGCGGCGCTGTGTCGTTGCGACCGACACGGTCCGACCCGACTCGGTCTCGTGATAGATGCCCTCGAAGTCTCCGCTCATGTAGAGTTCGGGCGTGAACTCGGCACCCGGCAGCAGGCGCGGACCATAGTCGCCGCGATTCGCGAACATGCCGATCACGTCAGAGATTTTCTGTCCCTCGGGCACCCAGCTCTCCGGCAGTTCGAGCACCTCGCGCAAACGGCGGTTGCTGAACACGACCGTCTCGCTGGCATCGGTGACCAGAACGCCCTGGCTCATGACAGAGAAGATCTCGGTCAATCGCTTGGCCGATTGGGTGATGGTGCGCTCCATCGGCCGGAAGATCAGCAGAACCTCGAGGATCAGGAACAGCATCAGAACCATGGCAAGGCCGCGCTGCAGCATGCCCATCTGGTCCATCCGCGCGGTCGCCCATCTCTGGTGCAGCTGAGCCGATCGCTCGAGCTGCGTGAGAAACCGGGTTTCGACTGGCCAGATCTCGGCCGCGACCGCCGGGTCCTGGTTGTCCAGGAACCGCGCGACCACCGCACCGATGCGCTTTAGCGCGATGTCGGTGCCGAGCGGTCCGACAGTCAGCTCCAGCAGATCGGCCGGAGCCGATGCATCGACAATGTCCAGGAGCGCCTGGCGGTCCTGTTCCAACTTGTCCGCGCGCTCGGACAGCTCGACCAGCAGGGCTGACCGTTCCGATGGCTCGGCATCGAGGATCTCGACCGTCAACACGCCGATCCGGTCCACCAGATAAGGCTGGCCCGCGCTCAGCCCGATCGCTTCGACCGCTGTGCCATGCAGGTCATGTTTCTCTTGGCTGATGACGAAGATCGCGACCGCGAGACCGGCGATCAGCGTCAGGCCGGTTAGATACAGGATCCGCAACCGTCGCGCGAGACGGCCCGTCTGCTCGGGCGGAACCTCGCGAGCCACTCCCCTGCTCAAACCGGCGCTGGCACGGTCACGCTCCAACCGTCTTCTCCATGGTCAGGATGTTCCATCCATCGCGCTGCTCGAGCGAGAGCCCGTCGGTCAGCATCCGGATCATGGCCCAGCCGCGCCCGCTCTCGGCCATGGCCTCCGATCCTTTGTCATCGAACAGGGCCAGCGGATCGAACGCATCGGCCTGATCGACCAGGAGCGATTCGGGCGGGGTCCGGCCCTGGTCGGCGACATTCAGCGCGACCCCGGACGGCGTGACCCGCAGCGCCATCTCGATCGGACGGCCGCGTTGATCCTCATACCCGTGAAGGATGCAATTGTTCAGCACTTCGGTCAGGGCCAGCCTCAGATCATCTGCGGCTGCGGCGGGCAATCGGCCCAGCGGGTCTTGGTTCCCCAGCGGTCCCATCAGCGCGTCGATGGCCGGCGCCACATCGGCTGGATCACTGGTGAGGCTGGCGGTCCTGCAGTCCTCATTCGACTCGGGTCCCACGGCAGTCCTTTCCTCACGTCTGGCGTCGAATTCGAACAACGCGGCCGGTCTGTCCGGCTTCCGGATCAGCTTGGAAAAGCGGATAGCGTGGGAACGGTTACCAATTCGCAAAACCAGAACGTGGGCGCCTTCACCGAACCTTAAGCACGCTTGGACGATTTCATTCGTGTGCAAATACCGGCGTGAGGGGGCCGATTCCGTGGGCGAGAGCCAAACTTTAGCGGTGGATGAGAAGACGATCCTGGTCGTCGACGATTCCGGTATGCAGCGGCTGCTGCTGCGGAGCCTTCTGAACCGGAATGGCTATTCGGTGCTCGAGGCCTCTGATGGTCAGCAAGCGCTCAAGATTTTGCAGGCAAACCCGATCAGCCTTGTGCTGAGCGACTGGATGATGCCCAAACTCACGGGCCCCGAGCTCTGCACCAAGCTGCGCGCCGAGCGCACCGAGAGCGATCGCTACACCTATTTCATCCTGTTGACCGCCCGCTCCGAGGGTGAGGCGGTGGCCGAGGGCTTGACCGCCGGCGCCGATGATTTCCTCAGCAAACCGGTGAATGAGACCGAGCTGATCGCCCGGCTCTCGGTCGGAGAACGGCTGGTGGCGGCACAAGCCCGCCTACTCGCACAAAAGGCCGAGCTGAAAAAGACCTGCGACGATTTGGAAACCGCCCAGGCCCAGATCGAGCGGGATCTGCGTCTGGCCAGCATGCTCCAGCGCGAGACCGCGCCGCCGCTCTATGCCACCTGCAACGGGACCCCCATCGCCGCAGTCTTCCAAGCCGCGCACCATGTGGGCGGGGATCTGATCGGCTATTTCCCGATCGGCACCCGGGCTATCGGCTTCTTTTCGATCGACGTGGCGGGGCACGGTGTCGCGCCAGCGCTTCGGGCCGCCAACCTCGCGCAGCTCTTGTCGAAATCCGAGGATCGCAGCCGCTTCGCCTTCACCGAGGCCGATGACGGCTCCTTTGAAGTGCGCGATCCGGCCGACATTGTCTGTGACCTCAATGAGCGTTTCGTGATCTCGAAGGAGCACGAGCTCTACTTCACGATGGTCATGCTGGTGCTCGACCTCGAGACCGGTGAGGGACGCTATTGCCGCGCCGGCCATCTGCCGCCGATCCTGCAACGCAAGGATGGTGAGATCGAATTGCTGCAGGCCGGCGGGCCACCGGTTGGCTTGCTTCAGGGCATTCCCTACAACTCCACCCCGTTTGAGCTTGGCATCGGGGACCGGGTGCTGCTGCACTCAGATGGCCTCAGCGAGGCGGAGCATCCGGAGAACGGGATGATCGGCCTCGAAGGGCTGACCGACATGCTCACCGCGCTTGCGGATCGTGAGGTGGGAGAGGTGTTGCCGGCCCTGGTCAAAGAGGTACGGGACCGGACGTCGGGGGCGCTCTTCGACGACGACGTCTCCGCCTTGCTGCTAGAGCGCCCCGATACGGCTCAGCGGGCGGCCGAAACCGCCTCGCCCAATGCGACCACCGACTGCTCGAGCAGCGACGACAGCTCGGCCACATCGTCGGCCGACGGCGCCACACCGCCCTTGGCGGCAACCTCCAAGCGCTGACAAAACGCGCCGAGCGTCGCGCACCCGACACTCAACCCCGCTCCGCGAATGGCGTGCAGATGCGCGGCCGCGTCCTGGGCGTTGCTCTCCTGCGCGTCGACCATCAGGGCGTCCACCAATTGTGTGCCCTCTGATTTCAGGCTCATGCGGAGCTCGTCCAGCATGTCCGCCCCATAATCCTCGACCAATTCGCCGACCATTTCATGGTCGAGGATTGGTTTGGCAGTGTCGGTCTCGGCTCCATCCTCGGCCGGCACGACCCCTTGGCTCTGTCCGTACATTCGGCAACCTCTTCGATTTACAAGTTGTTCCAATATATCGCGGTCTCAGTTACGCGGATCTTATCACGCCGAGATTCCAACCACCAATGTACCCTCTTGACTATGGCCGGGGCGCGCGCAAGCTCGCGGCAAACATAAGGAGTGTTGCCATGAGCCTAGCCGAGAGCCTTCCCCTCGCGAGCCCGCTCACCGAGGAGCGGGCCGATCTCGCCGCCGCCTTCCGCTGGAGCGCTCGGCTGGATTTCCACGAGGGTATCGCCAACCATTTTTCCTTGGCGGTGAACGACGATGGCAGCCAGTTCCTGATCAATCCCAAGAA
Organism: Pseudomonadota bacterium; assembly: GCA_039187815.1. Classification (GTDB taxonomy): domain Bacteria; phylum Pseudomonadota; class Alphaproteobacteria; order Rhodobacterales; family Rhodobacteraceae; genus Thermohalobaculum. The sequence continues at coordinate 11,065 of JBCCZI010000023.1, read as the reverse complement.
CCGGCATTTCGAGCGAATCCGCGCCTCCGAGCTCTTGCTGCTCGATGCCAATGACCCCAGCACCATGGATCGGCCCGATGCGCCCGATCCGACGGCCTGGGGCCTGCACGGCGCTGTGCACCGGCTCTGCCCCCACGCGCGCTGTGCGGTGCACCTGCACCCGCCCTTCGGCACTGTTCTGGCCTGTCTCGCGGATCCAAAGCTTCCGCCGATCAATCAGACCGCGGCGGCCTTCTTTGGCGCCCAGGCGATCGACATGGGCTATGACGGCTTGGCATTTGAGGAGGAGGCCGAGCGCACCTGCGCGCTGTTGGCCGATCCGCTCAAGACCGTGCTGATCATGGGCAATCACGGGATCATGACAATTGGCCGCACTGTCGGCGAAGCCTTTGATCGGATGTATTATTTCGAGCGGGCCTGCAAGAATTACATCCAGGCTCTGTGGACCGGCAAACCGCTCAACATGCTCTCGGACAGTGTCGCGCAAAAGACGTTCGAGCAGCTCAACGACTATGGCGATGTGAGCGACGACCATCTCCGCGAGATCCGGGCGATCCTGGATGCGGAGGGCTGCGACTACGCGAGCTGAGGGCCCGGCGGTCAGAGCGGCATCGGAGCGCCGCTGTAGTCCTCGAAGACACCCGTGGTCTCCGGCCCCAGGGCGTCGAAGCGTTTGAGCAGCCCGGCCGCGCTCTCCTCGACCGAGAGATCGGCCGAGCCGCCGCCCATATCGGTGCGCACCCAGCCCGGGTGATAGGCACCGACGGCAATCCTTTGGGGCGCCAGTTCGGCGGCGAGGTTCTTGGCCAGGTTCGTCGCCGCCGCCTTGGAGGCACGGTAGATATACGACCCGCCCGGTGCCCGCCCGCTTGAGCCCATGATCGAGGAGATGATGGCAATCTTGCCCGCCTCGGCCGCGCTCAGCCCCGGCAACAAAGCACGCACCGTGAAGAACGGTCCGGCGATATTGGTCATCAGACAGCTCTGCCAGGCCGCGGCGGTGTGGGCAGGATCATCGACCCCGCCGCGCGCCAAGAATTGCCCGGCATTGCAGACCAACAGATCGATCGGCCCGGTGATCTGCGCCGCCAACGCGGACGCGCTGGCAGGGTCCGTGACATCGAGAGGCGCGACGCTGAGCTCCCCCGGTCCCTTCACCAAGGCGGCGAGCTCGCCCGCTGCCTCGGGCCGGCGCGCGGTCGCCACCACCCGGTCGCCCCTGGCCAAGGCTTGGCGCGCCAGCTCGAGGCCGATCCCCCGATTGGCACCGGTGATCACGATCGTGGATGGCATTCCCGCGCCCCGATCAGCCAAATGTCCAAATGCCCGGATCGCTCTCGACCAACGTGTCGACAAAGGCCGAGGCGTTCACGTTCTCGGTGCTGCGGGCGAAGGCCAGCAGCAAATCCGCCCGATCCACGTCCGGATCATCCAGCACCGAGAGCCAAAAATTCCGCCCCGCATTATCTGCCGTCCGATCAAGCACGTTCTCATAAAGCACTGTGACAAAACTGAAATCGTTCAGCGTGTCCGGGTCGCCAAAGCTCTCTTCGAACTCAAAGCTGTCAAGGAAAGCTTGCGCGATCTGCCGGTTGGTCAGGCCATTTTCGGCGCCATCGATCCAGAAGTTGAGCCCTGGCAAATCGATGTTGCCATCCCGGTCCAAGCCCGCCTCGTAGACGTAAGCGATCGTCTTCGCGCGATTGGGGCTCAGCCCATCGCCCACCAAAGTCAGCCCCTGAATATCAGCGAACTCGAAGAACTCGCCCTCGCGGTAGGGGCTATCCAGGATATTGCCAAGATCCACCTCATTCGCCGAAATGCTTTGCAAGAAGGCATCGACATCGGCTCCGGCCGGTGGCGTCGGCAATGGAACACCCTCGGACAGGACGGCAAAGGCCTCATCGCTCTCACCGACTTCAAACAGGAGGTAGATCGCCTCGTTGAAGGAAACGCCATCGATGAAAAGGAACTGACGAGCCGAGACCGCGCCTATCACGAACTCCTCAGTGCCAACCTGGAACGTGTCGTTGAACAGGTTGCTCGGCCCGTCCTCTTGAATCAGGAAAGTTATGTCGTCGGTGCTGATGCGCAGCGGCACCAAGCCCTCGAAGGTGCTTTGCACCGCATTCACCCCGGTGATACGCAGTGCCTGGGTTGTGTACACGGTCGTCATGGGCGCCTCGTGCGATTGGTTGCGTGTGCTGCGCTATGGTACAGCATAGTCGAGCGGTCGCCGCCAAGGGTTTTGGCCTTTGCATCTCGCAGCCGCACCAATCGGGAGGATCGCATGACACCACGCTTTGCGCGCGCGCTGATCATCGGGGCGGGCAGCGGTTTGTCGGCCAGCTTGGCCCGGCTCTTCGCGGCCAAAGGGTTGAGCGTAGCGCTAGCAGCGCGATCGACGGCGGATCTTGGCGCCTTGGCCGAGGAGACCGGGGCCAGCCTGCACACCTGCGATGCCGCCGATGCCAGCGCCGTTGCCGCCCTGTTTGCCGCGTTGGATCCGACCGGAGCGCCGAATGTGTTGGTCTACAATCCCTCGGCTCGCGTGCGCGGACCGGTCACCGATCTGGATACGGCCGCGGTGGCAAACGCCGTTACGGTTACAGCGCTCGGCGCATTTTATGCCGCACAACAAGCGGCCCAACGGATGGTCGAGGCGGGCCATGGCGCGATCCTCTTCACCGGGGCCTCGGCCGGGGTGAAGGGCTATCCGCAATCGGCGCCCTTTGCCATGGGCAAGTTTGCCTTGCGGGGCCTTGCGCAGTCGATGGCGCGGGAGCTCCATCCAAAGGGCGTACATATCGGCCATTTCGTGATTGATGGGGGCATCCGCAATCCGGCGCGTCCCGAGCGCATCGATCCCGCCGATCGCCCCGACTCGATGCTGGATCCGGATGCAATCGCCCGTAGCTATTGGCATTTCCTCGAACAGGACCGCAGCACCTGGGCATGGGAGATCGAGCTTCGCCCCTGGGTCGAGCGCTTCTAGTCGCCCAAGCCCGTGGGATGGCTTGACCCGAGCGGGCGATGCGGGTATCGATCGCCCCTCGGATTTATGCGACCCGCAAGGGTCATTTGGCACGGTCAGGCCAACAGCGCCACCGCTGCCGACACGCTGGAAGGACACGGATCATGTCGCGCCGCTGCGAGCTCACCGGCAAGGGTGTGGCCACGGGCCACAAGGTCAGCCACTCGAACATCAAGACCAACCGACGCTGGCTGCCAAATCTGAATATGGTCACGTTGCAGTCCGACACGCTCGGGCGCTCGTTTCGCTTCCGCATCGCGGCAGCGGCGCTACGCACGGTGGACCACCGCGGCGGCCTTGATGCCTTCCTTATGAAGCAAAAAGACGCGGATCTCAGCCCCCGCGCGCTCAAGGTAAAGCGCCAGGTCGCCGAGTCTCTGACGGGCTGAGCCCACGTCCGACGATCACTCCGCGTCGATCAGCGCCGAAACCCAGGCCGGCACAGTCTGGCTTGCAGGCCCGAGCCGCACCTGATCGAACAGTGCAGCGCCGTCGCTCTGCTCGAGGTTCAGTTCGAGCGTGCGCGCACCTTGCGCTGATGCCTCGGCCACAAACCCCGCTGCTGGATAGACCGCCCCTGAGGTGCCGATCGACAGGAACAGCTTGCATCTGGCAAGGCGGGCAGCGATCTCGTCCATCCAGTACGGCACCTCTCCAAACCAGACCACGTCCGGCCTCACTTGTCCGACGGCGCCGCAGACCGGACAGGCATCGTCGCGGCTCATCGTCCCCAGCCAGCCCCAGCGGTGATCGCAGGCTCCGCAGAGCGCCTTCATCAACTCGCCATGCATGTGGATCACCTCCCGGTGGCCGGCCCGCTCATGCAAATCATCGATGTTCTGAGTGACTAGGGTCACCCGCCCTGGAAAAGTCTCCTCGAGCCGAGCCAAAGCATAGTGGGCAGCATTGGGTATCGCCTCGCGGCAATTGCGCCTGCGGGCATTGTAGAAGGCGAGCACCAGATCTGGGTCTCGCTGATACCCCTCGGGGGTCGCGACATCTGCCAGATCATAGCGTGTCCATAGCCCGTCCATGTCCCGGAAGGTTCCGAGCCCGCTCTCCGCCGACACGCCGGCCCCGGTCAAAATCACGATGTTTTGCATCCTCGACCGCCCGTCTCCACCCCTGCAATCGGCATCCGGCGATATAGGATGCGACCACGCGGCGGCGCGGTTGTCCATAGGCCATAGCCAAGCAGCCAAGCCATTGTAAGCGCTCGCGTCCTTGTCGTATATCAGGGGAAAGGATGGGCCATGTACCGGATCAAACTTCACCGCAGCCCTGATGGAACCGGCCTTGTGCTGAGCGAGCGGGACGTGGCGCGGTTTTGCCTTGTTGAGGGGGATGAACTGGTCGTCTCCGAAGTCGTCCACAATCCCGCCTTCCAGCCGGAGACCGAGGAGCCTGCGCCTGTGGAGACCGCCACTCCGCCGGACGCGCCCGCTGCTCGGGAGGCGCTGCCAGAGCCCCCGGAGGCACCCTCACCCGCCGCGCCACGGGCCGAGGACAGCTTGAGCGCGGAGAAAACCGAGTTCGACAAATCCGCTTTCCGTCGTCTCGCGCGCTAGGGACCAAATGTCCTGTCGGCGCTCTCCACTCTGCGGTATACTATCCCACATCGTGCAGCGGGTGGGCTGAGGCATGACCTTCGACATTGAATTCGACTACAGCTTAGACAGCTCTGGCTTTTTCGACGACCCTGCGGTGCGAGCCGTGCTCGAGGCCGCGGCGGCCGAATGGGAAGGCATCATCCTCGACGAGTTCGAGGACGTGCCTGCGGGGATCGCCTTCGACGTCTCAGACCCCAATGGCGGGCCCGGCTCCTTTCGGGTCGTGCTGGACCAGCCGATCGACGATGTCCTAATCTTTGTTGGCGCGACGGATTTGCCGGACTCACTGGGCTTTGGCGGACCGACGGGGCTGAACCTCGATGGCTTCCTGGTCGGTGATGCGCTCGGCCGGCGTTTCGAGTCCGATTTCCGCGGTGACGGACCCGTGACAGATGTCGAGTACTATGCCGGCGTCATCACCTTTGCGACCAACGTCAATTGGAACATCAGCCTGGACCCGCCGGGGCCGTTCGAAGACGACCTATACACGACCGTCCTGCACGAGATCGGGCATGTGCTGGGCGTTGGCACCTCGGCAGCCTTTGACACACAGGTCTCGAACGGACGCGCCGTCGGCCCAAACGCCCTGGCAGTCACGGACGGCGCCGGCGTTCCGCTCGACGACACGCTCCACGTGCTGGATGGATTCAACGGCGACCAGGTCCTGTTGGACCCAATCACCATCACCGGCACGACCAAAACGGCGACCGATATCGATCTGGCCTTGCTGGCCGATATCGGCTTCGAGATCGAGGGCTTCAGCCGCCAGGGCAGCCAGCCGGCGCTGGTCACCGAAGGCCCCGATGTGACGATCTTCGGCACCAATATCGGCGAGGTGATCAACGCGCTCGGAGGCGATGACTTTGTGCAAGGGGACGACGGCGCCGACACTTTGCTGGGCGGTTTTGGCGACGACATCATCCTGGGCGAGTTCGGCAATGACAGCCTGAACGGCGGGCCGGGGGATGATCAACTCCAAGGCGGCCAGGGCAACGATACCCTGCGTGCCGGCGGAGGCAACGACCAGTTCTTTGGTGATGCGGGGGCGGATGTCTATCGGATCGAGCCTGGCGATGGCGCGATCGAGCTCTCGGATTTTGATTTTAACCTCGACACGATCGAGATCGATGCAGGGTTCGGCTTCACAACCGATGCCGAGGTGCTGGCCACGGCCGAACGGCCTTTCACCAACACCACGCTCTTGCGTCTGAATGCGCAAACCACGGTCGAAATTTTCCATGAGGTGCTGAGCGGTATTCCGATCACCGCCAATGACATCGTGGTCTTGGGCGCCACGACGGGCGGTGTGGTTGAGGGCACCTTGGGCGATGATCAGCCACCCGCGCTGCAGCTCGAAGGCGGCATCGGCGATGACACCGTGCGTGCCTTTGCCGGCGATGATGTGGTCTTCGGCTCAGAGGGCTCAGACGTGATCGAGGGCGGAGATGGCACCGACCGCGCGATCTATGATGGCAGCTCCGCCGCCTTCGTCCCCGATCTCGGCAGCGATGGTTCGATCACGTTGGCCAAACCAGGGGGACAGGCGGATCTCTTGACCGGGATCGAGCGGATCGACCTCGACGATGGCGATTATCTCTATGACATCTCGGGAAACAATCTCGACATCGGCTATCGGCTCTATGCGGCGGCTTTCGCGCGGACGCCCGATGAGGGGGGCCTGCGGTTCTGGGTCTCCCAGCTCGATGCGAGTTTCGGAGTGCGCAACGCGGCTCTCGCTTTCATCTCCAGTGATGAGTTCGCGGTGCGGTATGGGGAAGACCCTTCGGATGAGGACTATGTCACGGCGCTGTTCGAGAATGTCCTGATGCGCGCGCCCGATGCGGCCGGCCTCAGCTTTTGGACCGATGCCTTTGCCAGCGGTGCGCTCGACCGGGCCGATATGCTGATCGCCTTTGCCAATGCGCAGGAGAACATCGATGCGACCCGCCCGGTGATCGACGACGGCGTGTTCGTCATGGCCCCGGAGCTCGACCTGCTGGGCTGAACGCGTAAGCCCGCGAGAGGATTGATCGCGCCCTCCCCGTCCGCTAAGACCCGGGCCAATTCCCGGCACGGTGAGGCATCCCAGATGGCATCCTATCAGTACGTCTATCACATGGACGGGGTCTCCAAGACCTATCCCGGTGGCAAGAAATGTTTCGAGAACATCCGTCTCTCGTTCCTGCCCGGGGTGAAGATCGGTGTGGTCGGCGTCAACGGTGCCGGCAAGTCGACGTTGATGCGGATCATGTCGGGCCAGGACAAGGACTTTACTGGCGAGGCCTGGGCGGCCAAGGGCGCCAAGGTCGGCTATCTGCCCCAAGAGCCCGAGCTGGACGAGAGCCTTGATGTCCGCGGCAACGTGATGCTGGGCGTGGCCGAGAAGCAAGCCAAAATCACGCGCTTCAACGAGGTCGCCATGAAGGTGGCCGAGGAGTACTCGGACGAGTTGATGGAGGAGATGACCACCCTCCAGGACCAGATCGATGCCGAGGGGCTCTGGGATCTCGACAGCCAGGTGGATGTGGCCATGGAGGCGCTCCGCTGCCCGTCGGACGAGGCCAAGGTCTCAAAACTCTCGGGCGGTGAGCGCCGGCGCGTGGCGCTCTGCAAACTGCTGCTCGAAGCGCCTGAGATGCTGCTGCTCGACGAGCCGACGAACCACCTCGATGCCGAGACCATCGCCTGGCTGCAAAAGCACCTGATCGAGTACAAAGGCACGATCCTGATCGTCACCCATGACCGGTACTTCCTCGATGACATCACGGGTTGGATCCTCGAGCTCGACCGTGGCCGCGGCATTCCCTGGGAGGGCAACTATTCGAGCTGGCTCGAGCAGAAGGCCAAGCGCCTCGCGCAAGAGGCCCGCGAAGACAAAGCCCGCCAGAAGACCCTGGAGCGCGAGCTCGACTGGATCCGCTCGAACCCCAAGGCGCGCCAGGCGAAATCCAAGGCCCGCATCAACGCCTATAACGAGCTGGCCGGCCAGTCCGAGCGCGAGCGCGTCGGGCGCGCCCAGATCGTCATCCCCAACGGCCCACGCCTCGGCTCGAAGGTCATCGAGGTCGAGGGCATCCGCAAGGGCTATGGCAACCACCTGCTGATCGAGGATCTCTCCTTCTCGCTGCCGCCGGGTGGGATCGTCGGCGTGATCGGGCCGAACGGAGCAGGCAAATCCACGCTGTTCCGCATGATCATCGGGGACGAGACGCCGGATGCGGGTGCCGTCAGCTTTGGCGACACGGTGAAGCTCGCCTATGTGGACCAGTCCCGCGATGCGCTCGATCCCAACAAGACGGTGTGGGAGGAGATCTCGGAGGGGCTCGATGTCCTGCCGCTTGGCGATGCCGAGATGAACTCCCGCGCCTATTGCGGTGCCTTCAACTTCAAGGGCGGCGATCAGCAGAAGAAGATGAGCCTGCTCTCGGGCGGTGAGCGCAACCGCGTGCATATGGCCAAGCTGCTGAAATCAGGCGGCAACGTGCTGCTGCTCGACGAGCCAACCAACGATCTCGACGTCGAGACGCTGCGGGCGCTGGAAGACGCGTTGTTGGACTTCGCCGGCTGCGCGGTGGTCATCAGCCACGACCGCTTCTTCCTAGACCGGCTCTGCACGCACATCCTGGCCTTTGAAGGCGACGCTCATGTGGAGTGGTTCGAGGGCAATTTCGAGGCCTATGAGGAAGACAAGATCCGCCGCCTAGGCCCCGACGCGGTCGAACCGAAACGCATCAAGTACAAGAAATTCACCCGCTGAGATCCGGGATCCGGACAGGGAGAGCGCGCCGACCCTACACGGCCGGCGCTGTGAGGCTCAGTTCGTATCTTGGACGAGGCCAAGGAGCTCTTCGGCAGGCAATCCACGCCCGGTCATCTCGGCGACCCATTTGCGGTGCAGCGGCGTGGCCGCCAGATCCCGCATCCGCCCAATTTCCGAAGGATCGAGCCGAACAACGCCGATGTCAAAGACCTCAATCACTTCCTTCCACTTGTTGATGATGTCGCGATAGTTCTCGATGTAATAGTCCATCGCAGGCATCACAGCGCCCTCAAGTGCGCTGCGGTGCTCATCTGACAGCGCATCAAACGCGGCTGCATTGACAACCACCGGGCATTCGAGCGTTCCCGGGTTGAGATTGCTTGTCCACCATTCGGCGAGTGAAATCGTGTCGAACGAGAAGTGCGCATGTTGGGCGAAAGCCACGGCCTCGACATTGCCAGTTTGCATATTCTCCCGGGTCTCGGTGGCCGTCAGCGACACGGTGTCGGCGGCGAAGGTCCGGAAGGCCTCTGCCATCCCGCCGCTGGCCCGGATCTTCTTGCCACGGAACCAATCCATCGAGACCGGTGGCTCACCGCGGCCGACCAGATTGTACTGGGGCAGTGGCGTTGGCATCAGCAAGTGTGCGTTCCATTGTGCCATCTCGGCCCGCGCCATGGGATGCGCATAGACGGCAAAGCTGGCCGCGCGGGCCTGCTCAAGGCTGTCGACGCCCAAAAAGGGCAGCTCGAGTACTGTCAGCACCTGGTTCTTCTCGGGGTGATAACCCGAGCAGAACTGCGCCATCTCGAACTTGCCCGCCGCTATGCCATCCAGGTTCTGCCGGCTGGGCGACAGACCGCCGTAATAGAGCTCGATCCGAAAGCTGCCGCCGGTGCGGGCCGAGACCAGCTTGGCCAGCTTCTCCACATGCTCGGTGAAGGCCCGGCGCTTGCCCCATAGAGACACCTTCCAGACGACAGGGTCAGCGCTGGGAACGGGCGTCGGCGTTGCCACCAGGGCGCACAACACAAGGGACGCAATCAGGATGCGCATACGATAAGGTCCTTTTCGTCCTCACATTGGCCGTGCGGCAAGACGCAGGACGAGGCGATGATGTTTGCTCTTGTCCTGGACGGCTCCCCCCGGGGCGGAGTTTAGGCGAGGGGCAGAGAGTCCACAACCAAGTGGGTGGCAGAAAAGGAGTGATCAGCCCCTATGCCGCGCCTCGGGCGGCGGGGTTCCCATGGCAGCGCGCAGGGCGCGTCTGAAGGCCCCAAGACGCCGCTCAAAGAACTCAGCAAAGACCAGTCCGACGGTCAAGGCGCCGACCAGCAGGGCCATGTCGCGTCCGAAAAGGTCCTCGGGCAAAGCCGCGTCGAGCAGATGCAAGGCGGGGTAGTGCGTGACATAGACCGAGAAACTAGCGCCAGCCAGCCAACGGATCCAGCGCCCGTCGGCCCGCACCCGCGCCAGCAGAGATGCCATACCGAGAATATGGATGGCCGCTAAAGCGCCAATGATCGCATTCCAGGGCGCCTCGTCCGAAAAGCTCAAAACCGCGCTGTGGTGAACTGGCACAAAGGCGAGGCCGGTGATCGCCGCCAGCAGGTCGGGCACATCGATAGACACAGCGGCCACGTAGGCCAGGGGCGCTGCCAGAGCAAGGATCACCGCAAGGGGTGGGCTTGGCAACCGGTCGGGTCCAGCCCTCAGCCGCTGCCACAGAAAGACCCCGATCAGCCAGGCCGGCATCAACAGCAGCACCAGCGGACCGGCGAGCAAGCACAAAGACAGCACAACGGCGACCCGAAGCCAGCCGGACAGGAACACCGACGCACCAAACAGCGCATAATAGGCCGCCTCATAGCTGAGAGACCAGAGCGGGCCGTTCGACCCAAGTCTCAACCGCCCTGGAACCCACCACTCATTGGTAAAGCTCAGCCCGTGTACCAGCATCTCCCACAACCCGAGAGGCTGAAAAAACGGTGCAGGATAGGCCGTTGGATCCAAAGGATACCCCAACCGGTCAAACGCTAGTGTTAGCAACAGAGCCGGCAGCAGCACCGACCAAAGCCGCGTCAGGCGCTTGAAGGCAAACTGTCCAAGTGTCCCATCCCGTTCTGCCGCGTAGGCGATGACGATCCCAGAGATAACAAAGAACAAGATGACCGCATCGCTGCCGATGTTCCATTCGCGCAAGATGTTGTAGTCGCCCCGGGTGAAGCGTGGATAGGCCAGATGCGACAGGACCACGGCCAGCGTGGCGAAGACACGCAGACCATCCAGCCAAAGCGAGAGGCCGCGGCTCACGTCCTGCCCGGCTGATCGGTCTTCAGGGGCGCTGTGGCTTCGGCCGCGGGCTCGGGATCACGCGTGCGGATCGCCTGCCAGCTCTCGACAAACGGCACGAACAGCGCGCGGGCCAAGGTCGGGTGTGGCTGCTCGATCGCCCGGCCTGCGGCATCGGCCAAGCCGAACTCCAAGACCTCATGGCGCTTTGGTACATAGAGCGTGCCGAACATCCAGTCCCAGAACGCGAAGATCTCGCCATAGTTCTTGTTGTGGTGGCGCACCGCGCGGGAGTGATGGATCTGGTGCTGAGCCGGGGAGATGAAGACATGCTCCAGCACCGGGCCATAGCTCAGCCAGACATGGCTG
>JBCCZI010000022.1:0-41343 GCA_039187815.1 Pseudomonadota bacterium | reverse complement strand
CACGGACGCTTCCGAGGGCTGGCAGGTCTGGAACGCCGCCACCAACAGCCGCCACACGCGCGCCTCGGGTGCCTGGGTCGAGGCCGGCCCGGTCGAGAGCGCAGGCGGCGCGCAGACGCTGTTCCGCATCGCCGAGATCGATCACACGGTCGGGGCCGGCGCGACCTCGGCCACTGCGGCCTTCATCCCCGACAAGGCCATCGTTCTGGGCGTGAGTGCCCGCATCCAGACCGCCATCTCGGGCCCGAGCGCCTGGGATCTGGGGGTCGCCGGCGCGCCCGACCGCTATGGCAGCGGCTTTGGCACGGCGGCCGGCACGCTGGTCGAGGGCGTCACCGGCCAGCCCCAGGCCTATTACGGCGGCACCGGGCTGCTGCTGACGGCGTCGGGGAGCGATTTCACGGGCGGCGTTGTGCGCCTGGCCGCGCACTATCTGGCGATCAGCGGCCCGGTCTGAGGCTCACTGCGCCGAGGCTTGCCGCTCGGCCAGGCCCGAGACCGTCCCCGGCGCGATGACCGCCGGCGCATAGGCCGCACGCACGGCCGTCGGGCTGAGGTCCACGCCCTTGGCGACCCCGCCGGGGCGGCCCACGGGCCCAAATGGCGTGCCGTCGAGCAAGATATAGACCGCGCCCGCATTGCCAGCGCGGAGTTGGCCACCGCTCACCCGCTCGGGGAGGGCATAGCTCTGCCCCGCCGGCAGGATGCCCTCGAAGATCACAGCGCCCGTGTCGCTGCGGACCCGGATCCAGGCCTCTTCGACCACGCGGATCATCAGGCCCTTGGGCAAGACGGCGGGCACGCGCGCCTCGTCCTCGGCGCGCCGGGTGGCGGCGGCGAGGCGAAGCGCCATGCGCTGCTCGGCCTCGATCTGGGCCGTGGCGACGCGGATCGCGTCATCGGCCGAATCGACCTCCGGGCGGTCGGGGCGCAGATCCAGCGTGATCCGCGGCACCTCGCGGTCGAACAGCCCGGCCGAGCCCGGATCGATCGCCGAGATCGGCCCGTCGCGGCGGCGGATCGGCGGCTCGTCATCCTCGGCAAAGACCGCGGCCAGCGCGCCGCTGGAATAGGCCTCGGCGCTCGGGCGCAGGTCGTCGGTCTCGGGCATCGCGGCGATCAGCGGTGGCTCGGCCCCCACTTCGGGCGCATCGGGCAGCGGCGCAAAGCCGACCCGCTGCACGTTCTGGAAAACCGCATAGCCGCCATAGCCGATGCCCGCCACCAGCGCGACCATGGCCATCGCCGAGGCCACCGCGCCGAGCGAGATCCGCGCCGTGAAGCGCGATCGCGCCGGCGCCGGGGCAAAGCGCGACTGGTCAAAGGGCGAGCCGGCGAGACGGCGGCCATGGCCGCTGGGGCCCTCGGCCGGGCGCCGCTCGGGATCCGTCAGCCCGGCGTTAGGAGAAACGAAACCTGATTCCTTGCAGAACTGACCGTAGAAGGCGTCTTGGTTCAGGCCGAGATAGCGGGCGTAGGAGCGGACATAGCCCGACACGACGCTGTGATTCGGAAAGCCCTCGAGGTCGCAATCCTCGATGGACTGAATCAGGGACGCTTTGATGTGCAATTCGCGTTCGACATCGTCCAGCGATTTGCCGAGCGATGCGCGCTCCCCTCGGACCCGGTCGCCGAGGGTCACCTCATAGTCGTCGAATCCCCGAAGCTCCATTCGGGTCCCCCTGCTCTGGCCTTGGGCCGTGGCACCTGCACTGCGTCTGCCTCTTTTGCCGCTAGTATCGCAAAAGCGACAGCCCTGCGCAATCTTCCCCAAGCTGGTTGACAGGGAATAATTTGCGCAATGTGTGAACAAAACGTCAATATGATGCGACGCGGTTAACGCCCAGCCCCTTTTGGCGGGTCGTCCCAGCCAATCGCCGCGTGCGGCGATCTCGGCAAGGACGGCGTGGCGGATGTCTGCAAACGCTCCGATGCGCCCCATCGCATCGACCGGCTGCGCCCTCGCAGCCATCCTCACTCCCCGTCTAAACCCTACCGAAATCGGGGCTTTGGCGCAAGAATGAGACCGCGGGCAAACCGCCTTTCAAACGCTCCGCGCGCGCGTGTCGGGCCGCCAGCCTTGCCCTGGGCGGGGCGGAGGGCTAAACGCTCGCCGCAGACCGAACCGGGGAGAGACCGAGCATGAGCGAGACAAAGACCCTCCGCATCGCCGAGGTGATGGATCACGGCGAAGGCAATGAAGGCGCCCTGGTAGGCGTGAAGGTCAAGGATGGCGAGGGTCGCGAGATCGTGCTGCTGATGCACCACGACACCGTCTCGGATTTCCAAACCCGTCTGCATGCGGGCGCGACCTATGCCCGGGCCAAGCGCGACGGCAAGGAGACCAAGGATGTGATGCCGGCGACCCTGCCGGTGAAGTCCATGTCGGTCGGCCAACGCACCGATGGGCGGATCGCGTTCCGGCTTGATCTGAGCTCGGGCCTGATCGTCGATGTGCCGCTGAACGACGACATTCTGCCGAAGCTGCGCGATGCGTTCGAGGCGGCGAACTCGGCCAAGCAGGGCGGGACCGGCACGCGGCACTGAGCCGCGCCGAGCCGCATACGGGCGCCCCCCTGCCGATCAGAACGGAGGCAGGGGATGCAGCACGGCGTCGATCCAACGGTGTCTGGGCCGGGGCGGATGCCCCTGGTCGCTTGGAGCGCGGGCCAGCCTCTTGCCTGCGCGGTTGTGCTGAGAGCGGCCGACGGTGCGGCGGCGGAGGTCTGGCTGCGCGAGGCGCTGCGGCGCGCGGGCGCTGAGGCGGGTCGGGCCGCGGCCATCGCCCGCCGGCTCGCCTTGGGCTGGAGACCGCTCTTCAGCGCCCTCGGGCTCGCGCCCAGCAGCTCCGTCTTGTTGTGTCTCAGGGGTTGCGGCGCCCGCATTGTCCCGGAACTGGCGGTCGAGCGGAGCGGGCGGCTCCGCCCCGCGCTCACCGAACGGATCGCGGATGCAGGCTGGCGCCCCCTGCGCGGCGCGCCAGATGGGGTGTTGCGGCTGCGGCTCGTGCGGCCTCCTCAGGCGGCCACCCCGACGGCGTTCAGCGCGCGCCACAGCCGCTCGGGCGTGTGCGGCGTCTCGACCGGCGCGGCGCCTGCACGGTCGAGCGCATCCAGCACCGCCAGCGAGGCCGAGGGGATCCCGCCGCAGCAGCCCGCCTCGCCACAGCCCTTGACGCCGAGCGGATTGGTCTTGGCCGGCACCTCGAGGAAGCTGAGCGTGAAGCTCGGCACATCGGCCGCCCGCGGCATGGCATAGTCCATGAAGCTCGCGCTGAGCGGCTGGCCCGTCTCGGGGTCCCACACGGCCCGCTCGAGCATCGCCTGGCCGAGCCCCTGCACCACGCCGCCATGCACCTGCCCCGCCACGATGTCCGGATTGATCAGCCGCCCGAAATCGTCGCAGATCGTGTAGCGCAGCAGATCGAGGCGCCCGGTCTCGGGGTCGATCTCAATCTCGGCGATATGGCAGCCATTGGGGAAGGTGCTTTCGCGCCCGTCCACACCGCCCTCGCCCGAGATGCCACCCGCATCGGCCGCCAGCTCCACCAGCGCGACCGATCGATCCGTGCCCGCGATTCGGTAGCGCGCCGTGCCTGCGTCGAATTCGATATCCGCATCGGCCGCTTCGAGCGTCTCGGCGGCCAGACGCCGGCCCTTGTCGCGGATCTCGTCCGCGGCCTTCAGGATCACCTGGCTCGCCATCTTGGCCGAGCGCGAGCCGCCTGTGCCGCCACCGGCGGGCAGGGCATCGCTGTCCCCCTCCATCAACGCGATTCGGTCGAACTCGATCCCGGTCTCTTCGTGCAAGAGCTGCGCCCAGGCGGTGGCGTGGCCCTGGCCGGTGCTCTGGGTGCCGATCCAGATGCGCGCGCCACCCTCGGGCGTGACCTCGATGCGGGTGCGCTCGATCGGGCCGCCGCCAGTGCGCTCCATATAGTAGGCGATGCCGATGCCGCGCAGGCGCCCCTGGGCCCGGGCAGCGGCGGCGCGGTCCTCGAACCCGGCATAGTCCGCCTCGACCAGCGCGCGGTCCAGCACCGCCTGGGTGTCCAGGCTGTCAAAGGTGAAGCCGCCCGGCGTGGTGTGCGGCAGCATCGTAGGGGTGACCAGATTGCGCCGGCGGATCTCGGCGCGGTCGAGGCCGATCGCCCGGGCGCCCGCATCCATCAGCCGCTCGGTGCAGTGGATGACCTCGGGCCGCCCGGCCCCGCGATAGGCATCGGTCGGCGGGGTGTTCACAAAGGCACCGCGCACGCTGCAGTGGATCGCCTGGGTCGCGTACATCCCCCCCAGCAGCGGCGCCGAGAACACCGTGTGCACGGCCGCGCCCACCGAGGAGTAATAGGCGCCGATGCCCGACACCGCCTCCATACGCATGGCGAGCAGCCTGCCGTCGGCGGCAAAGGCGCCCTCGACCTCGGCCGAGAGATCGCGCCCCTGGGCATCGGAGAGAAAGCTCTCGGAGCGGTCTGCCGCCCACAGCACGGGCCGGCCCAGATCCTTGGCCGCCAGCGCCGCCAGCCCGTATTCCGGATGCGTCATCAGCTTCATGCCAAAGCCGCCGCCCACATCCGGGACGATGACGCGGATGCGCGTGGGCTCGACCATCAGCGCCCGAGCGATGCGCCCGCGCATCCCGTGCGCGCCCTGGCAGCCGACCGAGGCCTCCCAGCGCTCGGTGCCCGCATCATAGCGCACAGCGATCACCCGCGGCTCCATGGCGGCGACGACGATGCGCTGGTTCAGCACCTGGGTGCGGGCGATGTGAGCCGCCTCGGCGAACAGGCGGTCGGTCTCGGCCTTGTCCCCATGCTCCCAGCGATAGGCGCGATTGTCGGGCGCATTGGCGTGCAGCGCGGGCGCCCCCGCGGCCAAGGCGGCGCGCGGGTCGACCACGGCGGGCAGCTCGTCGATCTCGACCTGGATCGCCTCGGCGGCGTCGCGCGCCTGCTCCAGGCTCTCGGCCAGCACGAAGGCAATGGGCTGGCCCACGAACAACACTTTGTCATCGGCCAGGTGCGGCACTTCGACCGAGGTGATGTCGCCCTCGAACGGAAACTCGTTCACCAAGGGCGCTAACCGCCCGGAAATCTCCGCATGGGTATAGATGGCAGCGACGCCAGGCATGGCTCGCGCCTCGGTTGCATCGATTTCTTGGATCCGACCATGGGCCACGACGGAACGCAGAACGGCGCCAAAGAGTTGCCCCGAAAAATACACATCTGTCGCGAATCTGCCTGATCCGCGCAACAGACGGTCATCTTCTTGCCGCAAGACGGGCTGACCCAAGCCAAATTTCATGACAATTCTCCTCGCCTGTGTTAGCCAAAGTCTGGTGAGTGGTGTGACGTTGCGGTGGGCTAGTGGAGGTGCGCTTGCATAGCGCGTTGTATTAAGACAAACTCCCAAAGCCGCTAGAGTACGCGTTTAATCGGGTTCGGTTGCGATCTAGCGCGAATCAGGGGTGGCAGGCGGTGTTCAAGGACGATCGGTTTATATCGGTCCTGAGCGGGATCGTACTGATGGTTGCCATCGGGACCGTGGTACAGCGCGGGGGCCCGCTGGTCGAGTATTTTCGGGGCGGACCGGAAGGTCCGGTGCTCGTGCGCGATCGCGTGGAGGCAACCCCAGGATCTCTGACCGCCGTTGACGTTCTTGCCAACGACCGAGAGCTGCGGCGACCCGACGCAGACCGGCTTGAGATTGTCTCGCTCCCGCAATGTGGCAAGGCCTTCGTGCAAGACCGGCGCGTGCATTACGTGCCCGAGGAAAGCTGCCGCGGAGAGCAGGTCATCGGCTATGGCATCGGGCGGAAAGACAGCCCAACCGGCGAGGTGATCGTCTCGATCCTGGCGCCGCCCACGCTGGATGCCGAGGTGCCCGAGCCGGCGATCGCCGTCGCGCCGCTCGGTCTGGCGCCGGGCGGGCTGGCGGATGTGACCGACAACCCCGCGCGCGGAACGAGCGGAACGAGCCCTGCACAACCCGGCGCAGACGGCGTGCCGACCGAGGATATCTCGAGCGCGCCCGAGCGCACGATTGGCAACCGCCTCAGCAGTCCCTCCTGGGATGACGACGACCGGAAGCTTTCGCTGGACGATCTGGGCGCCGACCCGCTGGCGGCCCGCACACCGACGCTGCCCCAGCCGCTCGGCCCGGCCGAACTCGACGATGCGCCTCTACAGATCGGCGCCGGTGCGAGCGATGAGAGCCCGGTGGCTGCCAGCCGCGGGCCAACCGAGCTTGGCCCCGTCACCAACGATGCCCCGGCACTCGCCCAGGCCGAAGTGTCAGCCCCCGCGGCGCGGCCTCAGACGGCCACCACCCGCGCGCCCGAGGCGCTGCGCACCCGCGTGAATGACAGCCGCAACAACGACTTCGCCTCGGCCACCAGCCGCGGCGGCCTGCTGGCGCGCCCCTCTCGGGCCTCGACCTCGGCGGCGCCGGCACCGACCATCATCGCGCAGATCCAGGAAAGCGAAAGCCTGCCCGCGATCGGCGAGATCGCCTCGGCCTGGCGGCCCCAAGGTCTGGCGGACCAATCCGTCTCCGAGCCGGATTTGGCGCTGAGCGCGCCCGAGACCGGCCTCGGCGTGACCCGACGCGCCCCTGTGAGCGGGCTCCAAGCGCCGGGCGCCGATGGCAGCCAGCCGGCCGCCGAAACGACCGATCTGGCCGAGATCCTGCCGAACCCGACCGGGCCCGAGCCCCGTCGGGTGCAGCCGGCCGCGCTGCGCTTTGGCGCGTCCTCGGGCGACCGGGTCTCGCAGCTTAGCCCGCCGCCGACCGCCGAATCCCTCGGGCCGAACCGCTTCGATCCGCAAGCCTCGCAGCCGACAGCATCGATATCGCTGGCCCGCGTCGACCGGTCGGTCGGAGCGTTCAGCAGCCCCGGCGCGCCGACCATCGGCCGGGGACCGGGCACGTTGGCCGGCCCGGCCGACAACAGCGTGGCGCGCGCCACGCTGCCGAGCGGCGGTTTGGACGATGCGGGCCTCGCGGCACTGGCTGCGCCAGCCTCCGGCCTTGGCGAGGTGCGCAGCCTCGGCAACGCGCTGACCATTGTGCCGGTCGACACCACCAGCGCCCCGGCGGGCCTTGCCGCGCCGCTTCCCGAAGACGAAGGCGTCGCGATTTCCGCGCTGCCGTCGGGCTTCAATCCGGACGCCGTGGCGGTCGACCCGGACACGGCTGCAACCACCGGGCCGGACGCGCAGGCCACCGAGGACGACGAGGCACCGGTCGAGGACGAACTGGCCACCCTGCCTTCGGCCGATGCGGCCTGTGTGATCCCACCCGGCATCACCATTGACCCGCGTGGCGGCGCCTTTACCCAGGTCATCGTCAAGAGCCCCTGCCATCGCGGCCAGGCGATCACCCTCAGCTATTCCGGGCTGGAATTCGGCCTGATGGTCGATGGGAACGGTCTGGCCCAGGTGCTGGCCCCGGGCTTTGAGCCGCGCAGCAAGGCGCGGATCGCGTTCCCGGATGGCGAAGCGCTCGACCTCGACATCTCGTTCGCCGACACCGACCGGGTGATCCGCGTCGCGCTGGTCTGGGAGACGGCGGTCAGCCTCGAGCTCCACGCCTTGCTGAACGGCCGCGCCATCGGCAGCGAGGGGCATGTCCGCCCCGATCGCCCGGGCAGCCTGCGCAAGGCGCGCCGCGGCGGCGGCTTCCTCACCAGCTACAGCAGCGCCGGCGGCGTCGGCGAGAACCTGCAGGTCTACACCCACGTCCCGCGCCGCAACCGGCCCGAAGTGATCAAGCTGCTGATCGACTATACCAGCCGGCGTCGCGGGGTGTCGGACGAGTTCTGCGGGGAGGGCACCCATGCCGCCCCCGCCTTCCGCGTCGTGCGCTCAACCCGCGGCACCATGGAACGGGTTCGGGCGCGCCGCCTCGGTGCGGTCGAGTGCGCGGAGATCAGAACCGACGGTGCGCGGCTGATCGAACAAGCAGTTGACGACATCGTCGTTTCGAGTAGGTGACACGGGTACGTGACGACGGGGAGACCCGCCGAATATGGGGGAAGAGGGAGTGACCATGCGGATCAAGAGTGTTGGCTGCGCAATCGCGGCCGTGTTGGGGTTGACTCTTGCCACGGGCGCGGCGGCCCAGGAAAACGTCGTGACGCTCAAGTCGTTCGACGGGTTCACGCAGCTGCGCGGTGAGCTGTTGGACTTCGACGGTCAACGCTACACGCTGCGCACGCGGCTCGGCGTTCTGGAGATCGACGTCTTTCTGGTGAGCTGCGAGGGCGAGAGTTGCCCGACCAGCACGCTGTTCGGCGCCGAGTTCGGCATCCACGGCTCGCAAACCGTCGGCGCTTCGCTGATGCCATCGCTGATCGAAGGCTATGCCGAGACGATGGAGGCCAGCGTCGAGCGCGAGTTGACGGGCGACGACACCCAGCGCGTCTTCCGCATCATCCACTCGAGCGGCGAGGAAATGGCCAATATCGATTTCCAGACCGGGGGATCGGGTACGGCCTTCAGCTCGCTGACCGATGGCACTGCTGCGATCGGCATGGCCTCACGGACGATCCGCGAGGATGAGGTCGACGCGCTCGGCAGCGTCGGTCAGCGCGACCCGCGCGCGACCGAGCTCGAGCTCACGATCGCCAAGGACGGCATCCTCGTGCTCGTGCACCCGGACAACCCGATCCGCTCGATCTCGCTGAACGAGCTGGCCGGCATCTATTCGGGCCAGATCACCAACTGGGCGGATCTGGGTGGCGATGACCGACCCATCACCGTCTATTCCAAGGACAGCGCATCGGGCACCCGCGACACCTTCGACAATCTGGTTCTGGTTCCCATCGGTGAGGAGCTGACGCCCGAGGCCGTGGAGTTCGCGCAAGGGGCCGAGTTGTCGGACCAGGTGGCCCGGGACCTCGGCGGCATCGGCTACTCGCCCCTGGCGTTCCAGAGGACGGCGCGCGCCCTGCCGCTGCGTCAGGAGTGCGGCCTGCTCTCGTATCCGACGAGCTTTTCCATCAAGTCCAACGAGTATCCCTTGTCGCGCGATCTGTACCTCTACGGTACCGATCGCCAGGACTCGATCCACGCGCAGAACCTCATGAGCTTTGCCACCTCGGACCAGGCCGCACCCTTTATCGAGGATGCCGGCTATGTCAGCCTCGCGCCCGAAGGGCAGACGTTGCGCGAGCAGGGCCAGCGCATCACCCACGCGATCATCGCCGAGGACGAATTTTCGCTTGATCTGATGCGCGAGATGCTGACCGAGTTCCGCGACGCCGAGCGGCTGTCGCTGACCTTCCGCTTCACGCCCGGCTCCTCGCAGCTGACATCGCAGAGCCAGAATGATGCCGAACGCTTTGCCCGTGACATCGTCGCCGGGCGCTACTCGGGCAAGGAAATCCTGCTGGTCGGCTTCACCGACTCGATCGGTCAGTTCCAGCTGAACCGGGCGCTCGCCACCCGCCGTGCCCAGGGCGTGCTGTTCACCATGAACGAGGCGGTGGCCGGTGTGGCGGGCTCCAACGACTTCGGCGGTGCCAACATCTCGGTCCAAGGCTATGGCGAGCTGACCCCGGTCGGCTGCAACACCACCTTTGCCGGCCGTGTCGCCAACCGCCGCGTCGAAGTTTGGGTGCGCTGACGTGCCCCGGACCTGACGGTCCATGCATCAAGGCCCCGCGCTGGACGGCGCGGGGCTTTTTTGATCTCCTCGCGGCAATTCAATCCGGAGGAGATCCCCATGACCCGCGACGTCGTCATCCTGGACGGAGCCCGCACCGCCATCGGAACCTTTGGCGGCGCGCTGGCCGGCACGCCTCCGATCCAGACTGCCGCCCATGTGTCCCGCGCCGCGCTCGAGCGCTCGGGCGTCGCGGGTGCCGAGATCGGCCATGTGGTCTTTGGCCATGTGATCAACACCGAGCCGCGGGACATGTATCTCTCCCGCGCCGCGGCCATCGAGGCGGGCGTGCCCGACACCGCCCCGGCGATGAACGTCAACCGGCTCTGCGGCTCGGGCGCCCAGGCGGTGGTCTCGGCCTTGCAGGCGGTCGCCATGGGAGATGCCGACTATGCGCTGGCGGGCGGGGCCGAATCCATGTCGCGCAGCCCCCACGCCATGCAAACCGCGCGCTTTGGCCAGAAGATGGGCGACACGGCGGTGGTCGACATGATGATCGGCGCGCTCAACTGCCCCTTTGGCACCGGCCATATGGGCATCACCGCCGAGAACGTGGCCGCCGAGAACCAGATCACCCGCGAGGAGCAGGACGCCTTTGCACTCGAGAGCCAGCGGCGCACCGGCGTCGCCCAGGCCGAAGGGCGCTTTGCCAGCCAGATCGCCCCCTTCACCATCAAGACCCGCAAGGGCGAGATCACCTTCGACACCGATGAGCACCCCAAGCCCGCCACGACGCCCGAGGATCTGGCCAAGCTTCGCCCCGCCTTCAAGCGCGACGGCAGTGTCACCGCGGGCAATGCTTCGGGCATCAATGACGGTGCGGCGGCCCTGGTGCTGGCCGAGGCCGAGGCCGCCGAGAAGGCCGGGCGCCGCGTGCGCGCGCGCCTGCTCGGTTATGCCCATGCGGGCGTGCGCCCCGAGGTGATGGGCATCGGCCCGGTGCCCGCGGTGACCAAGCTCTTGGCCCGCATCGGCCTCGAGGCCAGCGATTTCGACGTGATCGAGTCGAACGAAGCCTTTGCCGCCCAGGCCTGCGCGGTGAACAAGGGGCTCGGCCTCGACACCGCCAAGGTCAACCCCAATGGCGGGGCCATCGCGCTCGGCCATCCGATCGGGGCGACGGGGGCGGTGCTGGTGCTGAAATGCCTGGCCGAGCTCGAGCGCACGGGCACCAAGCGGGGCCTGGTCACCATGTGCATCGG
The DNA here is from genome assembly GCA_039187815.1 of Pseudomonadota bacterium. GTDB lineage: Bacteria > Pseudomonadota > Alphaproteobacteria > Rhodobacterales > Rhodobacteraceae > Thermohalobaculum. Next base: position 30,476 of record JBCCZI010000022.1, on the reverse strand, counting down.
CGGCGGCCAGGGCATCGCGCTCGCACTCGAGCGTCCCTGACCGACAGCGAGGCCACAGCACAGTCGCAAATTTCGTCTGTCTTTGAGACGAAACCGTGGTACCTTGCGCCAGCAGATGCAAAGGAGCCAAGGCCGATGCGGACGGGACTGTGCGGCGTGGCCCTTGCGGCCTCACTGATGGCAAACGCGTCCGAGGCGGCGACCTTCCGCCTCGAGACCAGCTGGACGGGCGGCAATCTGGGCGATGTCACCCTCGACGTCGTCTTCAGCGGCGATTTTGACAGCACGATTTTTGCCGTGCCCGTCGACCAGGCGCGCATGACAAGCTCGGTGCTCGGACCGAGCGCGGCCGATGCTGTCGGTCCAATCGTCTACGCGTACAACGCCTCAACCAGCCAGCTGACCATAGGCGGCCAGGGAAACTCGGCCGTCTTGCTGACGAACACCGATGATTTTTCGCTCTCCTTCAGTGCGTTCCCGAGCGCGCCCGCCATCCGTACTGCCGTCGACCTCGATTCGTCTAACACGGCCATAAGGCCGATCACGATCCTCAACGTCAGCTTAACCGAGGTCTCCGCGGCGGTGCCGCTGCCTTTGCCGGCCGTGTTGCTGCTGACCGGGCTCGGCGCCCTGGCCCTGGTCCGCGGCCGCGCCTGACGCCGAGCGCCTTGCCATGTCAGCGCGCCGAGCCTAACGCAGGGCAGAGGCCAGCGAGGAGGCGCGCATGAGCGGACACGGATATGACGGCGGCCGGCTGGATCTGCCCTTTGTCGGGATCGCGACCTTCGGCAAGCGCCCCTATCAGCCGGACTGGAGCGCGATCGATGCCGATGTCGCCGTGATGGGCGCACCCTTCGATGCGGGCACCCAGTGGCGCGCCGGCGCGCGGCAAGGCCCGCGGGCGGTGCGCGAGGCCTCGACGCTGTTCTCCTTCGGCCATGCGGGCGCCTATGACCACGAGGACGACCGCACCTATCTCGGCTCGGATGTGCGGATCGTGGACATCGGCGACGCGGACATCGTGCACACCGACACGCTGCAGAGCCACGCCAACATCCGCACCGGGGTCGAGGCCTGTCTGGCCGCCGGCGCCTTGCCCGTGGTGATCGGAGGCGACCATTCGGTCAACATCCCCTGCATCGAGGCCTATGAGGGCCGCACGCCCTTCCATCTCTTGCAGATCGACGCGCATCTCGACTTTGTCGACCAGCGCCACGGGGTAACCCGCGGCCATGGCAATCCGATGCGCCGGGCGGCCGAGAAGCCGTGGGTCACGGGGCTGACGCAGCTCGGCATCCGCAATGTCTCCTCGACGGCCCGCGAGGGGTACGAGGCCGCCCGCGCCATGGGCTCGGACATCCTCAGCGTGCGCCAGGTGCGACGGCTCGGGACCGAGGCGGTGCTGGCCCGGCTGCCCCAGGGCACGCCGCTCTACATCACCATCGACATCGACGCCTTCTGCCCCTCGATCGCCGCCGGGACGGGCACGCCCTCCCATGGCGGGTTCCTGTATTACGAGGTGCTCGAGCTGCTGCAGGGGGTCGCGCGCGCGCATCCGGTGGTGGGCATGGATCTGGTCGAGGTCGCGCCCGACTACGACCCCTCGGGCTCGACCCAGATCCTGGCCGCGCAGCTGTTGCTGAACCTCCTCGGCTTCCTCTTCGACGCCCGCGCAGCTTTGCCGAAGGATTGATCCCCCACTGCCGCACGCCTAGCGTTGTGGTGGGTGTGATTGCGGAGAGTGTGCAAATGAGCAAGCTGTGGAGAGGTGTGAGCGCCATGGTGGCGCTGGGTCTGGCAGGCACGGCCGAGGCCGACACGATCCTGTTCGAAGATTTCGAGGACGCAACGGTCGCCTATGCGGCCAATCCCGCCGACGACCTGAGCGATATCGGCAACAACGACTATTATGGCCTCGTTCAGACGAGCTCCCTGCCCAGCAACGTCAACTATAGCAATGTTCAGGGCTCGGGCGTTTTCGCGGCGCAGGACACCGATGGGGTGCCGGGAAGCGGCTCGACCTTCAGCGTGACCCTGACATGGAGCAGCATCGACATCGCCTCGTTCACCAATCTCGATCTGTCCTGGTTCATCGCCGAGGACGACGCGAGCGATGGCACCGAGGATTGGGATTCGACCACATCGGTGCGGATCGATGTCCAGATCGACGGCGGCGGGTTCGACCAGGTCTTTGGCATCGAGGCCGAGGACAACACCGGCAACGTAGCCCCGCGCGTGGACACCAATTTCGACGGCCTCGGGAACGGTGTCGAGATCACGAGCAGCTTTGCGCAGTTCAACACATTGATCGGCGATGGAAGCGTGCTGGACATCCGGTTGGTGATCGAGGACCTGGATACGTCGGAAGAGGACATCGCCTTCGACAGCCTGCTGCTGACAGGCGATCCGACCAGCGTGGCGGTGCCGTTGCCAGGCAGCCTGGTGCTGTTCGCGCCGGCGCTCGCGCTGCTGGGCTTTGCCGGGAGACGCCGCGCCGGCTGATCTCGCGCCGCTTCACGGGCGGTCGCCGAGCGGCAGATCGAACAGCGGGCAGCGATCCGCCGTCCCGTGGGACATCAGCATCAGCGCGCGGTCGATGCCCGGGGCAGGCAGCGCCGCCTCGCTGAGCGCGCGGTCGATCATGGCGGGATCGAGCCCCGGCTCATCGGTGAAGACCAGCACCCACCAGGCGTCAAAGCGTTCGGGCGCGTGGATCTTGGCGCTTTTCGAGGCCAGGCGGTCGGCCAGCAGGCCGCGGATCGCGCGCGGGGTCCAGGCGACGTCGCAGGGGCGCCAGGCGGCCATGGGATCGTCGCGCGCCCGTTCGGCAGCGGCGCGGCAGCCCTCATCCACGAACTCGGTGATCTCGAGCCCCACCCGGCGGCCATCGGTGAGCGTGAGCTCGGCATCCGGACGCTCGAGCCCCTCGAGCCGGGCCGAGCGTATCTGCAGGCCCGCCGTCCCCGCGGCCGCCAGAAAGCAGCGCAGCACATTGGCCTCGGTCGCGTGCTTGGTGGGCCCGTGGAAGAACCCCGCATGGCGTTTGGCCCCGGCAAGGATGGCGCCGATCTCGCGCCACAGGGCCGCGCCCTCAGCCATGGCCCCGGCGACGGACGGCTGTGCCGACGGCGCTCATTCCGCGGGCCTCTCAGGGCGGAACCCGGTGGCGACCACATACATCTCGGCGCTGTCCGAGCGGCTGGCCGGCGGCTTCACATGCGCGACTTTCTGGAAGCGCCGCTTGAGGCGGGCGAGCAGCTGCCCCTCGGTCCCCCCTTGCAGCACCTTGGCCACATAGGTCCCGCCCGGCGCCAGCACGTCAAAGGCGAACTCGGCCGCCGCCTCGGCCAGCGCCATGATCTTGAGATGGTCCGTCGCCTTGTGCCCCGTCGCGGGGGCGGCCATGTCCGAGAGCACGGCATCCGCCTCGCCCGCCAGCGCGGCGCGCACCGCCGCATCGGCCTCGTCCTCGAGGAAATCCGCCTGGATCAGCTCGGCACCTGGGATCGGCTCGACCGCCTGGATGTCGAGCCCGATGACCCGGCCGACCGCCTTGCCCCGCTTCTCGCCGAGCGCGTTCACCCGGGCGACCGCCACCTGGCACCACCCGCCGGGCGCACAGCCGAGATCCACCACGCGCGCCCCCGGCAACAGGAAGCGCTGGCGGTCGTCGATCCCGATCAGCTTATAGGCCGCGCGGCCGCGATAGCCGTCCTTCTTGGCCCGCTGCACATAAGGATCGTTGAGCTGGCGCTCGAGCCAACGGGTCGAGGAGAGCCGCCGGCCCTTGGCGGTCTTGACCTTGACGCGGAGCGCGCGCTCGCCGCGGCCCGACCCGCCTTTGCCGCTGGGGGTCTTGGCCACCGCCTCAGCCCGCCGCCACGCGCGATTGCTGGAGGAGGCCGTAGAGCATTCCCTCGCGCAGCCCCCGGTCGGCGATGCGCATCTTCCGGACCGGCCAGGTGCGCAGGATCGTCATCAGAATCGCCGCGCCCGAGAGCACGAGCCCCGAGCGCCCCGAGCCGATGCCCGGATGCTGGTTGCGCCCGTCGGGCCCCATCTCGAGCAGCCGGGCCGCCACCCGGTCGGCCGCCTGCGCCTCGAGCCAGAGCCCGTCGACCTTGTCGCGGCTGTAGCTGCGCAGACCGAGATGGATGGCACCAAAGGTCGTGGCCGTGCCCGAGACGCCGATCACCTGCAGCCGCTCGATCGAGGCCGGCCGCGGCATCGCGGTTACCGGAGCAAACGGCGCCATGGCAGCCTCCACATAGGCCGCCATGGCGATAAAGCGCAGGCGCTCATCGGCGATCCCGGCAAAGCGGTCGGTCAGGGTCGAGACCCCCATGGGCAGCGAGATCCAATCGGCCACCCGGGCGCGCGGACGATCCGATTGCGGACAGGCCGGCGCTGTGGGCGAAAGCGCGCGAACCAGTCCAGGGCGATCGGCCGGGCGCGTGCCGGTGAGGTCGATCCAGATGAGCTCGGTCGAGCCGCCGCCGATGTCGAAGACCAAGAGCTGCTCGGCCTCACGGTCGATCAGGGGCGAGCAGCCGGCCACCGCCAGGCGCGCCTCCTCCTCGGCGGTGATCACGTCCAGGCGCAGGCCCGTCTCATGCTTCACGCGTTCGACAAAGGCGGCGGAGTTGGTGGCGCGGCGGCAGGCCTCGGTGGCGATGATCCGGTTCAGCCGCGCCTTGTGGTGGCGAATTTTCGAGGCACAGATCCGCAGCGCCTTGATCGCCCGGTCCTGGGCCGTATCCGAGAGGCGGTTGGTGGTCTCGACCCCTTCGCCGAGGCGGACCGCGCGGCTGAATGCATCGACGACCTTGAACTCATCGCTGTGGGCGCGGGCGACCAGCAGGCGGCAATTGTTGGTGCCGAGATCGAGAGCGGCGAGGGCGGCGCCCTTTGCGCCGTCACGATCCTGGTTGTCCTTGCCCGAGGCCGATCCGCGACCGTGTCGGGAAGCCGAGCGGCGGCGGCCGCGCCCCTGCTTTCCCTCGGTCTTGCTGGTCGTCGACACCGGTGTTGCCCGTCTCTGTTCCTCTTCCTGTCTAGGCCAGAGACCGCCCGGGCGGCAAGGGAAACCCGCTCAGCCGCAGCCCGCGGCGCGCCGGGGGATCACCGCCTCGATGCCCAGCGCCGTGCAGATCGCATGGGGCATGTCGGGCTTGTTCAGCGTGTACAGATGCAGGTGCGCGACCCCGTTGGCCAGCAGGTCGTCGCATTGCTCGGCGGCGATGGCGGTGGCGAGCAGACGCTCGGCGGTCCGGTCCTCGGCATTGTCGAAGGCGCGCCACATCCAGTCGGGCACCTCGGTGCCGCAGCGCTCGGCAAAGCCGGCCATGCGGTCGAAATCCTCGACCGGCAGGATGCCGGGCAGGATCGGCGCCGTGATGCCCGCCGCCGCACAGGCGTCGCGGAAGCGGTAGAAGCGCTCGTTCTCGAAGAAGAACTGGGTGATGGCGCCGGTGGCCCCGGCGTCGAGCTTGCGCTTCAGGTGCTCGATATCCGCGGCGGGCGAGGCCGCTTCGGGATGGGTCTCGGGATAGGCGGCGACCCAGATCTCGGCATCGGTCTCGGCGCGCAGACCCGCAACCAGCTCGACCGAAGAGGCAAATCCGTCGGGATGCGGCTCGAACCGGGCGCTGCCGCCGGGCGGATCGCCCCGCAGCGCCACGATGCGCCGGCAGCCGAGGCGCGCATAGCCGCGGGCGACGCGCAGCACCTCGGCCCGGCTGGCGCCGACACAGGTCAGATGCCCCGCAACCTCGAGCCCCGCGCGGTCGCGGATCGCCAGGATCGCCGCCATCGTGCGCTCGCGCGTCGAGCCGCCGGCCCCATAGGTCACCGAGACAAAGCGCGGATCGAACGGCGCCAGGCGCTGCACCGAGTCCCATAAGGCCTGGCCCGCCATGGGGGTCTTTGGCGGAAAGAACTCGAAACTGATCGTGGGCGTCGGGCGCAATGCGGGCATCGGGGTCCTCGGACGAAGTGCGGGCGGGCAACAAGCGTGTTTGGCGCGCGTCTGCTGTTGTACTGGCGTCACAGATTGCACGCGGGGCGGAGTTTTCCGCCGCCAGCCACGCAGATCGCGACCGGCGAAGCGACAATATGGGCCAGTGAGCGACATGACAACCGCCAAAAGCGACCGATTCGCGACAAGTTGGCCGGACCACGTCGGCCATGTCGCAACCGCGCAGCTCGGTGTCGAAATCGCACCGCGCCGCTCGAGGCCGCTGTCTTATCCCGGAGCCAGAAGGAGACGCCCATGCCCCAGCTCGTGATCGTGTCCTGGCGGGACATCCCGGCCCAGGTCATCGTCGGAAAAGGCCGCCGTGCCGCCAAGCGCCCGTTGCCCGAGCGCTTTGAGCAGGCGATCGACCGCTGTGCCATGAAGGTTGGCGCCCGGGACGATGATGCCTATCTTGCAGAATGGCGCAAATCCGAACCGGTCGAGCGCGAAGGCGATCCCGAAGACATCGCATCCGCCGAAGCCGCAAGGCTCGAGGCCGAATACGACCAGGCGCGCATCAAGACGCTGATCGAGAACGAAGGCTGGGCCGCGCACCCCGCCACCTGACCCGCGACGCGCCCCGCGCCACGCAAGGAGACCCGTGATGGCCAAGATCCTCGATTTCTTCTCGCGCAAGTCGGGCGCCAAGAGTGCCGCCGCCTCGGCCGATCTGGCGGGCTTTCTCGAGGGCTTCTCGATCGAGGTGATGCCCCGCACGGCCGCCAAGATCGAAAGCTTCCGCGCCATCCTGCCCGCCGGCACCCGGGTCTATATCGCCCATATCGAGGGCACGCCGATCGATGAGATGGTCGCCACCGCCAAGCGCATCGCGGATGAGGGCTTCCCCGTCATGCCGCATTTCCCGGCGCGCATCATCAAGGACGCGGCGACGCTCGAGGACTGGATCGCCCGCTATCAGGGCGAGGCGGGCGTCGAGCAGGCGCTGCTGCTGGCCGGCGGCGTCGACACGCCCCATGGCGACTTCCACAGCTCGATGCAGCTTATGGAGAGCGGCGCCTTCGACCGCGCGGGCTTCAAGCGCCTGCACGTGGCCGGCCACCCGGAGGGCAACCGCGACATCGACCCCGATGGCGGCGAGGCGGCGGTGATGGAGGCGCTCGGCTGGAAACAGGCCTTCTCGGAGCGCACCGATGCCGAGATGGCCATCGCCACCCAGTTCGTCTTTGAGGCCGCCCCCGTGATCGCCTGGGCCGAGCGGCTGCGCAACGCCAATATCGGCCTGCCGGTGCATATCGGCGTCGCGGGCCCGGCCAAGCTGCAGACGCTGATCAAGTTTGCCATGGCCTGCGGGGTCGGGCCGTCGCTGCGCGTGTTGCAACGCCGGGCCGCCGATGTCACCAAGCTGGTGCTGCCCTTCACGCCCGAAGAGGTGCTGGCCGATCTCGCAGCGCACAAGGCCGCGCATCCGGACTTCCCCATCGAGGCGGTGCACTTCTTCCCCCTCGGCGGCATCAACAAGACCGCCGAGTTCACCGCCGAGACCGGCCACCGCCCCGCCGCCGCGACCGCCTGAGCCGGCTGCGCCTGCCCCATCCAAAGCCAGAGAGGATCCGCCGCTCCATGACCCGCACCGTTCTCGAGTCGAAGACCAAGACCGTCATCATCGGCTTCGACCAGCCATTTTGCGTGATCGGCGAGCGCATCAATCCCACGGGCCGCAAAAAGCTGGCCGCCGAGCTCGAGGCCGGCAATTTCGCGACCGTCGAGAAGGACGCGCTGGAGCAGGTGCAGTGCGGGGCCACGGTGCTCGATGTGAATGCGGGCGTGGTCTACAACTCAAACCCCAACCCGAACGAGACCGAGCCGCCCTTGATGACCAAGATGCTCGAGCTGGTGCAGGGGCTGGTGGATGTGCCGCTCTGCATCGACAGCTCGGTGCCCGAGGCGCTGGAGGCCGGGCTGGCGGCGGCCGAGGGGCGTCCGCTTTTGAACTCGGTCACCGGCGAGGAAGAGCGGCTCGAGCGCGTGCTGCCGCTGGTCAAGAAATACAACGTCCCGGTGGTGGCGATCTCGAACGACGACACCGGCATCTCCGAAGACCCCGAGGTGCGCTTTGAGGTCGCCAAGAAGATCGTCGAGCGCGCGGCCGATCACGGCATCCCGGCCCATGACATCGTGGTCGACCCGCTGGTGATGCCGATCGGCGCCATGGCGACGGCGGGCCAGCAGGTCTTTGCCCTGGTGCGCAAGCTGCGCGAAGAGCTGAGGGTCAACACCACCTGCGGCGCCTCGAACATCAGCTTCGGCCTGCCGAACCGCCACGGGATCAATGCGGCTTTCCTGCCGATGGCGATCACGGCGGGCATGACCTCAGCAATCATGAACCCGGTGCGCCCCCAGGAGATGGAGGCGATCCGCGCCGCCAACCTGCTGATGAACAACGACGCCCATGGCGCCGCATGGATCAAGGCCAACAAGCCCCCCGCCGCCGAGGGTGAGCCCGAAGCCGGTGCCCGCGGCCGCCGCGAGGGCCGCCGCCGCCGCGCCAGCGCCTGAGCGACCGGCAGCCGCCGCACCCCTGCGCCTTTGTCTGGTGTTCCCTTGCCGGCGAAGCTACTCTTGCACCCATTGGATTTTTCAATGGAAGCACCATGCGATTGTACGGTTTGGCTGTTGCGGCCTCTTTTGGAACGGCGTTGGCGGCTGGGGCGGCTGGGGCGGCCTCGATCACGAGCGCTGACCTCTCACTTCTTCCGTTCGTCACCGTGGAGGACGCGCCGGTGGGGTCGAACAACACCCTGCTCGATGTCGCGGGCGCGTCCATCGAGGTCAGTCTGCTGACGGGCTCGACCTTCGCGATCATCTTCGACGCGACCGGGTCGGGTCTCCCGAACTTCTCCGGGGGGAACGTGCGGTTCGACGATATCCGCTTCGACATGCCGGCGGTTGCGACCGGTGCGGAGCTCACCTCCGGCACCCAAGACCTCATCGCCCGCATTGACGTGACAGATACGTCGGTCTCGGCCTCATTCCCGGAATACATCATCGTGGACAACCCCGCCGTCCCGTTTTTCGACGCCCGCCAGGAATGAGTGTTCAGCGTCAGCATCGAGGCGACCGACATGGCCGTGCCTCTGCCGGCGGGCGGGGTCCTCTTGCTGACGGGCCTTGCGGGTCTCGCCGCTGCGGGACACCGCCGCCGGGGCCGAGGTCACTGAGGCAGGTTCCACCCACCGGGGTGGTCGTCTGACAGCTGAAATGCCGAGCCTTTTCCTCGGTTTCATTGACCGTAGACTGATCTAGCACCCCCTGGGGCACGTATCTCTCCCGCACGCACGCAAGACGCAGGGCGTGGGAAGGGGATACATGTTCGGCACCGCAGTGGATTTCGCCCTCGCCTATGGCGTGACCCAAGTCGGGTTCCTGATCCTATGGGTCGTGAGCATCGGCAAACGCGATACGAGCATCGTCGATTTCTGGTGGGGGCCCGGGTTCCTCGCGCAGCTGATGGCGGTCGCGTGGATGGTGCCCGGGGATCTCGATCCGCGCGGGCTGGTGCTGCTGGGCCTGGTCGGCGCGTGGTCGCTGCGACTCGGCTTCGTGCTCGGGCGGCGGCGGTTGCTCGAGGGGCACGAGGACCCGCGCTATCAAGCGCTGCGGGCAGCCTGGGATCCGGGCTTCTGGATCAAGTCGCTCGGCATCGTCTTTGTGCTGCAGGCGGTGATTCAGTGGCTGATCGCCGTGGGGCCGATCTCGGCGCTGCTGGCGCCCTCGGCGCCATTGGGCGCACTGGGTCTGATCGGCATCGCGGTGGCACTGGCGGGGCTCGCGCTCGAGACCAAGGCGGATGCAGAGCTCGACGCGTTCAAACAAACGGCCAAGCCGGGCGATCTCTGCACCATGGGGCTGCGCGCCTATGTGCGCCACCCGAACTATCTGGGAGAGATCGTCTTTTGGATCGGCATGGCGGCGATCGGCCTGGAGGCGGGCGCCTGGGTCGCGCTGATATCGCCGGTGCTGATCACGGTGTTCCTGACGCAGGTGTCCGGCGCGCCGCTGCTGGATGAGCGGTTGTCCGAGACGCGCGCGGGCTATGCCGCCTATCGCGCGCGGGTGCCAGGCTTTCTGCCGGCCCTGCGGCCCCCGATGCGCAGCAGCTGAGGCTGCGCATCCCACCCCGCGTCCCCCCCGGGCGCGAGGCGTCGTCTGATCAATAGATGTAGCGGATCTCTTCGGTCCAGTAGCGCTCGACCGCGCGCAGGTCCGAGTTCATGCCGCCGATGCCGGCGCGGCGCAGGCGTTCGTCGCAGGAGAGATCCTCGGCATGGCGGCGGAAGAGCTCGGCCACCACATGGTGGACCTCCATCCCCTTCTCCGTCAGGCGCACCCGGACCGCGCGGCGGTCGGTGTCGCTGCGCTGGTGGTGGATAAAGCCCTGCTCGACCAGTTTCTTGAGGTTATAGGAGACGTTCGAGCCCTGGTAGTAGCCGCGGCTCTTCAGCTCGCCCGCCGTCATCGTCTTGGCGCCGATATTGAAGAGCAAGAGCGCCTGCACGGCGTTGATCTCAAAGCGGCCGATCCGCTCAAACTCGTCCTTGATCACGTCGAGCAGCAGCCGGTGGAGCCGTTCCACCAGGGTCAGCGTCTCGAGATAGCCGTTGATGAGATCCGCCCCTCCCTCATCCTCGTAGGTGGGTGAGAGCGCAACGCTGCTGGTGCTCATACGGATCTCCTTTTCACTCAAAGCCGATATCGAGAGAAATTGAGCACAAAATGCAAACACCCGGTTAACATACGGGCGGGATATGGTTAATCGCCCAGGCGGCCCTGGATCAGGCGGATGATGCCCGAGAAGTCATCGCCGCCGCGCCCGGCGAGTTGCATCAGCTGATAGAGCTGCGTCGCCTCGGCGCCGAGCGGGGTCGCGACGCCCTCGACTTGGGCCGCCTCCATGGCGAGCTTCAGATCCTTGAGCATCAGATCCGCCGCAAAACCCGGCTGATAGTCGCGGTTGGCGGGGCTGGTCGGCACCGGGCCAGGGGCTGGGCAATAATCGTTCAGCGACCAGCAGCGCGCCGTGGCGGTCGAGGAGATGTCGTAGAGCTTGTGCGCCTCGAGCCCCAGCTTCTCGGCCAGGCTAAAGCCCTCGGAGACCGCGATCATCTGGATCGCCAGCATCAGATTGTTGCAGATCTTGGCAGCGCAGCCCGCGCCCTGATCGCCCGCGTGGAAGATGTTCTTGCCCATGACGCCGAGGATCGGCTTGGCCGCCTCGAAAGCCGGCGCGCTGCCGCCGACCATGAACGAGAGCGTGCCGGCAGTGGCGCCGCCGACGCCGCCCGACATGGGGCTGTCGACAAAGCGCTGGCCGCGGATCTCGGCCTCTTGGCCGACCGCGCGGGCGGTGGCCACATCGATGGTCGAGCAATCGATAAACAGCGTCGCGGGGCGGGCCACGGCCAGGATCCCGTCCTCGCCCTGATAGACCAGGCGCACATGGCGCGCGGCGGGCAGCGCGGTGACCACGACATCGGCCTCGGTGACGGCGAGCCGGGCGGCCTCCTCGGCCACACCGCCGGCCGCGACCAAAGCGCCTGTCGCCTCGGGCGAGAGGTCGAACCCGTGCACGGCATGCCCCGCCGCGACCAGGTTCATTGCCATGGGCAGGCCCATGTTCCCAAGGCCGATGAATCCGATGCGCGCCATGGCGGAGCTCCCTCGTGATGCGGTTTTTTGCGAGCCTAGTCGAGCCGCGTGCGCACCGCCAGAGGCCCAACCGGGCCGTGCGACGCCGTCACGGGCGCGCACCGATCCCCTTGCTAGGCAACACCGCGGTCCCGAGCAGCCTCTGATGCAGAACCGCCATGGCCACATGCCCAGCGATCAGCGCAAAGACCAGCCAGCCGAGTTCGCCAAGCAAAGGCCCGCCAAGATCAACCAGCCAGGGGATCTCTTCGCCCGCTTTCTCAAAGACCTAGACCCCAAGCACCGAAAAACCGCGGCCGCTGCCATAAGCCCGCAGCAGCGCAACAAACCGCACAGCGATCATCAAGAGACAGATCGCTCCGTTGCCCGCATGGGCCGCCAGCCCCAGCAGCCCTGACCCCTGGTGGGGCCGGTTGCGCGGATTTGCGCCCCGACCAGAAAGAGCCTTCGATCTCAGTGTCCTCGGCAGCCTGGCGGAGGACACTGAGATCCGCTGCCAACGACAGAGCATCGCCATCCCCCAGTCGTCCGCGCGGCTGACAGTGCCATAGCGCTCAGATCCATCGGCAAGCCGGGTGGTCGCGTGGGCGGGCAGCGACAGTGTCCTCTGCTTGCACATTCGCTGAGGGCAAAGGTCTGTCAGAACCAGAACGGGGAAGCGCCTCTCAAGCGGTGCCGTGAAACGCGGCAATGCGCGCGATCAGGGGCGCTTTGGGGGCCGGGCAGGGTTGCGCGCCCGAGACCCAGTAGTAGAGATCCCAGTCGTTCTCTTCGAGCAGCGCCTCATAGGCATCGAGCTCGGCGGGCGAGAGAGCGGCCCCTTCGGCATCGAACCAGCGGCCAAAGATCAGGTCCATCTCGCGCGTGCCGCGGCGCCAAGAGCGCAGGCCAAGGCGTTTGAGGCGGATCTCCGGCGCCTCTGGGGTCGGATCGTCGGCGGGCATGTCGGCCATGGGGGGTCTCCTTTGGCCCGGAACCTAGCGCGCCCTCAGCCCTCGGGCCAGAGCCAGGCGGCGCCGATTGCGCCCGCGCTGTCGCCGAGCGCATGGCGCAGGACGGGCGTCGCAAAGCTGTCCGAGAAGACATGGGCGCGGATCGCGTCGGGCAGCCCCTCAACAAGCCCAGGGATGTTCGAGAGCCCGCCGCCCAGCACGATGGCATCCGGGTCGAGCAGGTTGACCACCCCGGCCAGGGCGCGGCCCGTGCGGTCGCGGTGGCGCGCCAGGCTCGCGGCGGCGGCCGGGTCGCGGGCCGCCCGGGCGGCGATGTCGACAGCGGAGCCCTTCACGCCCGTCATGCCCATCACGCGAGCGTGGTCGCGCGCCAGTCCCGGGCCCGAAAGCCAGAGCTCTATGCACCCCCGACGCCCGCAATAGCAGGGCGGCACGGCCTCCGGAGGCTCTCCAGGCATCGGGTTGTGCCCCCACTCCCCGGTGATGCGGTTGGGGCCCGAGAGCAGCCGCCCGCCATGCACCAGCCCGCCGCCGACCCCGGTGCCGAGGATCACGCCAAAGACGGTGGTCTTGCCCCGGGCGGCGCCGGCCTGGGCCTCGGCCAGGGCGAAACAGTCGGCATCATTGGCAAGGCGCACGGGCCGGTCGAGCCGCTCGGCCAGGTCCCGGTCAAAGGGTTGGCCGGCCAGCGCCTCGGCGTTGGAGTTGCGCATCCGCCCGCTGGTCGGCCCGATCGAGCCCGGGGCGGCGACCCCGACCGGCACCCGCACGGACGGGGCAATCTGGCAGGCCATGTCGGCGCCCTCGACCAGTCGGGCCACCGCGTCGAGCAATGCGCCATAATCGGACGGGGTGGCCACACGCCGGCGGTGGAGCGCCGCGCCCCCTGGGCCCAGCGCCAGCAGCTCGATCTTGGTTCCGCCGAGGTCGATGCCGTAGCGGAGCGTCACCGGGGCTCAGGCCTCGACCAGCACCCGGCGCAGGCGTTTCTCGAGCACGCCCATGCGCTCGGTGAGGCGGACCTGCTCGGCGCGGAGCTCGCGCAGCTCGGACAGCACGGCCTGGGCATCGGCGCTCGGCACATCTTCGTCTTCGGCCGGCGGCGAGCCTGCGCCCTCGCCCGTCATCAGCCAGACGATCGAGACGTTGAGCACACCCGCCAGCATCTGCAGCTTGTTCGCCCGCGGCTCCGAGCGGTCGTCTTCCCAGTTCTTCACGGTCTGGGAGCGCAATCCGAGCCTTCGGGCGAGCTGCGAGACGCTCAGCCCCTGTTGCTCGCGGGCCCGCTGCAAGCGGTCGCCCATGGTCGCTGCGCCGTCGGTGAAGTCATCCATCGCGGTCTCCTCCGTTCTGGTGGCCCCGTTGCGGCGGACCATAGGCGAGGTGCCGCCGGAATGCCACCCGAGCGGCAGGGGCAGGGCGGGTTGATGCTGGCCATCCTATCCCTATGTACAATTTGTCATTTTGTTCGCTTGAAGGAGTTTTACCAATGCCGTCGAAACCTGCCCCCGATCTCGCCCCCGCCCCGACCTTCAGAGGAAAGCCGCTCTCCAAGGGATGGCGCGCCTCCAAGGCCGCCGTCGTTGCGTCGCTGAAGAAGTATGTGGCGGAGTATGGCAAGGACGACCCCGACGCCCGTGCGCTGGCCCAGACGCTGGCCGCGTTCAAGTCCGGCCTCGCGCCGACGCTCGAGAAACTGGAGAAGGCCAAGAAGCGCGACGATCAGCTGAAACAGGCGAAAAAGATCCCTCCTATCGTGCGGCAATACGCCCAGATCTGCAGCGACGGCAAAGCCGCCGGGGAGGGCGGCGCGACGCGCTATTTCGACACGCTCGGCGGCATGCTAGACGTCATCGACAAGGAGATCGACAAGGTGATCAAAGCCAAGCCGGCAAAGGCCTGAGCCTCCGACCGAGACGCCCTTGCCGCCGCAGGGTCAGGCAAGGGCGAAGACCCCCTCGACCTCGACCGCGAGATCATAGGGCAAGGCCGCGACCCCGACAGCCAGACGCGTGTGCCGCCCGGCCTCGCCAAACACCTCCATCATCAGGTCCGAGGCGCCGTTGGCCACCTGGCTCTGCCCATGGAACCCGGGCGCCGAGTTCACATAGATGCCGAGCTTGACCACCCGGCGCACGGCGTCGAGCCCGACCGCCGCCTCCACATGGGCCAGCACGTTCAGCGCGGCGATGCGCGCCGCCTTTTGCGCCGTCTCGAGGTCATAGGCCGCGCCCACCTGCCCCGCATAGAGCCGCTCGCCATTCCACTGGCAAAGCTGGCCGGTGACAAAGAGCAGACTGCCCTCCTGCACCCAGGGCACGTAATTGGCCCCCGGAGCGCTCGGCTCCGGCAAGGCGATCTCCAGCCGCGCCATGCGCTCGGCCACCGGGTTCTGGCTCATGCGGCCTCTCGGATCCTGCACGCGCCCCATCGGCACGCGCCGCCTCGGAGTATGCCGCCCCCATGGCCGATGGTCGAGAGGCCCCAATCCACCGGACGATTTGCCTCCATGGGCGGCCGCCCAGAGCTCGCGATAATCCGGCTTGCGAGGCGTCGGACGGGGGCGTAGACCCGAAAGCGCCCAAACCTCGGAGGATTCCATGCCGCTCCTGTCCGACAGCCTCGCCCGCGTGAAGCCGTCCCCGACCATCGCCGTCTCCTCGAAGGCCGCCGAGATGAAGGCCGCCGGCGAGGATGTCATCGGCCTCGGCGCCGGTGAGCCCGATTTCGACACGCCCGACAACATCAAAGAGGCGGCGATCAAGGCGATCCGCGACGGCAAGACGAAATACACGGCCCCCGACGGCATCGTCGAGCTGAAGGACGCGATCTGCGAGAAGTTCAAACGCGAGAACGGGCTGAACTATGAGCGCGCCCAGATCTCGGTCGGCACGGGCGGCAAGCAGGTGCTCTACAACGCGCTGATCGCCACGCTGAACCCGGGCGACGAGGTGCTGATCCCTGCGCCCTATTGGGTGAGCTATCCGGATATGGTGCTGTTGGGCGGGGGCACGCCCAAGGTGATCGAGACGGTCATCGAGACAGCGTTCAAAATGACGCCGGAGATGCTCGAGGCGGCGATCACGCCCAAGACGAAATGGCTGATCTTCAACTCGCCCTCGAACCCGTCGGGTGCGGGCTATTCCGCGGGCGAGCTGAAGGGGCTGACGGATGTGCTGATGCGCCATCCCCAGGTCTGGATCCTGACGGACGATATGTATGAGCACATCGCCTATGAAGGCTTCACCTTCGCGACGATCGGAGAGGTCGAGCCCGGGCTTTATGACCGGCTGCTGACGGTCAACGGCGTCTCGAAGGCCTATGCCATGACCGGCTGGCGGATCGGCTATGCGGGCGGGCCGGCCGAGCTGATCGGCGCCATGCGCAAGGTGCAGAGCCAGTCGACCTCGAACCCCTGTTCGATCAGCCAATGGGCGGCGGTCGAGGCCCTGACGGGCCCGCAGGGTTTCCTTGCCGAACGGGCGGCGGCCTTTCAACGCCGGCGCGATCTGGTCGTCAGCATGCTGAACCAGGCGACCGGGATCGCATGCCCGGTGCCCGAGGGGGCGTTCTATGTCTATCCCTCGGTGGCGGGCTGCATCGGCAAGGCGACGCCCGGCGGCACGGTGATCGAGAACGATGAGATGTTTTGCACCGAGCTGCTGGGCACCGAGGGGGTCGCGGCGGTGTTCGGCGCGGCCTTTGGCACCAGCCCCAATTTCCGGGTGAGCTATGCGACCTCGGACACGGTACTGGAAGAGGCCTGCCAGCGGATCCAGCGGTTTTGCGCGAGCCTGTCGTGACAGGGTCGGCCCGCCGGGGGCATCGAGCCCCCGGCAGCCCGCGCGGCAACGCCGCGGGCGCCAGGACGGCCGGGGCAGCGCCTGTTCGACGGAGCACTGCATGCGGGTGATCGTGGTTGGCGGCGGGATCGTCGGGCTGGCCTCGGCCTGGGCGTTGAGGCGCGGCCGGGCCGAGGTGACGGTGGTTGAGCGGGGGCCGATTCCGAACCCCCATGCGGCCTCGGCGGATCATCACCGGCTGATCCGGGCGGCGTATCCGGACCATCCGCTCTATTGCCGGCGCATTGCCGAGGCCTTTGCCGCATGGCGCGCGATGTGGGCGGATCTTGGCGGCCCCGAGGCGCGGTACTACGCGGACCGCGGCATGCTGAGCCTGTCGCGCGAGCCCGGGGATGATGGCGATCTTGCGCGGCGAATTATGGCGGCCGAGGGCGTGCCTTTCGAGGCGATCGACGAAGCAGACGAGATCGCCCGGCGGTTCCCGTTTCTCGAGCCCTCGAACATCGCCTCGGCGACCCTGGCCGAGGGCGGCGCTTTGATGGCCAACCGGATCCTCATCGATCTGGCCGATTGGTTGCGCCGGGAGGGCGCGACGGTGCTGGAGCTTTCGCCGGTTGTGCGGGTCAGCCCCCGCGGCGCGGTTACCCTCGCCGACGGCCGCAGGCTCGAGGCCGATGCGGTGATCGTCGCCGCCGGCACCCAGATGGGCCGGTTGTTGCCCGAGATGATGCCAACGCTCGAGCTCACCCGCACCCTGATCGTCTATGCGGCCTTGCCGACGGAGGTGGCTTCGCTATGGGCCGATGCGCCCTGTTGGAGCGATCTCGGCGGCAATGAAGACCTCTGGGGCATGCCGCCCATCGACGGCCTGCCGGCCAAGCTCGGCTGCGGGCGGCTCCGCCGGGTGGATCCCGAGGACAACGATCGCGAGATGACGGCAGTCGAAGTGACCGCCATGCTGGCGGCCTATCGCGGTCGCCTGCGCGGCGTGGGCCAGGCCGAGATCCGCTTTCACCAGGCGAACTACTGGGTCGGCGCGCCCGAGAGCCGGTTTGTGCTCGCGCGCGACGAGCGGCTCTGGGCGGTGTCGGCCTGCTCGGGACACGGGTTCAAGTTCGGCGCGCTCAGCGGACAGGACGTGGCGGAGGCGGTGCTCGGCGCCGCACCGCTTGCGGCGATCCAGGCGCGCATGGCCGCACGGGCCGCATGAGGGCACAGCAAAACAGGAGACGGCGATGACAGGACAGATCGAGGCACGGCTGGCGGAGCTGGGGATCACGCTGGCCGAGCCCAAAGCACCGGTGGCCAACTACGTGCCCTTCGTGGCAGCGGGCGGGCTGCTCTATGTATCGGGGCAGGTCTCGCTCGGGGCGGACGGCCCGATCACCGGGCAGCTCTCGGCCGCCGATCACCAGAGCGGCGCACCCGCCGAGGGCTCCGAGCTCGCGCGCGCCGTGGCGGCGGCCCGGCAGTGCGGGCTGAACCTGATCGCCCAGCTCAACGCAGCCACAGGCGATCTCGACCGAGTCTCACGGGTGGTGAAGCTGACCGGATTTGTGAACTCCGCCGGCGATTTCACCCAGCAGCCAGTGGTGGTCAACGGCTGCTCGGATCTGATGGTCGAGGTGTTCGGCGACGCGGGCCGACACGCTCGCTCGGCCGTCGGAGTCGCCGCCCTACCCCTCGGCGTCATGGTCGAGGTCGAAGGCATCTTCGAGATCGCCTGACCACGCGCGCCGAGCGGGCCCCGAGGCCGATGGGGGGCGAGAGCGCCCCGCCCGGCGCAACACCGGCCCGGGCGGGTGGGGCCTCGGGGCCCGCTCGGCGGGGGCCGCAGCACCGCAGCGCGGAGGCTCAGCCTCCTCGTCTGCGCGCCGTCGCCGCTGCGTCAACGCCCAATGGCGACCCGCCCAAAACCACCCCGAACAGCGCCTCCGCCTCAGCCACCGAATACCGCCCCAGCCGCACATCCTCGAGCACCGCCGCCGGATCGCGCGCCGCCGCCGGGCCATAGCCGCCGCCCCCCGGCGTGCGTACCCGCACCCGATCGCCGGGCGCCAAGGGCAGATCCTGCTCTTTCGAGAGATGCTCGGGCACATGCACTGCGCCGCCGCGGATCACCTCCACCCGGTTGGGCGCACCGTCTCCGCCGCCCAGCACCCCCGGCGGGCCGAACCGCCCATGATCCATCACAAAGCTCGCCCGCGCCTTCCCGCGCCGCAGCTCCAGCTCATAGTCGAGGCCAAAGCCGCCGCGGTGCCGCCCCGCTCCGCCCGAGCCTTCGGCCAGGGCATAGCGCCGATAGAGCACGGGAAAGTTCTGCTCCATGATCTCGATCGGTGGCGCTTTTGAGATGCCAATCGTCGAGCAGCCATTCGACAAGCCGTCCCCTCTGGCCCAACCGCCATAACCTCCGCCCGAGAGCTGATACATCACAAAGCCGCGCCCCCGCTCGGGATCCTGCCCGCCCAGCGCGAAATTGCCCGACGTGCCCGCCGGGGCCGCCGTCACCCGCTCGGGCAGCGCCTCGGCCAGCGCCAGAAACACCGCCTCGGCGATGCGCTGGCTGACCTCGGCGGCACAGCCCGAGACCGGCCGCGGATAGCGCGCATCCAAAAACGTGCCCTCGGGCCGCAGGACCTCGAGCGGCTCGAAGGCGCCCGCGCTGATCGGCACATCCGGGAAAATATGGCGCACAGCCAGATAGACCGAGGACAGCGTCGTCGCCAAAACCGAGTTCATCGGCCCCGCACAAGGCGCGCTCGAGCCGGCAAAGTCGAACACCAGCCGCTCGGCCCCCAGCGCGCCCGCGCGCGTGACCGCAAGCCGGATCTCGAGCGGCTCGTTCACCACCCCGTCGCTGTCGATATGGGCCGAGGCGCGGTAGACCCCCTCCGGCACCGCGGCGATCGCGGCGCGCATCTGACGCGCGGCTCGCAGGCGCAGCTCCTCGATCGCCGCTGCGACCACCGCGTCGCCATACCGGTCGAGCAGCGCCGAGAGCCGCACCTCGCCCACCATCAGCGCCGCCGCCTGGGCCTTCACATCGCCGATGCGCTGCTCGGGCACCCGGATGTTCGAGCAGATGATGGCATAGATCTCGCGGTCCATCTCGCCGCGCTTGAAGAGCTTGACCGGCGGCAGGCGCAGCCCCTCCTGCTCGACCGCCGTGGCCGAGGCCGAGAACCCGCCCGGCACCGAGCCGCCGATATCCGGCCAATGCCCCGTGTTCGACATCCAGCAAAAGATCCGCCCCGCGCGCCAGACCGGCATGGCAAAGCGCACATCCATCAGATGGGTGCCGCCGAGATAGGGATCGTTGACAATGTAGATGTCGCCGGGCTCGGGCGCGGCCGTCTCGCCCGCCGCGATGCGCGCGATCAGGATGCGCGTGCTCTCCTGCATGGTGCCGACAAAGACCGGCAACCCGCCCGCCCCTTGGGCGATCAGCGCCCCATCGGTGGCGGCATAGATCCCGTCCGAGCGGTCATTGGCCTCGGCGATGACCGGGCTGAAGGCGGCGCGGGAGAAGGCCAGGTCCATCTCGTCACAGACCTGCTGCAGGCCGGCCTGGATCACGCTGAGGGTGATCGGATCGAGCGCCTCGCCGCTCATGCCCCCGCCTCCCGCACGATCTCGAGCAAAAGATTGCCCATGGGGTCCCCGCGGACCCGGTCGCCGGGCTCGACCAAGATGGTCGTGTCCATCTGCTCGATCACCGCCGGGCCGTCAAAGGCCGCATCCAGCGGCAGGCGCTCGCGCGCATAGACCGGCGTGTCGACCCAGGCGCCGAAATGGACCGGGCGCTGGCCGATCTGCGCCTCGGCGACGCGCGCGGCGCGGCCAATCGGGTCGATCAGGCTGCCGAGATCGGGGGCCGCCCGCTCGCCGATCACCGAGCTGTTGATGTTGACGAGATTGACCGGCACGCCCTCGAGCGCGATGCGGAAGCGCTCGAAATAGACCTCGGCAAAGCGGCTGGCGAGGGTTTGGCGGCTGGGGCGGGCATTGTCCAGCGGCACCCGCACCACATGGGATTGGCCGACGAACTGCATGTCGATCGAGTGGAGATAGCGCCGCGTCCCGATCGCCACACGCTCGGCATCGAGCAGGGCCTCGCCCTCGGCCCGCTGGGCGGCAAAGCGGGCGTGCAGCGCCGTCTCGTCGATCGTGTCCAGCGGTCGGTTCACCGTGTTGACGAAGTCGTGGCGCAGATCCGCCAGGGCACAGCCGAGCGCATTGGTGATGCCGGGGCGCGCCGGCACCAGCACCCGCGGCACGCCGAGCTCGCGCGCCAGCGCGGTGGCGTGGAGCGGCCCCGCCCCGCCAAAGGCAAAGAGCGCGAAATCCCGCGGATCGGCGCCGAGCGAGACCGAGACCATGCGGATCGCCCCGGCCATGCGGGTGTTGGCCATGCGCACCACCGCCGCCGCGGCTCCGACCGCGTCGAGGCCGAGCGGGCGGCCGAGGCGCGCCTCAAACGCCGCCGCCACATCGGCGAGCGCGACGCCGCCTTGGACCGCCGCCAACCGCCCGGGATCGAGCCGGCCGAGCAGCATATTGGCGTCGGATATGGTCGGCTCGGTCCCGCCGCGGCCATAGCAGATGGGCCCCGGCACGGCACCAGCACTGGCCGGCCCGACCTCGAGCAGCCCGGCCTCGGTCACCCGGGCGATCGAGCCGCCACCCGCGCCGACCGTGCGCACATCGACCATGGGCACGTGGATCGGCAGCGCGTAGTCCACCTCGATCTCGGCGCTGACGGCGGGCTCGGCGCCGCGGATCAGCGCCACATCGGTCGAGGTTCCGCCCATATCATAGGTGATCAGATCCGGCACGCCGGCGGCCCGCCCGGTCCGCGCCGCCGCGATCACGCCCGAGGCGGGGCCGGACATCACCGTCTTGGCGGCCTCCCGCGCCACCAGCCGCGACGAGACCGTGCCGCCATTGCCGTTGACGACCAGAACCTCGCCGCCATAGCCGCCTTGGGCCAGACGCGCGCTCAGCCGGTCGAGATAGCGCGCCAGAACCGGCTGGACGCCCGCGTTGACCGCCGCCGTGACGCCGCGCTCGAACTCGCGGCTCTCCGCCAGCAGCGCATGGCCCAGCGTCACGTAGCCGTTCGGCCACAGGCCCGCCAGGATCTCTCCGGCGCACCGCTCATGGACCGGATTGGCATAGGCGTGGAGGAAATGGACGACCACCGCCTCGCAGCCCTCGGCCAGCAGCCGGCGCCCGGCAGCCGCCAGGGCATCCTCGTCGAGCGGCGTCACGACGCGGCCTTCGGCATCCATCCGCTCGGGCACCTCGAGGCGCAGATCCCGCGGGATCACCGGCTCGAACCGGCCGGTCATGCCATAGGGCTGCGGCCGCGTCCGCCGGCCGAGCTCGAGCACATCACGGAACCCCTGGGTGGTGATCAGCCCGGTGCGGGCAAAGCGCCGCTCGAGCACCGCATTGGTCGTGGTCGTGGTGCCGTGGATCACCAGATCCATCGCGGCCAGATCGGTCTCAGAGGCCGCCAGCGCCGCCATCACCCCATCGGCCTGGTTGGCCGGCGTGCTCGCCACCTTGGCCAGCCGGATCGCGCCCGTGCCCGGGTCCATCTGCACGAGATCGGTGAAGGTCCCGCCCACATCGACGCCGACGATCTGCCCCGCTCCCGAACCGGCCATAGGCGCCCCGCTGGTTTCTTTGCTTGTACACAAACAAATCCGCCCCGCGCTGTCAAAGGGAACGGGCGGCTCAGGGCTGTTCGATCGCGATCTCGGCCGTCACCGCCGTGCCGCCGGTGGCATAGGCGCGGTGATCATTGGTGTTGAGCGTGAGGCGCACCCGGTGGCGACCGGGCGGCAGGCGGCCGAGGCGCAACTCGGGTCCCGTCATCCGCCCGATCTTCAGCCCGCCCACATAGAGATGGCCGTGGCCCTCGCCAGGGGCGTGGGCGCCATCCATCGCCTCGGGCGCAAAACGGAAGCGGGAGACGTCCGCCAGGATGCGCCATCCCTCGCCGTCGCGCGTGGCGGCGAGGGCGACCTGCGGCGCCTCGGCCGGCGCGAGCTCCAACATCTCGGCCCCGTGCATGCCGTGCCCGGCCATGTGGCCCGTGGCGTCGCCGCTGCCGGTCGCCGGCGCAGCGAGCCTGGCCTTGACCGAGACGGGGCCGGCCTTGGCAAACGTCAGCACCAGGGGGATCAGGCGCCCATCGGTGCGCGCGCCCTCGAGGCCCATCAGCATCCCATGCGCCCCGTCGAGCGCCAGCGAGGGCGTGGCCCCGGCCGGGATGGCGAGACCGGCGGGATCCTCGGCGGCCGCCAGCACAACCCGCGCCGCCTCCGGAGAGCTGAGCGACAGCAGCCGGTCGGGGCCGCCCCGGTTGCGGATGGCCAGGGTCACGGCCAAGGGCGCCTCGGCCGAGGGCATTACGGCGGCCGCGCGCGCCTCCTCGACCAGCACCGAGGCGGCCCGCGGCATCAGCCACCACACTCCGCCGGCGCCAATCACCGCCAGCACGCCCAGCAGGAGAGCAACCTTGAGCCCGCGCATTGCACGCTCCTTCCGAGACCCCTTATGGAGATCAGCATGTCTCGCCACCCGCGTTCCGTCAAACCTCTGGCCGTGCTTGCCGCGGCTCTGGGAGCCGTCGCTTGGCCGGTCTGGCCCCATGTCTCCGAGATGGGGCTGGTGCTGCTGCTGCCGACCGAGATCTACATGGCAGCGGGGGCCTGGACCGTGGCGCTGACGGTGCTGGCGCTGGCGCTCGTGCCGCCGCGCTGGGCTGAGGCGCCGTTTCGGCCGCTGACCCTCGCGCGCGGGCCTAGCGGGCCGGGCCAGCAACCGGGACCCTGGCCCAGCCTGGCCACCGCAGCGCTGACCTTGGCCCTGATCGCGGCGGGGCTGAGCGGCAGCCGCGATCCCCTGGGCAACCCCTTGCCGCTGGCGGTCTGGACGGTCTTTTGGATCGGCTTTGTCACGCTGCAGGGCGGGGTCGGCGATCTCTGGCACTGGCTCAACCCGTGGCGCGGGGCGGCGGCGCTGATCGCTGGCCAAGGCGCGCCGCTGTTGCGCCTGCCCGAGCGGCTGGGCCATGCGCCCGCCATCGCCGGTCTGCTGATCGTGGCGGCCTTTGCCTTTGCCCATCCGGCGCCGGACGACCCGGCGGTGCTGGCCATCGCCGTCGCGCTCTGGTGGGGCGCGAGCCTGGCGGGCTGTGTGGTCTTTGGCACCGAGGTTTGGCTGGCACGGGGCGAGGGGCTCTCGGCCCTGCTCCGCCTCTTTGCCGGGCTCGCCCCCTGGGGGGGCCCGGGCGTGCGGGTTGCGCTGCCCGGCTGGCGGCTGCTCGAAGCCCCCGCGGCCAGCACAACGGCGGGGCTGCTGGCGCTGACCACGCTCTCCATCGGCAGCTTCGACGGGCTCAACGAGACCTTCTGGTGGCTGGCGCTGATCGGGGTGAACCCGCTCGAATTCCCGGGACGCAGCGCCATCATAGGCCAGACGGTGGCGGGCCTGCTCAGCACCACCGTGCTGTTGTGGGCGGTGTTCGCGGCGGCGGTCTGGGCAGGGCTCCGGCTGGCGCGGGCCGAAGTGACTCTCGCCACCGCCTTTGCGCGGCTGGCGCCCACGGTCCTGCCCATCGCCTTTGGCTATCACATCGCGCATTATCTCACGACGGCGCTGGTGAACGGGCAGTATGTGCAGGCGGCCCTGGCGGACCCGCTCGGCACCGGATGGGACCCGCTGGGGCTCGGGCCCGTCACCGTCACGACCGGGTTCCTGAACACGCCGGACAGCGTCGAGACGATCTTCCAGGTGCAGGCCGGAGCGGTCGTGCTCGGCCATGTGCTCTCGATCCTGCTGGCCCATGCGGCCGCACTGCGCCTGATCGCCGAGCCCCGCCGCGCGGCGATCAGCCAGATCCCGCTGGCGGCCTTCATGATCGCCTACACCTTCCTCGGGCTCTGGCTGTTGGCGGCGCCGAAAGGGGCTTGACGCCTCGGCACCCGCGGCCAACACTTCGTTTGTACACATACGAGATGCGCCCGGCCGATGCTGCCTCAGCGCATCGGGACAGCAGGGAGACCGGACGATGTCGAAGGATCTCAAGCCCACCGCCCCCAACCGCCGGACAGCGTTGAAAGTGCTGGGGGCCGGAGCCGCCGCCGCCGCGATGCCGGGCTTTGTGCCCTATGTGCAGGCGCAGTCGAGCGCGCCGATCAAGATCGGCTTCCAGCAGCACCGCACCGGCATCGGCGCCGCCTATGGGCGCTGGTATGGCCGGGTGACCGAGGCCGCCGCCAAGCGCCTGAACGATATGGGCGGGATCAACGGCCGGCCCGTCGAGATCATCGCCGAGGATGACGGCACCGATCCCCGCCGCGGCGCCGAGGTGGTCGAGAAATTCGCGACCCGGCATGAATGCGATCTGGCCTTTGGCACGCTGTTCTCCCATGTGGTGATCGGCTCGAGCCCGCGCGCGGGTGAGCTGAAGCTGCCCTATTTCGTGGTCTCCGAGGGCCACCACGTCGCGAGCGGCAAGCTCAACCGCTACACGCTCCAGCCCGGCATCACCGATGTGAAGAGCCAGGTGCAGGCGATGGCGCCCTATGTGTCGGCGAACCTCGGCAAAAAGGTCACGATGATCTTCCCCGACTTCGCCTTCGGCCACGATCACCGCGACTTCTTCACCGCGGCGATGGCGGCCCAGGGCGGCGAGGTGATCGAACACATCGCGATCCCGCCGACCGAGACCTCGTTCACCAAATACTTCCCCAAGATCCCGCGCCAGACCGAGGTGATCTATCACGTGATGGTCGGCCCCGGCGTGTTGACCTTTGTCAAAGAGATGGGCGAGTTCTTCGGCCCCTCGGCGCCCGCGATCTTCGGCTTTATCGACAGCCTCGAGGCAGTGGACATCGCCTCTCCGGGCCTCGAATTCCTCGAGGGCAGCTATTTTTGGGAGGGCATGCCCCGCTATGCCCAGGCCGACCAGACGAGCCACGACAAGCTCTATCGCGAGGCGGTGGGCGTGGATGCGAACGGCGCTTCGATGGCGGACGGAAAGGACGTCTCGACCTTTGCCCATATGTTCGGCTGCTGGGAGACGCTGCACATCATCAAGGCGGGCATGGAGGCCGCAGGCTATGCCGGCCCCGCCGATCGCCAAAAGCTGATCGAGGCGGTCGAGGCGATGACCGATATGCCGCTCTCGGACGCCCATCCCCAAGGCGCCAAGGTCTTCAATGGCAAGACGCACCAGACCTTTGGCCACCAGTATATCAGCCAGGTCAAAGGCGGGCGGCTCGATCTGGTGCACGCGACGTCGATCGAGGACACGCTCTATCCGGACGAGGTCGACTACACCAAGATGAGCTTCTGAGCCGTGATCGATCCCGAGACGCTCGTCACCTATCTCGCGGTGCTGCTCGGCTTTGTCTTCCTGCCGGGGCCGGCGGTGCTGATGACGCTTGCGCGCGCCTCGACCGGGGGCACGCGGGTGGGGCTGGCGACGGGGCTCGGGATCGCGGTCGGAGACCTGGTGCACACGGCGCTGGCGGTGCTGGGTATCTCGGCGGTCATCCTCGCCTCGGCGACGCTGTTCACGCTGATCAAATATGCGGGGGCGGCTTATCTCGTCTATCTGGGCCTGCGCGCGATTTGGGAGCGGGCCGATTTGGCACCGCCCCAGCATGGCGGGCGCCTGACCGCGGCCTCCGCCTTTCGCCAAGGCGTGCTGATCGAGGTGCTCAACCCCAAATCGGCGTTGTTCTTCCTGGCCTTCCTGCCGCAATTCGTCGAGCCGGCGAACGGGCTGGTCTGGCTGCAGCTCACGGTCTTTGGCGTGCTCTTCGTGCTGGCGGGCTTCCTCAGCACCGCAATCACGGCCTTTGCGGCCGGAGGCCTCGGCCACTGGCTGCGGCGCCATCCCGCGGTGATGCGCTGGCAGGGCAAGGTGGTCGGCGGGATCTATTGCGCCCTCGGCCTGCGCCTTGCGCTGCAGGAGCGGTGATGCCCTGGGAGAGCTGGACCCTCTATGTCGCAACGGTGCTCGCGCTGATGAGCGCGCCGGGGCCGAGCCATCTCTTGATGTTGTCCAACAGCATGGCCCACGGGTTCCGGCCCTCGCTCGCGACCGCTGTGGGGGATCTCAGCGCCAATCTGCTCCAGATGCTGGCGGCGGGGCTGGGGCTTGCGGCCTTACTGGCGGCCTCTCAGGACGCCCTGACCGTGGTGAAATGGGCAGGGGCTGCCTATCTCGCCTGGATGGCGGTGCAGATGTGGCGCCGCGCCGGACGCCGCGCTGACGCCGAGAGCGCGCGCGCACCGAGGCTCCGACAGCTCTGGCTCCAGGGCTTTCTCACCTCGGCCGCCAACCCTAAGGCGGTGGTCTTTTTCGCCGCGCTGTTCCCGCAATTCATCGACCCGGCGCTGCCCTTTGGGCCGCAATTCGCGATCCTATCGGTGACCTATCTGGCGATCGATGGCGCATTTCTCACCGCCTATGGCGCTGGCGCCAGTTGGGCCGCAGCGCGGCTGACCGGCGCGGCCCGGCGCTGGATCGACCGCGCGGGCGCGTGCTGTCTGTTGCTGGCGGCGTTGCTGCTGGGGCTGAAGACCCTGCGCGAGAGCGCCTGAGCCCATGGAGTTCGGCCCCTATCTGATGCTCGCGACGCTCGAGGGCGCGGTGGCCGCGGCGGTGCTCGCCCTGACGGCAGTCGGTCTCAGCCTGGTCTTTGGCGTCATGCGCGTGGTCAATGTGGCCCATGGCGAGTTCTACATGATCGGCGCCGTGATCGCCTGGGTCGTGGCGACCGGCATCGGCGGGCACCCGGCCGTGGGCTTTGTCGCCGCCCTGCTGGTGGCGCCGCTGGTCGCGGGCTCGGTGGCCGCGGCGGCGGACTATCTGGTGCTCAAGCGCCTGAACTATGACCCCGAGACCACGATCGTGGCCACCATCGGGCTGCTCTATATCATCCAGCAGGTCACGTTGATGACCTTCGGGCCCGAGGCGCGGCCCGTCGAGGCGCCGTTCGACGCCCGCCTCGCGCTGCCTTGGGTCGAGGTGGTCGCGGGCCAGTGGCAGCTCTATTGGCCCTGGGGCCTCTCGACCACCGCCTATAAGCTGTTCGTGATCGGCGCGGCCGTGGTGGTCCTGCTGGGCGTCTGGCTGGTGATGGCGCGCACGCGGCTCGGGATGGTGCTGCGGGCGGCCCAGCTCGACCCTGAGATGGCGCGCGCCTTCGGGATCGATGTGGACCGGGTCTATGCGCTGGTCTTCGGCATCGGCGCGGGGCTGGCGGCGCTGGGCGCCGTGCTGATCGTGCCGATCCAGCAGGCGCATTATCTGATGGGCGGAGACCCGCTCCTCCTCTCTTTCATCGTGGTGATCATCGGCGGGCTCGGCTCGGTGGCCGGCACCGTGGTGGCCGCGGTGCTGATCGGGCTGTCGGACGGGATCATCTCGATGTTCTTCTCGCCGACGCTGGCCAAGATCATCGCCACCGTGCTGGTCGCCTGCGTGCTGGTCTTCCGGCCCCAAGGTCTGTTCGGGACCCGGGCTGCATGAGCGACCGGCGTGCCACGGCGCTCCATGCCGCCATCGTCGCGGCCCTTGCCGCAGGCTATTTCGTGCTCCCCGAATACCATTCCGGCAATCTGGCGCGGATCATGGTGCTGGCGGTCTATGCCATGGGCTACAACATCCTGTTCGGCTATACGGGGCTGCTCAGCCTCGGCCATGCGCTGTTCTTTGCGGCGGGGATGTACGGCCTTGCCCTGCCGATCGAGCATCTGGGCCTCGCCCCGCTCCCGGCCTTTGCCATTGGGGTGACCGCGGCCTTTGTCGTCTCGGCAGCGATAGGCGCGCTGGCGCTGCGGACCGTGGGCGTCGCCTTCATGATCGTCACGCTCATGTTCGCCCAAGCCGGGTTTCTGCTGGCGCTCTATTTCGGTGCGTGGACGGGCGGGGACGAGGGCTTTGCCATCCCCCAGTCGCTTCGCAGCGTGGCGGGCATCGACCTCACCGCAGGCGACACACGCTATGGCGCAGCGCTGGTTCTGTTCGCCGCCTGCCTCTTCATCACGGCGCGCGTGGTGCAGACCCCGTTCGGCCGGGCCCTGATCGCGATCCGCGAGAACGAAGAGCGCGCCCGCATGCTCGGCTATGACGTCACGCGGCTGAAGCTCTGGGCGGTGATCCTGTCGGGCACCATGGCCGGCGCGGCCGGGGCGGCCTATGCGCTGCTGTTCGGCTATGCGGGCGCGAGCTTTGCCGGCGTGCAGCACTCGATCCTGCCGCTGCTCTGGGTGCTGCTCGGCGGAGCGGGCACCACCATCGGCCCGCTGATCGGCACGGGGTTTATGTTCTACCTGATCGATATCAGCTCCGAGATCACCACGGCCTATATGATCGTCGCCGGGCTGGCGCTGGTGCTCTTGGTGCTGTTCGCGCGGGCCGGGATCGCCGGAGAGCTCCGCCGCCGGGTCTGGCGATGGCTGCCATGATCCTCTCGACCCGCGGGCTCTCCAAACGCTTTGGCGGCGTGCATGCGGTCGAGGGCGTGGATTTCGACCTGCCCCAGGGCCAGATCCGCGCCATCATCGGCCCGAACGGCGCCGGCAAATCCACCTTTGTCGGGCTGGTGAGCGGGCGGATCCCGCCCTCCGCCGGCAGCGTGGCCTTCGAGGGCGCCGACGTCACCGGCCTGCCCGCCCATCGCCGCATCGGGCTCGGCATGGCCTATACCTTCCAGATCACCTCGGTCTTCGCCAATCTCTCGCTGCACGAGAACGTGGCGCTGGCGGCGCGCGCGCGGCTCGGCTCGGATCGCGCGGCGGTCGAGGCGCGCGTCGCCTCGGCGCTCACCCGCGTCGGGCTCTCCGAGCCGCCCGAGACGGCGGCGGGCGATCTCAGCTATGGCCACCAGCGGCTGCTCGAGATCGCCATGGGCCTGGCCCAAGAGCCCCGCCTTCTGATCCTGGACGAGCCGACCCAGGGGCTCACCGACGGCGAGGTCGCGGCCTTCATCCAGCTGGTGCGAGACCTCGGCGGCCCCACCACCATCCTGCTGATCGAGCACAACATGACCGTGGTCATGGAGACCGCCGAACGCATCACGGTGATGAATTTCGGCCAGATCCTCGCCGAGGGCACACCCGCCGAGATCCGCGCCGATGCCGCCGTCCAGGCCGCCTATCTGGGGACCGGCTGATGCTGAGGGTCGAGGGGATCGATGCCGGCTATGGCCGCATGCGCGTGCTCTACGGCGTCTCGCTCGAGGCGCGCCCGGGCGAAATCACCTGCCTCCTCGGCCGCAACGGCGCCGGCAAGACCACGACGATGAAGGCCATCATGGGCCTTTTGCCCCTGACCGCCGGGCGCGTCACCCTCGGCGATCAGCCGATCTCGGGCCTGCCGCCCCACCAAGTGCCACGCCAGCGCATCGGCTATATCCCCCAGGGGCGCCGGCTGTTCTCCGAGCTGACGGTGGCCGAGAACCTCGAGGTGGGGCTGATGGTCCGCGGCTCGGGCGCAGAGGTGCGCGCGCGGGTCCTGGCGCTCTTCCCGCGCCTCGCCGAGCGGCTCTCGCAGCGCGCCGGCACCCTCTCGGGCGGCGAGCAGCAGATGCTCGCCACCGCCCGCGCGCTCTGCCTCGAGCCCAAGGTGCTGCTGCTCGACGAGCCGACCGAGGGCCTGCAGCCCTCGATGATCCAGCTCATGCGCGATGTGGTGGTGCGGCTCAAAGCCGACGGTGTTGCCATCCTGCTGGTCGAGCAACGGGTCGACGCGGTGCTCGAAATCGCCGACCGCGTGAGCTTTCTCGAGACCGGCCGCACCCTTGAGACCCTGCCCGCAGACGCGCTTCGGGCCGACCCCGAGCGCCTGCAGCGCTATCTCGGCGTCTGACCGGCGGAGCGCGGCGCGGCCCGAGGCCGATGGGGGGCGGACGCGCGACCCCCATCGGCCTCGGGCCGCGCCGCGCTCCGCCGGTCAGACGCCGAGATAGCGCTGCAGGCGCTCGGGGTCGGCCCGAAGCGCGT
>JBCCZI010000021.1:0-41510 GCA_039187815.1 Pseudomonadota bacterium | reverse complement strand
CGCCGGCAAACCATGGGATGAGTCTGTCCAGAACCACTCAAACCGCGCCCAGATCGCCGCGATCAAGCCGCAGCAGCGTCGCTCAGCCCGCCCGGCTGAACTTCGCCGCTCAGATCAAACAGTTCTTGCGGGTGTCCAGCTTGCGAAAAAGGACCGTGACGCACGCTGGACGCTGAAGCGGGGCCGCCGGAAGCGTCGCCCGGATGGGAGCATGATGGAGGCGATCGCCACTCCGGTCTTCGGGTACCAGTCCTACAGCAATGTCGATCAGGGCCATGGTCTGATCCAAAAGTGGTCCGTCACCGACGCGTCCCAACACGACGGCCGGGAACTGCCCGACCTGGTGGACCGATCCGACACGGCCTCGGCCGTCTGGGCGGACACCGTCTATCGGTCTCGAAAAAACGAGCGGCATTTTGCGAAAGCCGGCCTGGTCTCGAAGATCCAGTTCCGCCGGACGACCGGCAAGTCGCTCAGGCCAGAACATCATCGGGCCAATGCGGCACGCTCGAGGGTCCGATCCCATGTCGAGCATCCTTTCGCTGAACAGAAGAGCAGGATGGACTTGTTCATCCGGGCGATCGGGATTGCCCGGGCGACGGTCAAAATCGGCATGCCCAATATCGCCCTTTACAAGAAGCGGCTCGTGTTCCTGAAACGCAGAGTGTCCGTGGCGTGATGGCGAACCGGCGATCAAGACTGGCCCGGCCGACCAGCACAGACCGGCTCAGCCGGCCGTCATCAAGCAGGCGGGATTGATCTGGACACGGCTCAAGATCGGGCGGTTCAAGGCGTCCATTTGACCGGGGCGGCATATCCGCCTATAGGCCCGGGCCTTGCTCCAGCATTGGAAGGACCCTGGCATGGCTCGGCGTGGCGACGCATTGGGTGTCGACTTCGGTACGTCCAACTCGGCTGCCGGGTGGCTGAGCGACGGGCGCCCCCAATTGCTCACTTGGGAGACCGGGCGCCAGACCTTGCCCACCACCTTCTTCTTCAACTTCGAGACGCGCGAGACGCTGATCGGGGAGGCCGCCAACCAGGCCTTGCTCGAGGGCGCCGAGGGCCGCTTCATGCGCGCGCTGAAACGGGTGCTCGGCACCACACTGATGCATGAGACGCGCCAGATCTTGAACGAGCGCGTCACGTTCGTCGAGATCATCGCGCGGTTTCTGCGCGTGATCAAAGACCGCGCCGAGGCCACAACGGGGCGGCGCTTTGACCGCGTGGTCTCGGGCCGGCCGGTGGTGTTTCACCGGGCCGGCGATGCGCGAGAGGCGCAGGCCGAGGAGGATCTGCGCGCCTGCTATCTGGCGGCGGGTTTTGACGATGTCACCTTCCTGCCCGAGCCCGAAGCGGCGGCGATCGCCAGCGGCGCATTGGAGCACACCGGAGAGATCGGACTGATCGTCGATATCGGGGGCGGCACCTCGGATTTCTCCGTCTTCCGGGCCGAGGGCGACGGCGTGGCGATCCTCGCCAATCACGGCGTGCGCATCGGAGGCACCGATTTCGACCGCACGATCAGCATCAAGCGCGTGATGCCGCTGCTCGGCAAAGGCACGGAGCTCGCCAAGCTGTTTGGCCCGGGCACGACCCCGACCCCGGCTGCGATCTTCAACGACCTTGCAACATGGGAGCTGATCCCGTTCCTATACACCCCGGCCAATCGGCGGATGGCCAAGGAGATGGCCCGCCTGGCGCGAGAGCCCGAGAAGCTGCGCCGTCTGGTGACCGTCCTGGACCAGGAGTTGGGCCATGAACTGGCCTTTGCCGTCGAGCGCGGGAAGATCGCGGCCAATGACGGCGCCAGCCATCCGCAGATCCTGCTGGAGGAGATCGAGCCCGGGCTGGCCGCCCCGTTACCGGCAGAGGGGCTCGCCTCCAGCCTTGCGACGCTGGCGCGCGGTCTGCGCACCGGGGCCGAGGAGACCCTGCGGCTGGCGGGATTGGATCCGACCCGCATCGATCGCGTGATCTATGTGGGTGGCTCGAGCCTCATGGCGGTGGTGACCGAAGAGATGAACCGGCTGTTCCCGGATGCTCGGCACGCGTTCACCGAGGTCTTTACCGCGGTCGCGGACGGCTTGTCACTGGCCGCCGGGCGGCGATAGGGTCTGGGAGAATGCTGCGGCGCCCGAAGACGCCGCAGCCAAGCATCACGCCGCCAGATCGAAGCGATCGGCCATCATCACCTTGGTCCAGGCCGCCACGAAGTCGCGCACGAACTTCTCGGCATTGTCGTCCTGGGCATAGACCTCCGCATAAGCGCGCAGGATCGAGTTCGAGCCGAACACCAGATCCGCGCTGGTGGCCGTCCACTTGACCGCGCCGGTCTTGCGGTCACGGATCTCGTAGGTGCCCGTGTTTTCGACCGGATGCCAGCTATAGGCCATATCCGTCAGATTGACGAAGAAGTCGCTTGAGAGTTCGCCCTCGCGATCGGTGAAGACGCCGTGCTTGGTGCCGCCGAAATTGGCGCCGAGCACGCGCAGACCGCCGAGCAGCACCGTCATCTCGCCGGCCGTCAGGCCCAAGAGCTGGGCGCGGTCGAGCATCATCTCCTCGGGGCTGACCGAGAACGCCTCGCGCTGCCAGTTGCGAAAGCCGTCGGCCAGCGGCTCGAGCACCGAGAACGAGGCCGCATCGGTCTGCTCGGCGGTCGCATCGCCGCGGCCCGTAGCAAACGGCACCGCCACGTCATAGCCGCCAGCCGCTATGGCCTGCTCGAGCCCGACATTGCCGGCAAGAATGATGGTGTCCGCCACCGAGGCCCCGCTCTCAGCCGCCAGCGGCTCGAGCACGGCCAGCACCTTGGCCAGGCGTTCGGGCTCGTTGCCCTCCCAGGTCTTCTGCGGCTCGAGCCGGATGCGTGCGCCATTGGCGCCGCCCCGTTTGTCCGAGCCGCGGAAGGTCCGCGCGCTGTCCCAAGCGGTCGCGATCATCTCGGCCGCCGTCAGACCGCTGGCCGCAATCTTGGCCTTGAGCGCATCGACGTCATAGCCCGCGGGGCCGGCCGGGATCGGATCCTGCCAGATCAGGTCCTCGGCCGGTACATCCGGGCCGAGATAGTTGACCTTGGGCCCCATATCGCGGTGGGTCAGCTTGAACCAGGCCCGCCCGAAGGTGTCGGAAAAATACTCGGGATCGGCCATGAACTTTTGGCAAATCGCGTTGTAGGTGGGGTCCACCTTCATCGCCATATCCGCATCGGTCATGATCGGGTTATGGCGGGCCGACGGGTTGGTCGGGTCGAACGGCCGGTCCTCGTCCTTGATGTCGATGGGCTCCCACTGCCAGGCGCCAGCGGGCGACTTTTTCAGCTCCCACTCATAGCCGAAGAGCAGCTTGAAATAGCCCATATCCCACTGGGTGGGGTTGGTGGTCCAGGCGCCCTCGATGCCCGAAGTGAAGGCGTTGGTCGCCTGACCGC
Organism: Pseudomonadota bacterium; assembly: GCA_039187815.1. Taxonomy (GTDB): domain Bacteria; phylum Pseudomonadota; class Alphaproteobacteria; order Rhodobacterales; family Rhodobacteraceae; genus Thermohalobaculum. The sequence goes on along the minus strand of JBCCZI010000021.1, from coordinate 38,077 downwards.
CATGGCCCGGATTGGCCCAGCCGAAGCCTTGGGCCTCGACGCCGGCGGCTTCGGGCTCGACGCCGATCTTGTCGACTGCCCCGCGGCCATGCGCCTTACCAACCGTGTGGCCGCCACAGGTGAGCGCCGCCGTCTCCTCATCGTTCATCGCCATGCGGGCAAAGGTCTCGCGCACATGCAGCGCCGTGCGCGCCGGATCGGGATTGCCGTTCACACCCTCGGGGTTCACGTAGATCAGGCCCATATGCACCGCGCCCAGCGGGTTCGCGAGCGTCGCGGCGTCGTCGAGATCGCCATAGCGCTGCTCGCTTGGCGCAAGCCACTCGCTCTCGGCCCCCCAATAGATGTCGGTCTCGGGCCCCCATATATCGGCACGACCAAAGCCGAAACCGAAGGTTTTCAGACCCATCGACTCGTAGGCCATGTTGCCTGCGAGGATGATCAGATCGGCCCAGGAGAGCGCGTTGCCGTACTTCTTCTTGACCGGCCACAGCAGCCGCCGCGCCTTATCGAGGCTGGCATTATCCGGCCAGGAGTTCAGCGGGGCGAAGCGGATATTGCCGCAGCCGGCGCCGCCACGACCGTCGCCCATGCGGTAAGAGCCCGCCGAGTGCCAGGCGAGGCGGATCATCAGTCCGCCATAGTGCCCCCAATCGGCTGGCCACCAGTCCTGGCTGTCGGTCATCAGCGCCTTGACATCAGCCTTAACGCCTTCGAAATCCAGCGCTGTCACCGCCGCGCGATGACTATAGTCCGGATCCATGGGATCGGTCCGGGCGCCGTGCTGGTGCAGGATGTCGAGGTTGAGCGCTTCGGGCCACCATTTGGTGACCGGCTTGTCGGTCGCCGTGTTGCCACCGTGCATGACGGGGCATCCGCCGGCTGGGTTGACAGTGTTTCCGTCCATCAGGGTCTCCGTTCGCTGGATCGACGGCCGGGCAAGGCCGCGTCTGGAATGGTTCTAACAGTCGTTGGCGATTTACTCGAATTGAGTCTGCTTACCGCTGTGATAAGCTCTGCAAATGATTGGGCTGACCCTAAAGCACCTCCGCTATTTCGATGCGCTGGCCCGGCACCGCCATTTCGGGCGGGCGGCCGAGGCCTGTGCGATCTCCCAGCCCGCCTTGTCCCTGCAGATCAAGGAGTTAGAGGGCATGCTCTCGGCCTCCTTGGTCGAGCGCACGGCGCGGCAGGTCCGCCTGACCGCCCTGGGCGAGGATTTCCTCGGGCGGGCGCGGAGGATCTTGCTGGCGGTCGATGAGCTTGAGGATCTGGTGCGCGCCTCGCGGGGACCGCTGGCGGGGCGGCTGCGGCTCGGCATGATTCCCACTGTGGCGCCTTATCTGCTGCCGCGGGTGATCACGGCGCTCTCGGTAGAGTTTCCCGAGCTCGAGCTCGAACTGCGCGAGACCGTGACGACCTCGTTGATCGCTGATCTGCTCGCCTCGCGGCTGGATCTGGCCATCGTCGCCCTGCCGATCTCCGAGCCCGCCTTGCGCGAGTATGCGTTGTTTCGCGAGGAGTTCGTGCTCGTGCGCCCGAGCACGGATCGGGCCAAGCCCGTGCCGAATCCCAAATCGTTGGGCACCATGCGGCTGCTCTTGCTCGAGGAGGGGCATTGCTTCCGCGATCAGGCGCTGTCGTTCTGCAAGCTTTCGGACAAGCAGCCCCGACAGGTCATGGAGGGCAGCTCCCTCTCGACCCTAGTGCAGATGGTCGGCGCTGGGATGGGCGTCACGCTGATCCCGGATATGGCTGTGGCGCTCGAGACGCGGGCCTCTGATGTCTCGGTCGCGCGGTTTCCGGCACCGGCGCCAGCCCGCACGGTCGGTATGGTGTGGCGCAAGACCAATCCCCTGGCCGAACAGCTGGTCCAGATCGGGGCCATCGTGCGCGCGGCGAGCCGGCGGTCTGCAGCCTGAGGCCGCCTCAGGATGGTGGGCCGAACACCATCTCCCGTGCACGCCCGGTCTGGCGCTTCGCGATGAAGGGCAGCTTGGACACCACGGCTTGGCGCGAGCCCTCGGGGGTGGCCACATCGATCGCCGTGCCCACGGTCGCATGATCCGCGGCCACATGGCCAAGGGCGATGTTCTGCTTTAGCCGCGGGGAGTGGGCGAGGCTTGTGAGCTTGCCCGTGAGCTGACCGGATGCGAAGAGAGGCCAGACCTCCTCGTTCGACGGAAGCGGCGGGCCATCGACCACCAGACCGACCAAGGCGCGCGCACGCGGCGCGTCCCACAGTTCGGCCAATGCGGCGCGGCCGATGAAGGCCCCCGGCGCATCGAACTCCACCAGACGGTCGAGCCCGAGATCGAACGGCGTGTCCTGGGGCGTCATGTCCGTGCCCCAAGAGAGTATCCCCGACTCGATGCGCCGCGCCTGGCTGACCGCGCCCGGGGCCACGCCATGGGGCGCCCCCGCCTCGAGCAGCGCATCGAACAGCGCATCGCCGTCCGAGGGATGCTCAAGATAGATCTCATAGCCAAACTCCCCGCTCCAACCGGTGCGCGAGATCTTTAGCTCCCGGCCGCGGAACTGGGCGCGATGCAGCCAGTAATACCGCAGGTCCAGGATGTCCTCCCCAAACAGGGCGGACATCAGATGCGGGGATTTCGGCCCCTGCACTTGCAGCACCGAGACCTCGGCATCGCGGATCGCCACCTGCATCGGATTGTTGACTGCAACCCCGCGGGCCCAGAGCTCGAGATCACAGTCGGAGGTCGAGAGCCAGTATCGATCCTCGTCCAAACGCAACACGATCGGATCGCTGATGATCCCGCCATCGGGCGCGGTGATCAGTGCGTATTTGCACTGGTTCACTTGGCATTTCGCCATGTTGCGGGTCGTGAGGAATTGCACGAACGCGCTTGCATCGCGGCCGGAGATCTCGACCTGGCGCTCTCCCATCACGGGCCAGATCGCGACCTCGTTCACCACCTTCCAGTACTCCTTGACCGGATCCGAGAAGGTGCTGGAGATAAAGGTGCGGTTGTAGACCGAGAAGGTGCGGCAGCCATGGCGCCAGCAGGCCTCAAAGAATGCGCCCTTGCGAATGCGCGGCTGGATGGCCAAGGCCGCGCCCGTATGTCGTATCATCGTCATCGTCTGTTCCTTCCAGGCCCCTAGGTCGCCGTGCGCAGGGCATCGGCGCGTGCGCCGGCGTCCCGTGCCTGTGCGGTGTCGCCCAGCGTCTCGAGCACGGCGCCATAGCCGCGCCAGGTCCAGCTCGACTGCGCCTTTTGGCCGATGCGTTCCGCGAACAGCGCGCGGGCCTTCAAGGCGTCCTCGCTGGCCACGACCGCGTCCAGCAGGATCATGTGAAAGACGTCGCGCTGGGCCTTGCTGCCGCCGATTTGGTCGAGTTGGTAGCGCACCCGCCCGATCTTCTCGACCGCCTGGGCGGGGCGGCCACGGCGCGCCTCGCGCAGCCCCTCGGCCAGTGCCAGGCCGACGCGTGCACAGATCCCGGCCTGGGTGTTGCCCAATGTCGACCAGGTGCGGATGGTGGCGATCATCTCGTCGGCCGCCTCGCCGTCACCTGCCGCCACCAGCGCCATCAGATAATGCAGCGAGACGAAGATCAGGTCCTGGTCCGCCACATGGGAGCGCGCCACATCCGCCAGCGCATGCCAGCGGTCGCCGACATCGATGCCGAACATCTCGAGGCGCCAGAGCAGCGAAGAGGCGTTGCAGATGTCGAGATAGAAATCCGAATGGATGTCCGAGACGATCTCCGCGTCATAGAGCGCCAAAACCTCGGCGAACTCGCCGCGCTCGAGGTGATAGAGACAGCGGTGCCAGTGGAGGTGGAAGCGGAAATTGTTGACCGTGGACCAATCGGTCTCGAGCCCCTTGATCCACTGGATGCCGTCCTCGTGGCGCTCGGTCATCTCGAGCACATGGGCAACCGCATGCACCGACCATGCATCCGCGGGATTGATCGCCACGGCCCGCCGACCATACTCCTCAGCCTTGGCGTACTCGCCCGACTCCTCCAACCCGAACGCATACATGCCGAGCAAGAAGCCGTAATCCGGGTGATCCTCGGACCAGAGCGGCAAGATCCGGGCCAATGCATCGCGCATCCTCCGCCCGTCGCCCGAGTAGAAATGTGTGAAATGGGAGAGGCGCAGAGCAAACCCGTCGGTGGGATGCTCGAGCAGGATCTCTTCCCAGATCTCCGTCGCGCGGTCCAATTCGCCAGCCGTCCATGCCGCCAGCGCGCGGGCATGCTGGCGCTCGCGCTCGGTTGCCCGGACATGGCGCAGATGCTCGTCCAGGCTGGCCGAGATCGAGACGGCGCGCGCCGAGTGGTTCGCGCTTCCCATCAGCTTGGCGAAATAGCCTTTGGCGCAACGGGCCATGGGCATGTCTGGATCGTCGTCCAGCAGCCCCCCCAAGATCGCGCCGGTGTTGCGTTGAAACCCCATATACGCGCGTGTCAGCTCGGCAAAGCGCGCGGCGTGGTCCGCCGAGGATGCGGTCACCACCAGCCCATTGGGATCGGCAAATTGCTCCATGATCTCCCCTAGCCATTACAGTTTGGCACGCGCCTTCATCCGGGCGCCAAACTGCAGGCTAGTCGATCCATTCTTCGGGGTCGAGTATTCGAACACTAATCTCGCAGATGCACACTGGCAGTATACCTGAGGCTGCGCAGTGGACACATTTGCGAGATGAGGGCGATCCTCAGAGCGCAGCGATCCGCAGGAGGGCCGCCGCCGCCATGACGATATGCGCCAGGGTGATCAGCACCGAAAGCGTATGCAGCACCTGGAAACGGCGCCGATCGCCGCTGTCGGTCGCGCGGTTGATCGCGGGCATCAAAATCTCGCGTGCGAAAATCGTGGTCACCGCGATGGCCGCCAGGAGGCCCGCGGCCACCGCATCGCCAAAGGCTGCCAAGCCTGCGGCCAGAGCCGAGACCGCAAGCACGAACAGATAGAATAGCGGAAAGGCTCGTCGGATCAGCGGGCCTGCCGTCTCGGCCGGCAAGGCGGTGAACACAAAGGCGGCGAAGCCAAAGGAGTACAACGTGGTCCCGCCGAAGAGCAGCGCGGTGACGATGAGGGCAATGTCGGTCATCAAGTTTCCTCGGGGCAAATTCGGCCCGGCATAACCTCGCTCGAACCGCCGCGGCTTCAAGGGCGGTTCGGCTAAGCGCGCGATCCGGGCCTGGCGGCGGTGTCAGCCGGGCTCGCCTTGGCCTTTGACGCGCCGAGGTTCCTTTGCAGGCGCTGCATCGGCTGATCGGCATCACGGGTTTGCGAAACAGGGGGCGGCGCGGCTGGTCAAGCCCGAAACAGATGCCGCCACCAACGTCTCGATCAGCGTTGACGCTGCGAGCACGATTGCGCCTCTCACCGGGCCAATGCTTTGGTGCGGCTCGGTGATCTTGCAAAGGCGACGGTGTGCTGTCGCCAGGCTATCGCCCGGGACACATCGCTGGCCGAGGCTCAGGACAATCCGGCACGGATACTGGAGCGCCAGGAGGTTGACGGTGCGCGCCGGCATGTCGAAGCAGTCCTTGCCATCGAGCCCGGTTGTACCGCTGTGCTGTTCAACCTGGCGTATCTCCATCTTCGCTATGACGCTGACGCGGAGGCCATAGCCTTGTTCGAGCGCTTCCTCGCCTGATCGCCTTCGCCCTACTGGGTGCAGAAGGCCCGCGCAGGGATCGGGATCGCGTCAACGCCGAGAAAGGCCTGAGACAGCCGTTCAGTCGCGTGGCGGGGGCCTATGCATCGCGATCGGCGGGCGCTCCTTGCCGGTCTGGCGATGGGCGGCGGCGCGATACTTACCGGGCGAGACGCCGGTCCAGTTGCGGCAGGCCCGAAAAAACGCGCTGACTTCGGAGAAGCCGACCCGGTAGGCGACCTCGCTGATCGGCAGCGTCGTCTGCCTCAGCATCGCCAAAGCCCGCTCTTTGCGCACCTGATCGCGGATCGACGAGAAGCTGTGCCCGTGCAAGGTCAGGTGCCGCTGCAGTGTCCGGCGCGTCATGCAGAGTGCGTCGCACACGGCCTCGATGGTGTTCGTCCCGTCGGACAGATGCTGAGCGATCGCTTCCCGCACGCGCACGATCAGGCTATCCTCGCCGCGGTCGATGCTGACCAGGCCCATCAGCCGCTCAAGCGTCTGGAGCAAGTCGCTGTCCGCGTGCTCCAAGGGCTGGTCGAGCGCCTGTGCCTCGAAATACGCCGCATTGGTCTCCTGGCCCAGGATGCAAGGCGCCCGCAGCAAGCCCCGCATCTCTTCGGCCGTGAACCGGGGTTGCCCGCGCAGGCTGACCTGAGCGATGCGCACATCCGGGTGGTACGAACGCAGCATGGCCACCATCGCCGACATGGTGAAATCGACATCGAACCGGATCGCATCCGTAGGCATCTGGATGTCATAGGTCAGGCTGGCGATTGGCCTGGTCTCGGCCAGGGTGAAGCGCGCGCCTCGCATCACCAGCCCGACATTGTGGCAGACGCTCAGCAAGGCATCGCGCAGCGTGGGCTGGTTCTGCGACAAATACCCGATAAGGCCCGATTGCTGCGGCCTATAGGCCGTGCCCAGGCGCAAGGCGGACAGAGGATCGCCTCGGCTGGTCTCGATGCCTCGGCCCATCTCGATATAGGCTGGCATGTCGATCCAGTGCTCGGACACGGATCGACCGGGCGCCTCGGTGGTGACCGCCTCAAGGGGGCCAGACCTATCCTTTAGCGCGCGGGCCACAAGGCGACAGCGTCCAGAGAGCGACGAAAGAGCCACCATGGCCATCCCTCGTTTCAGTTGCAACGGCTGCGGATACCACGATACCTGCGCCATCCTTGGCGGGCAGGTGATCCAAAAGCTCCATCTTGTGTCAACGGCCACGCCGTCCTGGCGTGGGCAGCCCCGTCTAGTTCTCTAACAAACTGACCCGTTGCCAACGCAATCACAGGCTGGGGACAAAAGCCATAGCTATCGTTACCATAGCTCGGACTTGATGGGCCCCGTGGGGCTTGCAGCCATGCCGATGACCGCTCAGTTCCTCCTATCGCGTGTACAAGGGAGCATGCGGGGGGGGGGCGAGGGAAATCTGGCTGAGTTCTGAGCGGCATGCCCGCATGTTCAGGTTCAAGGACCATCTGTTCGGGCCGTCGGGACATGGCCGGCCATCTGGGGGTGTTTAGGACAAGAACACCGTTTCGATCGCCACCGATTTGCGAGTGACGAAGTCACGGCTGTCAAGTCGGCGCCTCCAAGACCGAAGAGCCCACCATCACGGCGATCTTGGCAATCCATGCGGATCCCTTATGGCCTGAGACGGCACTGGCCGTCACGCTTATGTCACCCATGCCGCGCATTCTGCGACCGGCTCGCCCGAGCGGGTGGCCCGGGGGCGGCCCGTCCAGTCCGGGCCGTCCCGAAAAAGGAAGATGCGCTGAAGCGGCTTTGAGAGATCGATGTGCCTTTGGCGGCTGGGGCGGATGTGAACGAGGCCTGTCGCAAGGCCGGTATTCGTGACGCGACCTCTCACAATTGGCGCCGGACGTTCGGCGGCATGGGGCGCTCGCAGCTGTCCGAGATGCGGGCGCTGGAGAAAAGGAACAAGAGGCTGAAGACATCGCGCAGCGATGGGCGCGCAGCGTCCGTGGCCGAACTGGCGCTGGATAAGCTGATCCTCAGGCGCTGCCCGGCAGGCGATTTCCTGCAATCGCCGAGAGGGAGAGCCTCGATTCTTTAAAGCCGAAGGCCTGACGACCGAGCCGCACCGTCGGGCCGTCGTTCAGACGCGCCAGAAGCTCGGCACGTCTGAGCGGCGCACCTGCCGGGTGTTGGGCATCTCGCGATCCACCGTGCAGTTTGGGCTGATCCGGAGGATGACGACGCTCTCCGCCTCGCCCTGATCCGACTCGCCAAGACGTATGGTGGCTCACGGCTACCCATCGGCCTCTCGGCGTTCGCGTGCGAACGCTGAGAGGCGCAAAATCGGTGAGTTGCTCAAGACCGAAGGCTGGCTCCCTCTCGGCAGATTTGGCTTTGCCAAATCGCCTGCCGGGCAGCGCGTAAACCACAAAAAGGTAGAGCGGCTTTGGCGCGAAGAGGGTCTACAGCTCCCGGAGCGGCACAAGAAACGCAAACGGCACTACCACCACGACGCCTCGGTGATCTGACTTCGGCCGAATTACCCCACCCACATTTGGTCGGTAGACTTGGTCCACGACCGGCTGAGCAACGGCCCCGAGTTTGTCGCCGAGCCGCTGCAGGCCTGGCTGAAAAGGGTCGGTATCGAGCCAATCCGCATCCCACCAGGCTCACCTTGGGAGACCGGTTACAACGACGACGCTCCGCGCCCATTGCTGCGCAATGTCAAAGGGACGCTTCGCCGGGAACTGCTCGACGCGGAGTGGTTCGCCACTACCCGCCAAGCCCAGACCGTCATCGACATATGGCTCCGTCAGCACAACCGCATCCGCCCGCACGAGGCCCTTGGTATGCGCCCGCCAATCCCCGAGACCGTTTAGAGAAAACGCAATAACATGGCCCAACCAAAGGGAGCTGGACAGGGTCACCTTCACGTATGTGCCCGATCCGTTGACCGCGCCGACGGCAGAGCTGGCGCTCGGGCTGATGATCGCCTTAGGCCACCCGCGCTTTCCCCCTGGCCCGTCGGCTCTCTCGGACAACCGGAAAGGCCGGCGCACAGACCGGGCCATACGCCGTGTCGCCGAGCGAGCGTCGTCCCGGATGGACGACATCTCCCGGAGCCGGTCACAGCTGAGCAAGACGTCGATCTCCTAATATCGCAGAGGGCCAGGCCCGGACATCTGCAGAGATATCTCCACATCGGGAGTGCGCGCATAGAACCGCGGCAGGCGCGGGGTCAGCCAGCGCAAGGCCAGCGTCGCGATGGCGGTGAGGTCGATGCCCCGATCGTCGACCTCGAGCCGCAACCCTGCGCCATTGTCTCGAGATCGTCCAGGAGCGGCATGAGCCGGCAGCGCAGACGCTCTCTCCGCCGGGATAGGGTGCCGCCGAGGTCCTCGGAGAAGTTGCGGATCGGCTTGCTGACGCCCCATGGGTCCGGCCCAGCTCGGCTGCCGCGACGCTCACCGAGCCCAAACGGGCGGTCGCCTAAAAGGCGAGCAGGGCTGCAAGGGGAGGGAGGCGGCGCATCTTATGTTCCTTATTCACACAGTGAGGGGAAAAGAACTCCAAATTTTTTAGTAGGTTACAGCACCTATGTTGGCTGTCGAAGACATGAGAGGCAAGCCCGTGGCCCAGATTGTCACACTGTCCTTGGGGGGCGCGCTGTCCGCACCCCTGACCGAAAAACGCAGTGCGCCCGAAGACCAGAGCCTGTTGGCCCGCTGGTATGCGCGCCACCTTCACCAGCGCATGCTGCGCGAGGAATTGCTGCCCCAGCCGGACAGCGTTCTCGCCGATGCGAGGTGGATCCGCGAGGATGCGCTCCGCGAGAGCCGAAAGCCGGTCTGGAGGGCATGAGCGCGGCCCTCCCGCAACGCTAGTCGGGAGATCCGTGCACCGCGACGATGTCCAGATCCGCATCCCGCGGTGAGATATGGCGAAACTGTTCGTGCACGCCGTCCTCGGTCAGCGTGCGGGAGACAACCAACAGCGTGTTCGGCAAATGGTCTTTGCAGAGATCGGCCATGAAGGCGATCTCTTCGGCCGCCACCGCGCGCGCGGCGTCCAAATCCGGCGCTCCGAAGGCGCTGACGAAATGCGCGGCGAGTGTATCGATCAGCGCCTCCTGCTCGGCAGGCTCAATCTGGGTCACGGCGACAAAGGTCGCGCGGCCAAAGGATCCAAGCCCCAGCCAGCCATTGGCAAAGGCCTGCCGGGCCTTGCCCGTCAGATCCGCCTCGCTCCAGTTCGAGAACTCGAACCCGCCGCTGATTGCGAACTCGCCGGTCGCGGCGGGCCACGCAAAGACGTTTTGGTCGCTCTCGTCGAAATGGATGGTTCGCGCCAGTTTCATTGCCTCTCCAGCATCCAGGTGAGCGGGATGAGGCGGGTCTCGTCCTCCTGACGCAGCAGCAGGCCGCCCTGTTCATCCAAGCCGACAAAGGTGCCGTGCTCATCGCCGATCGTGACCCGCTCGCCGAGGCCAAAGGCCTTGGTGCGCCACTCGGTGTGGAGGCGGCGCACCCCGTCGTCAAGCCAATGGTTGAGCCAGACAAGGCTGTGCTTCGACCAACTCTCAAGAAGCCGCAGCGGCTCGACCTCCACGCATCCCTCTTCGGAGAGTGCGGTGCGATCCGGATCGGCCCCCGGCTCCTGGCCGTCGGCGAGCCTCAGCGCAATCTCGAGGCCAACGACCAGCCAGTCTGGCTGCGCGCTCGGATCGGGGATGGACGCCGCGGCCCGCAGCCGGCCGCACAGCGCCCCGTTGACGCGGATTTTGTTTGGCCAGTCGAGATGGATCGCCACTTCGGGCGGCGCAAGCGCGCCGAGCGCATCCGAGAACCCCAGCCCCGCCGCAAAGACCATGGCCATCGCATCCGCGAGCGGTGCGTCCGGCGCCAGCACCAGCGCCGCCGCCAGATCATCGCCGCCGGTGTTGTGAACGATCAGGCCCGGGTCGCATCCCAGCGCGGCCGTCGAGATCGCCTTGGCAAACGGATCGACCCCTGTGGGCGCCGCCTCACCGCGAAAGAGCGGCGGAAAGGTGAGATCATCCAAGCTCATATGAAGCCGCGCTCTTGACGCATTGCGGTCCGTGCCCTCGACCCAAAACCCTTTGGGACTGTTCCTTCCATGTGACAGTATTCGAACAGAACATAGCTTTCGGCAAGGTGGCGCTGCGGCGCCGCGGGCACAAGAAAGCAGCGCAAGGGAGAAAGATCGTGCTTTTCCGCGTGCTTGCGGGGTTTGCGTTGGCCGTGTCACTGTCTGTGGTGGCCAGTGCGCAGTCCAAGGGGTTTCGGCTGTCGGCGGATCCGGTTTTGGTCGAGACGGGCGCACTGCGCTATCTGTTGCCGCGTTTTGCGCTCAAAACCGGGGTTCGGGTCGAGGTGGTCGATGGCACAGGCGATGCGCATTTGGCTCCCAGTGCGGATGGGCTGCCGGTGTTTCAATCCCTCGACGGCACGGTCTTCCATCTGTCCATCGCCGATGGAGGCCAAGCGGACCATGCGCGGCGGTTTCTCGAATGGCTGACCTCGGATATCGGCCGGCGGGCGATCCTGAAGGTCAAAGTCGGCGGTGCCGCGCCCTTTGCGCCCGTCGAGGCCGTGGCCGTCATCGACGTGGTGGAAGAGCCCACCGGCGACATTGTGCTCGGTGAGGAGGTTGCGCTGCGCAAATGCGGGCGCTGCCATGTGATCTCGAAGAAGAACCGTTTTGGCGGTATCGGCTCGACCCCGTCCTTCGGCGCGCTCAAGACCTTGCCCGCCTGGCAAGATCGGTTCGACACGTTCTGGACGTTGAACCCGCACCCTGCCTTCACCCAGATCGAGGGCGTGACCGAGCCGTTCGATCCGCAGCGCCCCTCGCCGATCGCGCCGGTCGAGCTGACGCTGACCGAGCTCGAGGCCCTCTTGGCCTATGTGGTCAGCATCAAGCCCAAAGATCTCGGCAAGGCCCTGATCGTGCAGTGACCGGCGCTCAATCCAGATCCTCGGCGGTGCGGATCTTGGGGCGATGGCCGATGAAGAACGGGCTATCCTCGGCGTGATACTGCGCCGTGACCCGGCAATCATCGCACATCTTGATCAGCTCGCCGCTGGCCGAGCTCGAATACATGGCATGCCCCTCAAGCTTCTCCACGATCCGCTCGATGGTGCTCTTCACGCCAAAGGGCTTGCCGCAGGCGACGCACTCAAACGGCTCCTCTTCGTTGAGCACCGCAGGCGCGAGGGCCTGGTCCGAGAGGTTCAGCCGCGGCGCGAGCGTGATCGCGTCCTCAGGACAGACCGAGACGCAGAGCCCGCATTGCAGACAGGCATCCTCCTTAAACAGCAATTGCGGTTTGTTGGCGTTGTCCAGCAGCGCGCCCGAGGGGCAGAGCGAGGCACAGGCCAGGCAGAGCGTACACGCCTCGGTGTCCACAACCGTGGCGCCATACGGGGCGCCCTCGGGTAGCGCGATGGTCGCACCGCTGCTCTCGGCGAGGCTCCGGGCGGCCAGACGCGTGGCCTCGCGCCGCCCACCAAGGGCGAGCACGGGCTCGGCCCGTATCGCATCGACGGCCCGGCCATAGAGGCAGTCGGCCAGGGCATCGGGGTCCTCTGGGGCGAGCAGCGTGGCGCGCGGCCCATGGCCCAATCCCTCGGTCACGGCGTTGGCCAGGGCCATCTGTGCCTCGATCGCCACGCGGTCAGCCTTTGGCCCGGTGAGGATCAGCACCTCCGAGAAGCCGCTTGTGAGGGCCACCAGGATCTCCGCATGGCCGAAGCTGGCCAGGGCCGAGGTCTCGAGCGGCACGACGTCGGCAGGCAACCCACGTCCGAATCGAGCCGAGAGCCCGATGAGCTCCGGCCCCCATGCGTCGTCATGCAGCAAGAGGCGCGCCGCCTCGCCCCCGGCCCGGCGCCAGGCCGCTCCCGCCGTGGCGAGCTGCGCGAACACGTGCGACGCGCTGGGCGCATCATAGCTGATGGCGCCAGAGGGGCAGGCCGAAGCACAGGCTCCACAGCCGGCGCAAATCATCGCCTCCACGGTGACATGATCGCCCGCGGGCGCGATCGCCCCGGTCGGGCAGAGATCGAGACACCGCCGGCACGCCTCCTGGCCTGCACGCGAATGGGCGCAGAGCGCGTCGTCCAGGCGCACATAGAGCGGTTTCTCAAACGTGCCGACGAGGCCCGCTGCCTCCAGGCAAGCGCGAGCGACGGCCAGAGGGTCGCCTGGATCGGCCCTGACATAGCCATCGCGCTTCTGATGCGCTGGAAAGAGCGGGGGGGCACCGCGCAGATCCAGGATAATGTCGCACTCGGACCGGGCTCCGTTGCGCGCCGGGGCAAAGGCCTGTGGGCCCCGCCCGGCGGGGTTTGCCGCCTGGAATCTATCAAAGGCGACGTCGAACCGGCCAATCGATCCGCTGGCCGATCGCAGCTGGCCTAGATGGCAATCGAAGCGCCGCTGGCCGGCGGTCGCAAGCTCGGGGTCCCGGTCGACGACGCAGGTCACCGAGAGGCGATCGGCCAGCTGCTCGGCCGCGCCGATGGCCACCTCCGGGGCGCCCAGGATCAGGCACAGCCCCGTCGAGGTGACGTCCATCGTCTTCTCCGCGGCCCAAGGCATCAGGCCGAGCGCGACGAGAGCCGCAATCTTTGGCGTCTTGTCGCCGGGATCATCCGACCACCCGGCGCGGTCGCGGAGGTCGATGCACCGGGGCGCGGCCACGCCCAGATCCTCGGCCAGTGCTTCGAAAAATGCGCTCTCCTGGCCGCAGGCAACGACGGTCTCCCCGCCCGCCAGCGCCTGCGCCGCCGACTCCGCCTCGGCCCCACACAACGCCGAGTGAAGCGCGCCGCAGCGCAGGCCGGTCGCGTCACTGACCTTCCCTGGATCGGGGTTTTGCGTGCGCGCGCAAGAGCATAGCAGCAGATTTGCAGCCATTGACATCTCTCCCAAGATCCCGGCGGCGCTCTCTAGATCTTGACGGCCCGCTCGGATCCGAGAACGTTAGCGTCCTGATCTGGCGCGTAAAGGGCTTTCAGAGACCGGGGGCACGATGACCCAAAAGATGATCTCCATGCCGGTTGGCGTCGTCGTGCGCCGCACGCCCGGGGCGACCCGGTGGGCGAAGTATGCCTGGCGCGCCGTGGCCGTCCTGCCCTTCTCTGGCCCGGCCAGCTGGAAGCAGATGCGCGCCGAGGGCGACGCGGTGGAGTACCATGCCGGCACGGTCGAGATGCAGCTCTGGCGGTCCGACACCGAGGCGTACCGGGTCGCGCTGGCGAACGATCCGCCCTCGGTCTACGTGGTGATGCGCGAGAGCGAGAGCACCGCCTCGCCCCATGCACTGGATCTGGTCGGTGTGACCGCCTCGCCCTACGAGGCGCAGGACCACACGGACACCGGCGAGGACATCGTCGAGTCGGTGCCAATGCCCGAAGGCCTGGTCGCCTGGATCCGCGATTTCGTCGAGCGCCACCATGTCGAAGAGACCTTCATCAAGCGCAAGCGGGACAAGACGCGCATCGACCTGCTCGAGGATGGGCGCGGCGATGAGCGGGTCGTCCAGGCGGGCGATGTCTATCGCTCTCCCTCATCCAAACGCCGGAGGCTGAATTGAGCCGGGATGAGGGATTTCTCGGGCGATGGTCCCGGCTAAAGCAGACCCCCGAGGCGCGTTCGGCGGACCCGACGCACGCGCCGCCAGAGCCATCCGAGCCGACTGCGGCCAGCCCAGATGAGCGGACCGATGAAGAGATCCTCTCCGATCTGGGCCTTCCGGACCCACAAGACCTCAAGCCCGGCGACGACATCGCGGGGTTTATGCGCCGCGAGGTGCCGGCCAAGCTTAGGCGCCTGGCGCTCCGCCAGCTTTGGCGCGGGAACCCGGTGCTCGCCAATGTCGACGAGCTGGTCGAATATGGCGAGGACTACACCGACAGCGCCACAGTGGTGGAGAACCTGCAGACGCTCTATCAGGTCGGCAAGGGCATGTTCCGAGAGCTGGACGAACCCAAAGAGGCGGAGGCGCTCGCCACGGCGGCTGAGGACCCTCCAGATCCGCCCGCCGAGCAAGCAACCGAGCCGCAGATCGAACCGTCGCCGCCCGAGGACAACCCGGCCTACATCGTGGCCGACACGTCGGGAGGCGAGCCTGTCGGCGCCCTGCCCGAAGCGCTCGAGCAACCGTCACGGCGGCGCATGCACTTCAGCTGAGGCCTGACACGGTACACTGCCGCAACGGAAAACACTCTCGACTTCCGTCAATTTGCTCGTATTGTGACAGAACAGTACCAAGGGGCCGCAGAGCCCCCAGGGAGGAATGTTGGCGGAGCCTGTTGCACTGGCTGAAGTTGCTGACGAGGACGCGCTCCGCGCGGACCTGTATGATTTCCTCGGCGCCTTGCTCGCCGGCCCTCCTGATCGCAAACGCCTTTCCCAAGCAGCTGCGCTGTCGGGCAATGACACCCCGATCGGGCGCGGGGTCACCGCGCTATCGGCGATCGCCAAGGCCTTTAACGCCGCGAGCGCCAAGCGGGAGTTCGAGGCGCTGTTCATCGGGCTCGGGCGGGGCGAGTTGATGCCCTATGCCAGCTACTACATGACCGGCTTTCTGAACGAGAAGCCGCTGGCCACCCTGCGCAACGACATGATGCGGCTAGGGATCGAGCGTTCGCCCAATGTCTATGAGCCTGAGGACAACATCGCCTCGCTCTGTGAGATGATGGCCGGGCTGATCCGCGGACGGTTTTTTGCCGCCGCCTCGCTGGACGAGCAGCAGCGCTTCTTCAACACGCACCTGTCCCCCTGGGCGGGCCACTTCTTTGCCGACCTCGAAGGGGCGAAGAACTCGGTTCTCTATGCCCCGATCGGCGCAATCGGCGCGGCCTTTGTCGAGGTCGAGCGCGAAGGCTTTCGAATGGCGGGCACGAGCCCGTAGACGACCGCACCCAACCCAAGGCCGGCAGTCCCGGCCCCAGGAAAGGAGAAGACCATGGCGGATACGAAAACCGGTGAAAGCCGGCGCGACTTTCTGAAGCTTGCGGCGACGGCGGCCCCTCTGGCCGCGATTGCTGCGACGACGACCCCGGCCTCGGCCGAGCCGGTCACCCCGACCGGTGAGACCAGGCTGCAGGACACCGAACACACCCGGAAGTACTTCGACAGCGCCCGGTTCTGACCGGAACGACCCTGCGGACGGCCGACTGGTTGCGAAATGCCCGACCGAGCCGGATGCCAAAAGTTCAGTACCTAGACGATCCGACAAGCGGCGGATCACCAGGGAGGAAACGATGCTTAGACGCAAGACCAATGGGGTTGCGACCCGCCGGCACCAGAGCCCGATGCTCGCCAACCTCGCCGAAAAATCTCTCGACAGACGATCATTCCTGCGCAGCTCCGGCCTTGCGATCGGCGGTATGGCCGCCGTCGGCGCCGTGGGTGGCACCGTCACCAAAGCGAGCGCGCAATCGGCGATCGAAGGCTCGGTCCAGACCGTCAAGTCGGTCTGCACCCACTGCTCGGTCGGCTGTACGGTTCTGGCCGAGGTCGCCAACGGCGTCTGGGTCGGCCAGGAGCCCGGCTGGGACAGCCCCTTTAACCTCGGCGCCCACTGCGCCAAAGGGGCCGCGGTGCGCGAGCACGCCCATGGCGAGCGCCGCCTGAAATATCCGATGAAGTTGGTCGATGGCATCTGGACCCGGATGAGCTGGGACGACGCGGTCAACGAGATCGGCGATGGTATGATGAAGATCCGGGAGGAGAGCGGCCCGGACAGCGTCTATTGGCTCGGCTCGGCCAAGCACAACAACGAGCAGGCCTATCTGTTCCGCAAATTCGCCGGCTATTGGGGCACGAACAACGTCGACCACCAGGCGCGGATCTGTCACTCGACCACGGTCGCAGGTGTTGCCAACACCTGGGGCTACGGCGCCATGACGAACTCCTACAACGACATCCATAACTCCAAGGCAATCTTCATCATCGGCGGCAACCCGGCCGAGGCGCACCCCGTCTCGCTGTTGCACGTGCTGAAGGCCAAGGAGGAGAACAACGCGCCGCTGATCGTCTGCGATCCGCGCTTTACCCGCACGGCCGCCCATGCGGATGAGTTCGTGCGCTTCCGTCCCGGCACCGATGTCGCGCTGATCTGGGGCATTCTGTGGCACATCTTCGAGAACGGCTGGGAGGACAAAGAGTTCATCCGCACCCGCGTCTGGGGGATGGACCAGATCAAGACCGAAGTGGCGAAATGGACCCCCGAAGAGGTCGAGCGCGTCACCGGCACGCCGGGCTCGCAGCTCCGCCGCGTCGCGCGGACCATGGCCAACAACCGCCCCGGCACCGTGATCTGGTGCATGGGCGGCACCCAGCACACCAACGGCAACAACAACACCCGGGCCTATTGCGTGCTGCAATTGGCGCTCGGCAATATGGGCGTCTCGGGCGGCGGCACGAACATCTTCCGCGGCCATGACAACGTGCAGGGCGCCACCGATCTCGGCGTGCTGTCGCATACTCTGCCCGGCTATTACGGCGTCAAGGCCGGCTCGTGGGCGCACTGGGCCCGCGTCTGGGACGAAGATCTCGACTGGCTCAAGGGCCAGTTCGGCGATGAGAAGCTGATGACCTCGGCCGGCATCCCGGTCAGCCGCTGGATCGACGGCGTGCTCGAGGACCCGGCAAACACCGACCAGCCGGACCGTGTGCGGGCCATGGTGCTCTGGGGCCATGCGCCGAACTCGCAGACCCGCATGGTCGAGATGAAATCGGCCATGGAGAAGCTGGACATGCTGGTGGTGGTCGACCCGTATCCCACCGTCTCGGCCGTGCTGTCGGATCGCAAGGACGGCGTCTATCTGTTGCCGGCCTCGACCCAGTTCGAGACCTATGGCTCGGTGACCGCCTCGAACCGCTCGATCCAATGGCGCGACAAGGTCGTCGATCCGCTGTTCGAAAGCCTGCCGGATCATACGATCATCGCCAAGTTCGCCAAGAAGTTCGGCTTTGCCGACCGGATCTTCCGCAACATCAAGGTGGACGAGAACGACGAGCCGGACATCGAGGACATCACCCGCGAGTTCAACAGCGGCATGTGGACCGTCGGCTATACCGGCCAGTCGCCGGAGCGGATCAAGGCGCATATGGCGAACCAGCACACCTTCGACCGCACGACGCTGCAGGCGGTGGGCGGCCCGAACGACGGTGAGTACTACGGCATGCCGTGGCCCTGCTGGGGCACGCCCGAAATGGGCCACCCGGGCACGCCGAACCTCTATGACATGTCCAAGCAGGTGTCCGAGGGCGGGCTCACCTTCCGCGCGCGCTTTGGCGTTGAGCGGAATGGCGACAACCTGCTGGCCGAGGGCGTCTATTCAGCGAACTCCGAGATCGAGGACGGCTATCCCGAGTTCACCATGCAGATGCTCATGGATCTCGGCTGGGACGGCGATCTGACGGACCAGGAGCGCGCGGCGATCGACGCCGTGGCGGGGCCCAAGACGAACTGGAAGACCGACCTATCGGGCGGCATTCAGCGCGTCGCGATCAAGCACGAATGCGCCCCCTTCGGCAACGCCAAGGCGCGCGCCGTGGTCTGGACCTTCCCCGATCCGGTGCCGCTCCACCGCGAACCGCTCTACACCCCGCGCCGGGATCTGGTGGCCGACTATCCGACCTATGAGGACCGCAAGTTCTACCGTCTGCCGACGATGTACGCGTCGATCCAGAAGAAGGACTTCTCGAACGACTATCCGATCATCCTCACCTCGGGCAGGCTGGTCGAGTATGAGGGCGGCGGCGACGAGACCCGCTCGAACCCCTGGTTGGCCGAACTGCAGCAGGACATGTTCGTCGAGGTGAACCCGCGGGATGCCAACAATCTCGGCATCCGCGACGGGGCACAGGTCTGGGTCGAAGGCCCCGAAGGCGCCAAGGTCAAGGTCATGGCCATGCTGACCGAGCGGGTGGGCGAGGGTGTGGCCTTCATGCCCTTCCACTTCGGAGGGCATCTCCAGGGCGAGGACCTGCGCAGCAAATATCCGGATGGGGCCGACCCGTATGTGCTCGGCGAATCCACGAACACAGCCCAGACCTATGGGTATGACTCAGTGACCCAGATGCAGGAGACCAAAGCGACTCTCTGCAAAATCTGGGCGGCATAAGGGAGGATCGAGACATGGCACTTGGAGGACAGGCTCGCGCCAAATTCCTGTGTGACGCCGAGCGCTGCATCGAATGCAATGCTTGCGTCACCGCCTGCAAGAATGAGCACGAGGTTCCGTGGGGCGTGAACCGCCGCCGCGTGGTGACCCTCAACGACGGCAAGCCGGGTGAGCGCTCGATCTCGGTCGCCTGCATGCATTGCTCGGACGCGCCCTGCATGGCGGTGTGTCCGGTCGACTGCTTCTACCAGACCGAGGACGGTGTGGTGCTGCATTCGAAGGATCTGTGCATCGGCTGCGGCTATTGCTTCTATGCCTGCCCGTTCGGCGCGCCGCAGTTCCCGCAGGCCGGCAACTACGGCTCGCGCGGCAAGATGGACAAATGCACCTTCTGCGCCGGCGGCCCGGAGGAGACCCACTCGCTCGCCGAGTTCGCCAAGTACGGGCGCAACCGGATCGCCGAGGGCAAGCTGCCGATCTGCGCCGAGATGTGCTCCACCAAGGCTCTGCTCGCCGGCGACGGCGACGACGTCTCGGCGGTCTACCGCGAGCGCGTTGTCGCCCGTGGCTTTGGCACCGGTGCCTGGGGCTGGGGCACCGCTTACGGCCAGAAGGGCGGCTGACGCCCCTCAAGCGGGACATTGGGGGCGGGCGTCACGGGCGCTCGCCCCTTTTTCGGTCGCTGCGGCGATACGGCGCACACCCGACGACCTGGCCAAGACAGACGGATGGGAGGAGACATCATGACCCGTCTCATTGCGATTTTGGGGTTTGTTTTCACATGTGCGGTCGCCGCCCCGGCCCTGGCGCAAGACGTGACGCAGGGCGCGCCGCAGGAGCCCGCGCAAGGCGCCGATCCTCGGGCGTCGACTGGCGGCTTTCAAACACTCGAAGATATCCTTGCCCGCCAGCGCGGCGAAGAGGTTCAGGACCGCAAGCGCGATCTGTCGAGCGCCGAGGCCCAGGCAGCCGCGCTTGCCGGCCAGCTCGGCACCCGCGGCGGTGCGTCGGATGCGGATCTGTGGTCGGCCCTGCGCTATGGCCAGGCGAACGTGTCGGTCTCGACCGGCAAGCCCGAAGACGCGATCCTGGTCCAGGACGGCGGCATGGCCTGGTACGAGTTCCGCGAGGGCCCGCTGCGCACCTATGGCGGCTATCTGCTGGTCGGAACGCTCGCGGCGCTGCTGTTGTTCTTCCTGCTGCGCGGGCGCATCCGGATCGACGGGGAGAAGGCGGGCAAGACCATCCTGCGCTTCAACCTGATCGAGCGGGCGGCCCATTGGACCATGGCGATCACCTTCATCCTGCTGGGGCTGACCGGGCTCGCCGTGCTGTTCGGGCGGGTCGCGATCATCCCGGTCTTTGGGCATGAGGCGTTCTCGACCATCGCGCTCGGCTCGAAGTTCATCCACAACTGGGTCGCCTGGCCGTTCATGGCCTCACTGGTGGTCGTCTTCCTGCTGTGGGTCGGGCACAATATCCCCAATCGCCATGACGTTGTCTGGATGCTGAAAGGCGGCGGCCTGTTCTCCCGCGGGGTTCACCCGCCGGCGCGCAAGTTCAATGCAGGGCAGAAGATCATCTTCTGGATGGTGATCATCCTCGGCGCTTCGGTCTCGGCCTCGGGCCTCAGCCTGCTGATGCCCTTCGAGCTGCCGATGTTTGCCAAGACCTTCAGCGTGCTCAACGATATGGGCGTGGGCGAGGCCGTCTACGGCACGCCGCTGCCCACCGCGCTGACGCCCCATGCCGAGATGCAGCTCTCGACCGTCTGGCATGCCATCGTGGCCTTTGTGATGATGGCGGTGATCCTGGCGCATATCTATCTCGGCTCGGTCGGGATGGAGGGCGCGTTCGATGCCATGGGCTCGGGCCATGTGGACATGCAGTGGGCGCGCGAGCACCACGGGCTCTGGGTCAAGGAAGAGGAGGCCAAGCGCTCATCGGTCGCCGCTGAGTGATGCGCTGGCTTGCCGTTGCACTGGTGCTGGCCGTCGCTCCGGCGGCTGCAAACGGGTTTCGGGTGCTCGAGGGTCATGGCGGCTCGATCCACGCCACGGTGGTTGCGGGCGATCTGACCGCAACCGCCAGCTTTGACAACTCCGTTGGCCTCTGGGCGGGGGCGGCGGGCGCGCCCCGATGGCTCGAAGGGCATGCCGCCGCGGTGAAGGCGCTGAGCTTTGTCGGCGGCTCGCGTCTTGCGTCTGCGGGCGACGACCAGACCATCCTTGTCTGGCAGACCGACACGGGCGCGCTGTTGCACCGGCTCGAAGGGCATCAGGGCCCGATCCTCTCTCTGGCCGCATCGCCAGATGGGCTCCTGCTCGCCTCGGCCTCGTGGGACAAGCGCATCGGCATCTGGGATGTCGAGACGGGCCGGCATCTCCGGTGGCTCGAGGGGCATACGGGCCTGGTCAACGACGTGGTTTTCGATGGCGCCGCGCGGCTCTACTCGGCCTCCTATGACGGCACCGTCCGGGAATGGAGGGTCGAGGATGGCATAACCGTGCGCACGCTGGTGCGCCACGGCTTTGGCATCAACCGCATTGTGCTGAACGCCTCGGAGAGGTGGCTGGCATACGGCGCGCTCGATGGCGGCACCCGAGCGATCGATCTCGAGGCCGGGACCGAGCTCGCCGATCTCTCGCTCGGCCGCCGACCTATTCTGGCCCTCGCCATGCGCCCCGATGGCGGCGAGATCGCGGTCGGCGATGGCGAGGGCTATATCATGACCGTCCGCACCGGCGCTTGGACGATCGCACGGGATTTTCGCGCGGCCAAAGGCGGCCCGGTCTGGGCGCTGACCTATGTGGACGGCGGCGCTTCGATCCTGGCGGGTGGCATCGAGAACGTCGCCTATGTCTTCCCGCTCGAGGCCACGGGCGAGGCGCCGCGGATGGGAGAGACCCCCCGTGCCTTCCAGACCGATCCTGCCCAAGTCGGCAACGGAGAGCGGCAGTTCCTGCGCAAATGCTCGGTGTGCCATAGCCTGACGGCCGATGGTGGGCGCAAGGCCGGCCCCACACTCTACGGCTTGTTCGGGCGGCGGGCCGGGACCGTTGCGGGCTACACCTATTCCGACGCGCTGACCGGCTCCGAGATCGTGTGGAGCGAAGACACGGTGGACCGACTCTTCGATCTCGGGCCCGACCATGTGACGCCAGGCTCGAAGATGCCGATGCAGCGGATCGTCAAACCCGCGGACCGGGCGGATCTGATCTCCTATCTCAAGCGTGAGACGACCCCGGACTAGGTGGCCCCACACATCGGCAAGACGGTGGACCAACGCGCCCGTCTGATACAGGTAGTGTCATCGGTTGGCCTCGGCTGGACGCGCGGCCCAAGGCGTGACGGTGCGTTTGGGCTGTGCCCCAACCGAGACATGGAGAGGTGCGCGAGGCCGAGACCCGCGCTGGCAGGCAAGAGGAGGCGAGGGGAGAGCGTGCGCCACCGGTTGCTATCCTTGCACCCAGCGGTCCTGGTCACTCTGGTGGCGGCTGCGGTGATTGGCGGGGTCGTCGGCCTCGGCTGGTGGCTAGGGCTGGTGCCGCCCGATACGGTCACCATGGCCAGCGGCCGGGCGGGAGGCGGCTATCACGCCGTGGCCGAGCGCTATCGCCAGATCCTCGCTCGCGACGGCATCACGCTCAAGGTGATCGAGACGGCCGGGTCGGTCGAGAACAGTCGCCTGCTGGCCGAGGGCAAGGCCGATATCGCGCTGATGCAGGGCGGCGTGGATCTGCCCGAAGGCGCACGGGCCGAGGCCCTGGCAGCGGTCTTCCTCGAACCCTTCATCGTCTTTCACCGCCGCGCGGTGCCCCAGGCCGTCGATCCGACCAATTGGACAGAGCTGCGCGTGGCGCTCGGCGAGCCGAGCAGTGGAACCCATGCGGCGGTGACCTCGGTCGCGCGGGCACTCGGGCTCGAGATCCGGCCCAAGGAGACCGTACCCATTGGCGGGCCGGCGGCGGCGGATGCCCTGCTGGCGGGCGAGGTGGATGTGGCCGTGTTCGTCACCGCCATCGATGCGCCGTTCATGCGGGCGCTGATGGCGGCCGACAGTGTTCAGCTCGCCACCTTTCGAGATGTGGAGGCGGTGACCCGGCGACTCGCCTATCTGCATCTGGTCGACATCCCGCCGTCGGCGATCGACTATGTGCGCCAGATCCCGCGCGAGCGGATCGAGTTGACGGCGATGCTGGCCTCGCTGGTGATCCGGGAGGACCTGCACCCGGCCATCGTCGATCGGCTGACCGTGGCGGCGACCGAGATCCATGCCCGCGGCCCCCGGCTGATCAGCCGCGAGATGCGCTTTCCCCATACCGAGGGGCTATCCCTGCCGGTGAACCGCCAGGCCGAGGCGCGAATTCGCAGCGGTCCGAGTGCGCTGGACCAGATCCTGCCCTGGTGGATCGGGGCGCAGCTCAACCGGGTGATGCTGCTTCTCTTGCCAGTTGCCGTGCTGACGCTGCCGCTGCTGCGCGCCTTGCCGAGCCTCTATGCCTGGCGCATGCGAGCCCGAGTCTATCGCTACTACGACGAGTTGATCGCCATCGACAAGGAGGCCTCTGGGCACCTTGCGCCAGAGCGCCGCCGCAGGCTGTCGGACCGGCTGGCCGAGATCGATGCGGAGACCCAGGCGTTGCGGCTGCCCGCCAGCTTTCGGGAGCGGGCCTATGCGCTGCGGATGCACATCGATCTGGTGCGCCACCGGCTGGCAGCCGAGGACGGGGCGCCGCGAACCGCCGGGCTCGCGGGGCGCTGATCGAGGCGAGGGGGCTCAGCCTGCGCCGAGGCGCGCGGCGATGTCCACGGCGATGCGAGCGGTCAAGGCGGTGACCGAGCTCCGCTCGAGGATTGTAGGGCCCTCCGAGCCGGCGGGTGCGACGATCGACCAGCTCTCGCCCTCATCCGTGGTCAAGACCGTGACGCTCTCTACGTCCTCGACCTCGTTGCCGGCGCAATAGAGCACGCTGACCACGCCAGCGGCACTCGGCTCTGCAAAGGCGCGGGCGGCCGAGCGCGCCGCCGGCGCCGCTGCACCGAGCGCGACCAGGGCCGCTGCGGCCTCGGCCGGGTCCGTAGCGGACCGTTCGGCGATCTCGGCCAGGGCGGCATGGCTCGCCTCGAGGCGGCTGGCGGGCGCGGCCGGCGCCTGCGCCGCGCCGACAAAGCCCGCACAGGCCCCGACCGCCGCCGTCAGCTCAGCATACCGGGTCATCTCGAACAGGCCGTCGGGGCGCTGCCTCAGGCCGACCAAATCGCGGCCCGCCCCATGGATCGTGAGCGTATGGACACCCTCGGCGGATCGGCGCTGTGCCAGCAGGACCAGCCCCGGATTGGCGAGTGCCAGCAACGCCGCGGCCATGTCATCGGTGATGCTCAGGCCCTGCTCCGACGCGCCCACCAACCGGCCCGCCGCCAGCAGCCGCGCCTCGCCCTCGGCGAACCAGTCTGCCGGATCGGCGCTGCTCTCCGCAGGCGGCAAGAAGACCGCCTCCTCCCATCCGATCACCCCATCGGCCTTGGCATAGGCCAAGGCATAGGCGAGCTCAGCGGGGTGCAGATCGATCGCGTTCACATGTCAGCTCCGCACAAAGGACCAGGCCGCCTCGAACTTGTGCTTGGCCGTCAAACGCATTTTCGATGTCGCCGCCTTGGTTGCCCGCATCAGGCCGAGCGCCAGGGTCTTGGGCGCGGCCTCCCGGGCATCCTCGATCGCATCGGCGATGTCGAGCAGGCGCTGCTTGGCGCGCCGGCCGATGCCGGTCACGGTGGCGATCGCGGCCCGGGCCTTGGATTTGGCGAGCATCAGGCTGCGTTCGATCGACTCCTTGAGGGCATCGCGGGCGGCGCTGAGGCCTGCCTCGACGGCCATGACCGCCGAGGCCAAGCGGCTGACCAGGAACTCGTCCCCCGCCTCAGCCACCCAATATGCGATGCCGCTGAGATGGCCCGTCAGCAGGTGCTCGGGCCCCAGCAGCTCGACCTTGCTCTCGCGATAATTGTAGCCCGGGCCCTGGTCGTGGAACTTCAAGAGATAGCCGCCGGCATCATGTACGACGCCGTGCAGGGCAAGCGGGTTGTCCGGCGCCAGATGCCCGGCCTTCACGACCCCCGGGATCAGCCAATTCCCCGGTCCCACCAGCCCGCCCGTCGGGCTGAGCAGGGCGGCGAACACCGGGTGGATGCCAAAGGCGTCCCCGATCACCGTGCCGAACATCAGCTGCGCGCGCGAGCCGGTGAAGTCCGGGTGCCTGTCGGCATCGAGCGGGGTGGCCGTCTCTTCCTTGCCTGCCCCAATGAGATCGCGTTGCTGTCGCAGGATCAGGAAGCGGCCATAATCGGTGTCGAGCGTGTCGGCCGTGGGTGGCTCACCCACGATCCGGGCAAGTGCTGCCATCACCGCGGCGCGGCGTGCGCCCGAGACCCCGGCCTCGACCTCGCGCATCAGTGCCCGCAGGGTGGGATCGTCCTCTCCCTTGATCGGCGCATGGCGCAGGCGGTCCATATAGCCCTCATCAAAGAGATCCGTGATGGGCCGGTGGGTCAGATCGGTCGCCGCCAGGTCTTGCGGGCTGAGCGCGGCGAGGCGCGCGTTCTCTTCCCGTGTGACCGGCGCGGGGCCGGGCTTGGGCGCCGGCGTCTCCTTGAGCTTGAGCAACTCGCGGACCTTGGCGCCCCATTTCCGTTGAATCGGGGTGGTCGCCAGGCTGTCCGTCTTGGAGGGATCTTGGTTGGGCACGACCAGCCCCCTGCTCCATGCCATACGGCCTGCCGACCTGGCCCGCATGGGGTTCGGACGGACAACGCCTTCCCTCGGATGAGGCTAGCAGACCTCACCGGCACCACAAGTGCGGCGTGACCGCCAACCGGCCCCGTCATTGGTCAGCGGCGCGGTCTCGGCCGGCTTGCCGGGGCAAATTGTGATAGGGTTCCTGGCAATCGGATCCTTAGGCGAGCAGATGACCCGCTCCTCTCGATTTGTGCGCCTGTTTTCTGGGACGCTTCTCTTGGCCGGTGCGGCGCTGTTGGCCCTAACCCCTTTGGCAAGCCCACGCCAGAACGTCCTCTATATCGGCAACAGCCTGATCGCCTCGAACACCCTCCCGCATCTCGTCTTTGAGATGGCGCGCTCGCAGGGCCAGCGGACGGCCTATACCCAGCACACGCCAGGTGGGGCCCGGCTCGCGGATCATGCGACCCATGCGGGGCTGAGGGCGGCGATCCGGGACACCGCCTGGGACCTGGTCGTGATCCAGGAGCAGAGCCAGTATTCCGGCTTTTCCGACCGACAGGTGGAGCGCGATGTCCTCCCGTTCGCGGCCCAGATCATCCGCGATGTCCGCAGCCACAACCCGGCCGCACGGATCGTGCTCTATCAGACCATGGCGCATAAGGATGGGGACCAGCAAAACAAGCGCGTCGTGCCCGGCGTCGGCACCTATGCGGGCATGCAGCGGCGGATCAACCGGACCTATGACACCATCGCCATGCGCAATGGCGCCAGCGTGGCACCGGTGGGCACGGCCTGGATGACCTTTCGCACCCGCCACCCGGATCTCGAGCTCTACCGCGACGATCGGCATCCGAACCCGCTCGGATCCTACTTGGTCGCCTGCGTGCTGTTCGCCGTGCTGTTCGAGAGACCGTGCGCCAGCACGCCGCTGCCGGAGGGGCTCGACCTGCCCGCAGCCCGGGCCGCCCAATCGGTCGCCGATCAGACAGTGGCCGAGCATCGCGGCCCCTAGAGCCCGGGACTGCGGGGACGGGGCGTGCCAGGGGACGCGCTCACCGCTTGGCAATACCCCGCTCGGATGCGACTAGGACCGAGAGATTTGATCCTATCGACGACCCAAGTCCCTGACCCTTGACGGCATCACCGCCCTGGGCCCGAACCAGGCCTCGCTAGAGGCGGCCCACAGCTTGATGAAGGCCAAGAAATGGCCCGTGCGTGCGCGGTCCGGCTCGCTCGTTTGGAGGGAGTGGCAGGGCGCGGGCGCCAACCCCTATCGCACAGTCTTTGACAGTGCGGACATGGGTTACAAGTGCACCTGTCCATCGCGCAAACTCCCTTGCAAGCACGCACACGCGCTGATGTGGATGTATGTGGAGGATCCGCGCCCCTTTGCCGAGGCCGAGATGCCGGACTGGTTCACCGACTGGCTGGGTCGGCGCCGAAGATTGGAGGCTGCGGCCGCACCGGCCTCGGGCAACGGCAAGAGCATGGTCGCCGATCGCAGTGCCGAGCCGGCTTAGGCCAAGCCCCCGACCCCGAAGCCGAGGCCCGCCGCAGGGCCGCGGCCGAGACGCACGCGCGCGAGACCGAGGCCGCCCTGGCCAGCGCTGCCGTGGAGTTGGAGCGGTGGATCTCGGACCAGTTGCGCACCGGTCTGTCGGGGCTGCTGGCCGAGTTGCCCGACCGCTGCCGGGCCATCTCCGCGCGCATGGTCGACCGCAAGGCGCAGGCACTCGGCAGCCGGCTCGACGAGCTGCCCGCCCGGCTGGCCCCGCACGCAGAGAAGCCAAGCTCGACGCGTTGATCGCCGAGCTCGGCAGTTTGGTGCTGCTCTTTCGGGCCTGGCAGGCGGCACCCAACGATCCCGAGCTGCGGCCCATGCTGGCAACCTCCCAGGCGTGCGATGCCGTCTTGGTCCACCCGGAGGCCAAAAAGGTTGAGGCGGCCTGGGAGGTGCTGGGCGAGCAGATCTCGACCCGGCGCGATGGGATGGTGGGCCAGGCAACCTGGCTCATGAACCTCGACGGCGGTGCGCCAAGCTTTGCGCTGTTGCTCGATTTCTTTCCCGTCTCCCTTGGTAAGCGGACGAGCGCCTTTGACGCGGGCGAGCAGTTCCGCGGAGCGGTGGCCTTCTACCCCGCCCGGGTGCCTCTGCGCGCCGTGCTGACCGAGCGCGCCGCGCTCGGCAACACGCGTTCCTGGCCGGATCTGGTACCGGCTGACCCGGTCGCACCCCTCTGGCGGCGCAGGGGACGGCGCCGTGGCTGACCGGTGTGCCGATCCTGCTGCCGGCGGAGCGGTTCTGCCGCGATGGCAAGATGCTCTGGTGGCAGTCGGCAGATGCGGCGCACTGCTTGCCGCTGGCGAATGGTAGCGGGGTGGCGGACCCATTGCGCGGCATGGATCTGCGTGGCGCTGCGGGGCTGTGGAGCGGCGACAGGCTGGCTGTGCTGGCCGCCCAGACCGAGGACTGGGGGCGCGTGGGCTTTGATGCGTGATCTCGAGGAGAGCCTCGGTGCGCTCAAAGGGCGTTGGATGATTGGCGGCTCTGCGCTCGACCAGGCCCCGATCGGCTGGCACGCCATGGCCGAGGGCCAGAGCGACCCGGATCTCGCGCTGCTGGCGCTGGCCGGCCAAGCTGGGCTGATTGTGTTCCGCCCTCACGCGGCGGGCGATCTGGCCCTGCCGCGGCTCGCCTTGCCGCCCTTGGCCGATGCGCACCGGCCTGCGTTTCGGTGCCTTCGCGAGCGGTTGAAGCTCGATGCGGCGCAGATGGCCCTGATCCTCCAGTTGATGGCCACGCGCAGGGTTTCGGTGCATCCGGCCGACTGGATGCCGGCCTCGGTCGAGGGCCTACCCAATTGCTATGCGCCTTTTGGGAGGCTTGGCGCGAGGGCCCGGAGCGCGTGGAGAGCACCCTGACCACAGACAGCTGGGAGCTGTGGGGCGTCTCCTTGATGATGCGCCCACCTTCGTCGACGATGCAGATGTGGGTCTCGTCGAGCGAGACTTCGAGACCTACGAAGAACTCCATTCCTTGACCTCCTTGATCGGTTGCGACGCAGCAGACGGTCCCGACGTCGACAATTGGTGCAAAGCCCGATCAGCGCATCTGTATCGCCAGGTCTTCGCACAGTTCGACAAGACCGAACGCAAACGGCTGATGGACACTCTGTTTGGTGCTGCCGAGGGGCTGCCCGGCCTGGTGCCCGCCCCCGATGCCGAGACGGTCTGGCCCCGCCAAGAGGCCCGCATCGCCGAAATCCTGAGGGGCGTGCGCAATGGATGAGCGGGCACGGCGCAGGCGCCCGGCGCTGAGGGGCGATGACGAAGCGTTGCCCGAGGAGGACCGGCATCTCTCGGCGGCGCTGACGGCGCTCTACAATCCCGAGGACAACAACCAGGGCCGTTGGCGCGCGGGGCTCGCCCGCTCGGCCCCGAGTGTTGCCCGCGGGATGGGCGGTATCCTTGAGTGCTTTGCCGCTCCGGTCGTGCAGATCATCCAGCGCGATGCCTTCACGCGGCTGGGGCTAAAGCAGATGCTGCTCGAGCCCGAACTGCTCTCGGCGGCCGAGGCGGATGTGAACCTGGTTGCCGATCTACTCACTCTGCGCGGCGTGATGCCCGAGAAGACCAAGCAAACCGCCCGCGAGGTCATCGCCAAAGTGGTGGCGAAGCTGATGGAGCGCCTGGAGCGCTGCACCGCCAAGGCGCTACGCGGCGCCGTCGACCGCTCGAAGCGGACCTTCCGCCCGCGGTTCAACGACATGGACTGGCCGCGCACGAACCGAGCGGACCTGCGCGCCTACCAGGCTGAGCACCGCACCGTGGTGCCTGAGCGGCTGATCGGCTTCATGCGCCGCCAGCGCCGGCTGGTGGATCTGGACGAGGTGGTGCTGTGCATAGACCAGTCGGGCTCCATCGTGCCATCGGTGATCTATGCCTCGATCTTTGCCGCCATCATGGCCTCGCTGCCGGTAGTGCAGACCAAACTGGTGCGCTCTGACACCACGATCCTGGATCTGATCGACCAGCTTCTCGGATGCGGTCGAGGTGCTGTTCGGCGTGTAGCTGGGCGGCGGCACGGATATCAACCAGGCGGTCGCCTACTGCAAGGAACGCGTCGAGCGGCCGATCAATTCGCATCTGGTGCTGATCACCGATCTCTATGAGGGCGGGGACGCCGCCGAGCTGGTCAGCCGGATCCGCCGCCTGGTGGGCGTGGGCGTCAACGTCATCGTCCTGCTGGCGTTGAGCGATGCGGGGCGCCCGAGCTATAGCCTCCAACTGGCCGCCGAGATCGCAGATCGGGGCGTCGCCGTGTTTGGCTGTACACCGGACCAGTTCCCGGATCTGATGGCCTGTGCCCTCCGGCGCGGGAATGTGCACAACTGAGCCGCACCGAACGACACCGAGCTGATCCGCAGCGAGGATCTCTGAGCCCGAGGGCCCCGCACAGAATAGGAGAGCACCATGTACCAAGAAGCGATCGAGGCGGGCGGCGTGGCCGTCGTGACAGGAGCGGCCAGCGGGGTCGGGCGTGTGGCGGCGCTGCGCTTTGCCGAGGCGGGGCTGGGCGTGATCCTGGCGGATCTGCCGGGCGATGCGCTCGACGCTGCGGTCACCGAGGTGCGTGGCCGCGCGCGTGAGGGCGCGCCGGTTTTGGGCCAGCCGACCGATGTGACGCAAGACGCCGAGGTCGCCGCGCTGGCGGACATGGCCTTTGCCAACGGACCCGTCGCCGTGCTGATGAACAATGCCGGCATCGGCGGCCTGCCGACCTCGCCCTGGTCTGAGATGGAGAACTGGCAGCGGCTGCTCGACGTCAACTTCATGGGCGTCCTGCGCGGGCAGAGCGCCTTCCTGCCCCGCATGGTCGAGGCAAACCGCTCGGCCGTGGTGATCAACACGGGCTCAAAACAGGGGATCACCACGCCACCGGGCAATCCGGGCTACAACGTCTCGAAGGCCGCGGTGCGGATCCTGAGCGAGCAACTGGCCCATGAGCTTCGCCGGGCCGAGGCGCCGATCGCGGTGCATCTGTTCGTGCCGGGCTTCACCTATACGGGTATGATCGCGCGCGTGATGCCCGAGAAACCGGCCGCAGCCTGGACCAGCGAACAGACGGTCGACCATCTCTTAAGCCGCATGGAGCGGGGCGATTTCTATATCCTTTGCCCCGACAATGACGTGGACGAGACCCGCGACCGGCGGCGGTTGGAATGGGCCGCCCGGGACGTGATCGAGAACCGCCCCGCCCTGTCGCGCTGGCACCCGGATTTCGCCGAAGCCTTCGCCGCCTTCGAGCGCATGCGCTCGGACTAGCCTCTCTGGAGACGGCGGGGCTGCGCGCTAGATGCGGCCCATGACCGACCCGTATCCCTCCCCGGCCGGCGGAGCCTTGATCCTTGTACTGGGCGACCAGCTTTCCGAGACGCTGCCTTCGCTGGCCGCAGGCGACCCATCCCGCGACGTCGTGTTGATGGCCGAAGTGGCAGAGGAGGCCGCGTATGTCCCTCACCACAAAAAGAAAATCGCGTTCCTGTTCGCCGCGATGCGCCATTTTGCCGAGACGCTCGAGGCGGCCGGTTGGCGCGTGCGCTATGTGCGCCTTGACGACCCGGAGAACAGCGGCTCGCTGGCCGGTGAGGTCGCGCGGGCGCTAGGCCAGCTGACGCTCGGCGCCGTGCGGATGACCGAGCCTGGCGAGCACCGGCTGAAGCACGCGCTGAGCGGTTGGGCCGAAGCGGCGGGCATCAAACTCGAGATGCTCGAGGACACCCGTTTTGTCGCCACTCACCAGGAGTTCCGCGACTGGGCGGCGGGGCGCAAACAGCTCCGCATGGAGTATTTCTACCGCGAGATGCGCCGCAAAACCGGGCTCTTGATGGCCGGCGACCAGCCCGAAGGCGGCAAGTGGAACTTTGACCAAGAAAACCGCAAACCGGCCAATGGCGATCTCTTCATGCCGGTGCCGCTGGCAAGCCAGAATGATGGCATTACGGTCGAGGTTCTGGACTTGGTCGAGGCCCGGTTCGCCGGTCATTTCGGGGCGCTGCGCCCGTTCTGGTTCGCTGTCACGCGGGCCCATGCGCTCCGCGCCCTCGAGCACTTTGTCGAGACCGCTCTGGCGGGGTTCGGCGACTATCAGGACGCGATGCTCGAGGGCGAGCGTTACCTCTATCACTCGGTCCTGGCGCAGTACATCAATGCAGGGCTGCTTGGTCCGCTCGAGGTCTGCCAGAGGGTCGAGCGCGCCTATTACGACGGTCTGGCGCCGCTCAACGCGGTCGAGGGCTATATCCGCCAGATCATCGGCTGGCGGGAATTTGTGCGCGGCATCTATTGGCTGAAGATGCCGGGCTACACGCACAGCAACTTCTTTGGCGCGACCCGGGCGCTGCCCGCCTTCTATTGGACCGGCGAGACCGATATGGCCTGTCTGGCGGCCGCCATCGGGCAGACGCGCGACGAGGCCTATGCCCACCACATCCAGCGCCTGATGGTCACGGGCAATTTTGCCATGCTGGCCGGGGTCGATCCCCATGCGGTGCACGAGTGGTATCTGGCGGTCTATGCGGATGCCTACGAATGGGTCGAGGCGCCCAATGTCATCGGCATGAGCCAGTTCGCCGATGGCGGGCTGTTGGGCTCGAAACCCTATGCGGCCAGCGGAAACTACATCAACAAGATGTCCGACCATTGCGCCGGCTGCCGATATGACGTGAAGCGCAAGACGGGAGAGGGGGCCTGCCCGTTCAACCCGCTCTATTGGGATTTTCTGGTGCGCAACGCAGACAAACTGCGGGGCAATCCACGGCTGGCCCAGGTCTATCGCACCTGGGACCGCATGGCCGAGGACAAGCAGACCGCCTATCGCCAGAGCGCGGCGGCGGTGCTGGCGCGGCTCTAGCCCGCGAGGCCGAGCGCGCGCAGCACCTGCGGGATCTTCTGCTTCAGCGCAAAGAAGCCCTTGGTCGCATGGGGCCAGGCCAGGTCGTCATAGGGTCTGCGGATCTGGGCGAGCGTGACCCCTGCCTCGGCCAGCGCGGGCTGGGCCGCGGCCAGCCGGTCGGCGACCGGCCCGACCGGAGCATAGGCGGTGACGACGGTCTGTGTGCCTGCCGCCTCGGCCGCCGCCAGGATGGGGCCGGCCCAGTCGCTCGCCGCCACGGGGTCGCCTGCGCCGCCGGTGCGCGTCACCGCATCGGCCACCGCGCCCCGGGCAAAGGCCGCGGCCACGGCGCCGAGCGGTTCGGGCGAGCGGGCCTCGGTCGCCAACAGCCCCAGCACCCCGGCGAGCGTGCGCGGCAGGGCAGGCGTCAGGTCGCCGTCCTCCTCGGTCACCAGCAACAGCGCCTCGCCCGCGGGCATCGGATCGGCCAGCGGGACGGGCACGCGCGGGTGCTCCACGGCCTCGACCAGCGGCGCGGCCGTGGTCGCCAGCTGGTGGGTCGGGCGAAACCGCTCTTCGGTGTATTTGGCGATGTTCGAGGTGCGGGCCTGATAGCTCTTGCCCTTGGTGTGGAGCCCCGCCACCCAGCGCCAGCTCAGCGTGTTCGAGGCGGGATCCCCGTCCATCAGATGGCGCAGGAAGAAATCCGCCCCCAGCTCCCATGGCAGGCGCAGGGTAAAAATCCAGATCGAGGCGAACCACATACGCGCATGGTTGTGGAGATAGCCCGTCTCGACCAATTCGCGCGCCCAGGCGTCGAAGCCGTCGATGCCGGTCTGCCCGGTGGTCGCCGCCTGGTGCTCCCCGGCCAGAGCGCCGTCTTTGGCCAGCGCGGTGCGCGCGCGCACCAGCCCCGCCTGATAGTGGCGCCAAACGCTCGGCCGCTGCTCGAGCCAGCCTTTAAAATAGGTCCGCCAAAAGACCTCCTGGACGAACTTCTCGGCGCTCGATAGCGCATGCTTGGCGAGGGTGGCGCGCAGCACCTCCTCCTCGGTGATCAAGCGGTGGCGGATCCATGGCGAGAGAGAGGAGACGTTGCTGCGCCGCAGGGGCCCGAAGTCGTAGTTGCGCTGGCTGGCATAGGCGCGTCCCGCGCGGGCTACGAAGCGGTCGAGCTGCGCCAGCCCCGCCGCCCGAGTGGGCACAAAGGCCATGGGCTCGGCCGGCACCTGGAGCCCGGGCAATATATCGCCGTTCATGCCGCCCTCCGGCAACGTTCCGAGCAGTACTTGACCTCGGCCCACACCTTCGCCCACTTCTTGCGCCAGGTGAACGGGCGGCCGCAGGTTGCGCAAATCTTGGTGGGCAAGTCGGCTTTCTTGCGCATCTTCACGAAGTCAGTCTCCTAAAGGCAGGGGGAGTTGGGCCTGGGGCGCCTTGCGCCGCCCGCGCCGGCCCCGGTTGGGCACACCGCTTCGGCGGCTGCCATGGCGGTCCTGGATGGCGTCGGCCTGAGCACGAAAGGCCTCGCTGCGTCGCACGGCCCAGATCCGCTCCCGCGCGGCTTTGGCCGCCGCCAGATGGTCGACGATCCGGTGAGGATAGCGCCCGCCGAGCACCGCATCGGCGTTCTCAGCTGCCCAGGGCTCCTGAAGATGCCGGTCGGGGATCTCGGCCAGTTCGGGCACCCAGCGGCGCGTGAACACGCCGCTCGGGTCCTGGTCATGGCCTTGCTTGACCGGATTGTAGACGCGCACTGTGTTGATGCCCGTGGTGCCCGACTGCATCTGCGCCTGGCTCCAATGGATGCCGGGCTCGTAATCGGTGAACAGCCGCGCCAGGACCAGCCCCGGCGCGCGCCAGTCGAGCCAGAGGTGATAGCTCGCAACCGCCATCACCATGGCCCGCATGCGGAAGTTCAGCCAGCCCATCGCCCGCAGATAGCGCATGCAGGCATCGACAAAGGGCAGCCCGGTCTCGCCGCGGGCCCAGGCCTCCAACCGTTCTTGGTCCGGGGCCGACGGGCGGACGCCGTCATAGCCGCGATGGAAGTTCTCGAACTCGATCCGCGGCTCGTCCTCGAGCTTTTGCATGAAGTGACAATGCCAGTGCAGCCGCCCGGTGAAGGAGGTCAACGAACTGCGCCATTCCGCGACCGCCCGCCCTCCGGTCGCGCGTAGATCGGCCTGGCGGGCCCAGGTGGTCTGGGCCACCTCGCGCATCGAGAGCGTGCCCCAGGCCAGGTGCGGCGAGAGCCGCGAGCAGGCCGCCTCCCCCTCAACAGGCGAGGACATGGCCCGGCGATAGGGCTCGCCCCGGCGGTCGAGGAAGCTGTTCAGCCGCTCGAGACCCGCTCGGCGCCCGCCGGGCTGGCGTTGCGGGCACGGGTCCGGCACCAGCGCCAGATCAACGGCCGTCGGCACGGCGCCCAGGTCTTCGTCGAGCGGCGCAAGGGCCGGGGCCGGCTCCATCGGCTGGGCCATCAGCCGGTCCCAGGCCTTGGCCCAGCCGTCTCGCGAGGCGATGCGCCGCTGCACCCCGTGGTTCTGGAGCTCGTGCCATGGCATGCCCTCGGCCCGGCACCAGGCCGCCACGGCTCGGTCGCGGGCATAGGTCCAGCCGTTCCCCGTCTCCTCATGGGACCAGAGCGCCGTCATCAGACCCCGCGCGCGCAGATCGCCCAGCACGTCGAGCACGGTCCCGGTGCGCAGGATCAGCGGCTGGCCACAGCGGGCGAGATCGGCGCGGAGCTCCTCCAGCGCCTCGACCACAAAAGCCCAGTGGCGCGCGGCCATGTCCGGCTCGGCCCAGAGCTCAGGCTCGGCCACATAGAGCGGCAGCACCGGCCCGCACCGCGCGGCGGCGGCCAACGCCCGGTGGTCCTCGACCCTCAGATCCCGTTTGAACCAGACGACCTGCACGGCCTCTTCCCCCGACTGCGATGTGGTGCCTCGGGCCATATAGGGCGGTTGAGGCCAAACCCAGCGCAGGACCCGCCTCGCCGAGGTTCGCAAAGCGGCTTGACAAATTTTAGCTCACGTTGAATTTTATAGACACAATTTTAAGATCAGATTGCTATGAAATGCGCTTCTTTGCTTGCGGTTTGCTTGGCCGCTATTGTCGTCGCCGGTGTTGAGGGCGCCGCTCTTGATGCCATGCGCGGCGGCGGCGTGACGGGTGTGGTGCGCACTCTGCTCGCAAAACCTTGCCTGAACTTTGCGGCACCCCCCGAGACCGGAGCCGCTCCGATCGGCACCGCTTCTGGCCCGGAGACCACCGTGACCTAGACCTCAAAGAAATGGACCCCTCTCATGTTCTTGAAGCGATTGCATCTATCCAACATCCGCTGTTTCCGAAAGGCCGAGATCGATTTTGACCGCCCCGGAGGCAAAAACCGCAAATCCACGATCCTGGTCGGTGAGAACGGCAACGGAAAGACCACGATCCTGCAGTCGATCGCGCTGGCCATGGCGGGCAAGGACGCCATGCCCTCGCTGCTGACCGATGTGGATGCCTGGGTCCGCAACGGCGCGGACCAGGGCGAGATCAAGGTCGAGATCGAGACGGCCAATGGCGAGCAGCGCGACCTCGCTTTGGTGCTGAGGCGGGGCGAGAGCCCGGCCGATGTGATCGCGCGATCGGAGACCACGGCCGAGCCGCTGAACGACGCCTTGGCCCATGCGACGCGAACCTATCTGACGCTGGCCTATGGCACCTCGCGGCGGCGTTCGGTGGATGCGGCGCGCTCGCAGGAGGTGGCGGCGCTCTATCCCCATCCCCGGGCACGCTCCTTGGCCTCGCTGTTCAACCGCGAGATACCGCTCAACCCGCTCGAGCGCTGGGTGATCAGCCTCGGCACCGACGACCAGAAATCCATCGCCGGCGTGGTCACCGATCTGGTGGACGAATTCCTGCCCAAAATCGCCTTTCACTCGATCGAGGAGAGCGGCGCGATCCTGTTCGACACCCGCGACGGGTTGGTGCCGCTCCACCGGCTCGGCAACAGCGTCCAGTCGGTGACGGCTTTTGTCGGCGATCTGCTGTTCCAGATCACCAACATCTTCAGCAATTATCGCGATCCGCTGAAGGCGCGGGGGCTGCTGTTGATCGACTCGGTCGGCGTCGATCTGCACCCCAAGCTGCAGCGCCGCCTGATGGACTTCTTGGACACGCGGCTCGACAATCTGCAGCTGGTGGTCACGACTCAGTCGATCGTGCTGGCGCAACAGGCGCGCAGAAACGCGCTGCATTACTGCCTGCGCGGTGAGGACGGGGTCGAGATCTTTCCCTTTGACGGAGAGCCGCAAAAGCTCCGGCTGAACCAGCTGATGATGACCGAGGCCTTTGGCGACACGACCTACGAGTCGCTCGAGGTCGAGACGATGAAGGAGCGCTACCGCGAGCTCGACGACCGGGGCGAAGACGCGCTGACGCTTTCGGAGAAACGCGAGCTCGGGCGCATCCGGCGCGAGATCGGCACCGTGCCCCGCCATGACAGCGCGGCCATGTCGGCCGAACAGGTCGAGCTGCTCTCCCAAGTCAAATCCCTGCTGAAGAAGGGAGAGGATCAATGATCCCGCTCACCCGGACCCGCACCAAATCGGCGGTGAACGCCAAGTTCCGCGATGCCGAGCCCCGCGAGCGCCTGGTCGATTTGATGAAGAAGGAGCAGCAGATTCAGGCCGGCACCCTCGAGAAACATAAATTCCCGTCGAAATGGGGGTCGACCAAAGCGCAGCTTCAGAAAGAAACCAACGGCAAATGCGCCTATTGCGAGACGACGACGACCGAGTCGATGCATGGCGATGTCGAGCATTATCGGCCAAAGTCCAAATACTGGTGGCTGGCTTATGTCTATGACAACTATCTGGCGTCGTGCCAGCTCTGCAATCAAAAGTTCAAGAAGGCCGAGTTCCGGATCAAGAACCAGATGATGCCCGGGCCAAAGATCTCGGTCGCCACGACCGAGGCGCAGATGGTGCAGATGGCGGCCAGCGCCATCGCAGACCCGCTCGACACCAATGCGGTCGAGGACTTTGAGGACGACCATCGCGAGGAACGGCCGCTGATCCTGAACCCATATGTCGACGATCCGACAAAATTTTTTGCCTGGAAGGTGCGTGAGGACATCGGCGAGGTCGATCTGGTGCCCCGGGCCGACAACCCAGATGCGGCCGATTACGTGGACGCGGCGGTGGATCTGCTGGGCCTCAACCGGCCGGAACTCCGCGAGCGGCGCTTTGCCGTATACAGGAATTACAAGGTCTTTGCCGAGATCCTTGAGCATGGCGGGCTGCCCGCGCCGCTGATGGCGCAGGTCCAGACCCAAGTCGAGACGGCGCAGGATGCCAAGAGCCCCTATGCCGGCATGATCCGCCATTTCGAGGCGGTGCGCACAGGCGGCTGAACATGGGCGGCTGATCGGCCGGCGGTGTCCGGAGCGGCCGCGGTCCGGCCTGAGCGCTGAAGCCGCCGCTGGCAGGCAGACAAGGCCCAATGGGTGCAGATCTGGACTGGGTGGCTTTGGGCGCGGCGCGGGATGTGGTCGTGGGAGTGGATATGGATCTGCTTGCTCGGTTTTCCGAGGAACGCCTCGAGGGGCGATCGGACGCCGAGGCCTTTGCGGAGCGCGAGGGTGAGGGTCATGGCGATCTCCTG
>JBCCZI010000020.1:0-42065 GCA_039187815.1 Pseudomonadota bacterium | reverse complement strand
TCGATCTCGGCGATGCGGAACAGCGTCTGCGCGCCGCCTGCGCTCTCGACCGGGCCGGCCTCGACCCAGGCACCCGAGGCGCGCGTGTGGCGGCTGTTGGTGGCGGCGTTCCAGACCTGCCAGCCCTCGGAAGCGTCCGTGAACTCCCACCCGCCGTTCAGCCATAGGGCGAGGCGCCCCTCCTGGCCGGCCCAGGCATCGGTCGCGCCGCCGGGGATGCCGTAGACATCGCCCTCGGCCGGCGCGGCGGGCGGGGTAGCCAGGGCCAGGTCCTCGACCCGGGCCGCGGCCAGGGCGTCGAGCCGGGTGAGGGCCTCGTTGACGGTCACATGCTTCTGGGCCTGGGCGGCGTCGAGCAGGGTGAGCTTGAAGCGGGCGGTCTCAGACATCGTAGGAGATCCCTTTCTCGGGGCCGTAGCCATAGATTGCAGAGCGTTGCGCCACGCGCAGCGTCAGGGTGCCCGCGGCGCCGTCCGCCGCTTGCTGGGCGGCGGTGTAGGTCGCGGAGGGCTGGATGGTCTCGATCTTGCGCAACTGCGTGGTGCCGGCCAGGATGCGCACCCGGTAGGCCTCGGTCTCCTCGCCGAGCGGGACCTCCGCCTCCCAGGCGTCGCCGCCGATGCGGGTGCGCCGGATCCAGGTGATCGCGATGTCGCCGCCCTGGGCCGCGGCGCGGAGATGGGCGGGCGCATAGGGGCGCAGACCGATGCCGGCCGAGGCATCCTCAAGCGCCACATAAGAGGCATCCCCGATCGGCTTGGTGGCCGGTCCGATGCGGTAGTGCCGCGCCAGCCCGCGGGCATCGATGTCGAG
This sequence comes from Pseudomonadota bacterium, assembly GCA_039187815.1. GTDB lineage: Bacteria > Pseudomonadota > Alphaproteobacteria > Rhodobacterales > Rhodobacteraceae > Thermohalobaculum. Next base: position 41,252 of record JBCCZI010000020.1, on the reverse strand, counting down.
CGGGATGCGCGTGACCCCTTGGTCGAGCACCACGATCCGCGCGCCGATGGGCGCCTCGAGCGCCGCCAGATCCTCGGTGCCCCGCCGCCCGCGCAAGAGCCGGCTGAGGCGCAGATGGTTGGTCCCGATCAGCTCGGCGGTCTGGGCCTGCACGATCTCCCATTGCCCGGGCAGCGTCTCGAGCGCGAGCCCGTTGGCGCCGTTCAGCACCGCCAGCCGCTCACGCGACAAGAGGCTGCCCGTCGGCAGGCGCACCTCGACGCTGGCCCGCTGCCAGATCGCCGCATCGGCCGGGGCGAGCGGGCTCAGCAGCGTGCCCATAAAGGCCGGCGTGCGGAGCTGGGTCACCAGGTTGAAATCCGTGCCGTCCGCCGAGCGGTAGACCGCCGCCGCCCCGGGCCAGGGATCGGCCGTGGCGGCCACATGGGGCCAGTGGTCCTCGGCCCCGCCATCGGCCCGCGGCAAATCCATGACGACCGCCGAGATCGGGCCGGGCGGTGGGGTGAGCGGGGTCTCGACCCGCCGCTCATCGGCCGCTGCGGGCAGATAGGCGAGCGGCTCGACCCGCACTGCCTCCACGGTGCGCGAGACGGCGTCGGTCACCCGCTCGATGCGGTACTCCTCGGGTCCCTCAGGCCCGTCGAGGCGCACCAGATCGGCCGGGTCCAGCGCGAAATCATGGGGCGGCAGCGTCAGGCTGATCCGGTCCCGGGCGCGGATGCCCTCCGAGAGCCAGCGATCGCAGATGCGCTGGATCTTGGAGGTCGGGAACGCCAGCGGCAGGGAATGCGAGGACACCCGGTCGGGCACCGCATCCGGGGTGCGCGCCTCGTCCGCGGCGACGCGGTAGTCGCTCTCGGCTTCGATATACTGCACGCGCACCGTCTCGGCGGTCTCGCCGGGGGCCGCGCGCTCGCGCACCACATCGCCCAGCCGGTCATCGGCGGCCACCAGGCGCGTGGCCTCCAGCGGCGTCGCCCCGCTTTGCCCGCGCATGGTGAAGACGATCTTGCCGCCGCTCTCATGCGCATCGAGCCCATAGGCCAGCATCAGAGGCTGGAGCGCGGCGCGGGCCGGCCCTGTCTCCTCGATCAACAGCCCGTGCACCGAGTCGTGCAGGCGGCTGACATCGATGTCCTCCGAGCTCAGCCCCGCATCGAGGCAGATCTCGTGCACCACATCCGCCAGCCCGCCATTGCCGACGCGCCCGGTGATCCAGTGGCCGAGCTGATGCGCCTCGCCATCGGACCAGACGCTGCCGCGCATGGGGAAATCCGGGAAGGGCCGGGCGTCCCAAGTCCAGACATAGACGCGGTCGGCGGGGATCATCTCGCCGGCTGCTCCGGTCGGGTTGTTCGCCGGGTTCGCCCAATAGCCGAGCTTGGCCTGGATATAGCGCCGCTGCATCTCGTCATCGCGCGCGCCGGCCGAGCCGGGCGGCAGCCCGCTCTCGGAGCTTTTAGGGTCATAGAACAGGTTTGGCATGTTGGCGCCGAGGTCGACGGCCGGGCAGCCGGTCTCGGTCAGCCACACAGGCTTTGAGCCCGGCACCCAGGCCGTGGGGCTCGCCTGGCGCACCCCGTCGATCCGGTTGTGGTGCGGGTTCAGCCACCAGTTGCGGATGTCCTTGGGGCGGTAGATCCAGTGCTCGCCATGGGCCGTGTCGTCGATCGGCGTGCGGGTCTGCGCCGCGCGGGCAGTGTCCGAGGCGTAGTACCAATCATAGTGCTCGCCGCCTTCGACGCCGGCCTCGAGATAGGGCAGCGAGTGCGGGGCGACCGCCTGGCTCGCGTCCAGATGGCCGTCCTCGTGGCGCCAGTCGGACAGCGGCAGATAGTCGTCTATGCCGACGAAATCGATGGTGCTGTCGGCCCAGAGCGGGTCCAGGTGGAAGATCCGGTCGCCCGAGCCGTCGCTCGGCTGGTGACCCCAATACTCGGACCAGTCGGCGGCATAGGAGATCTTGGCGTTCGGCAGGAGCAGGCGGATCTCGGCGGCCAGGTCGATCAGCTGGGTGACCGAGGGGTAGGTCGTCTTGGCCGAGCGGATGCGGGTGAGCTCTCGCAGCTCGGTGCCGATGCAGATCGCATCGACCCCGCCGGCCGCAGCCCCCAGCGCCGCCATATGCAGCGCAAAGCGCCGCCAGGTCCACTCGGCGGGCCCGGAATAGGTGACCGTGCCGCCCGAGATCTGGAAATCGCTCGCGCGCGCCGTGCCGAAGAAGCTCGCCACCTCGGCCGCCGCGGCGGCGCTCTGATCGGTGCTGCCCGGCTGGTCGGGGGCGAGCGCAGTGGTGATGCGCCCGCGCCAGGGGAAGGGCGGCTGCTCGGCCCGGCCATAGGGGTCGGGGAGCCCGTTGCCCTCGGTGATGTCCATCAGCAGGAAGGGATAGAGCATCACCGCCATGCCGCGGGCGTTCATCTCCTGGATCGCGCGGATCACCGAGGCGTCCGACGGCGTGCCGCCAAAGACCGGGCGGTCATCGGCATCGCGGCTGACCAGCGGCGCGGTGGTGGCGTCGAGCCCCGCGACCGACCAGGGCTCGGGGCTGCCCGAGCGGTCGGCGGCCTCGGCCTTGGGCTCGACCCGGCAGTGGCCACAGCGCAGATCGGAGCCGAACCACGAGACCACCAGCGAGACGTTCCGCGCGGCCGGCAGATCGGCTTCGAGATCGTCCAGCGCCACCTGGATATCGGGTTTCTGCGCGGGATTGTGGATGTTGGCGTTCTGGCGCACCTCGCCGGGATAGACATAGGCCGCCTCGGTCGGGTCCAGCGCATACTCGCCGGTGCCGGGCGACAGCGCCACGCCCTTGATCAGCGCGGGCAGCGGGGTGCCGGCCTCGGGCCCCGTTTGGCCGCGCTCGACCGACCGGAAGACCTCGAAAGAGAGCTGCGGGACCCGATTGCCGAACTGCTCGACCGGCAGATCTTCGAAGACCACATAGGCCGTGCCGCGATAGGCGGGGACGGTGCCCGCACCCTCGACCGCCTCGATCTTGGGGTCCGGCAACTGCGTGTCGTCGCCGGGATAGACGCGGTAGGTGAGATCGGTCGTGTCGAGCTGCTTGCCGTCGGCCCAGATGCGTCCCACCCGCTCGATGCGCCCTTGGCAGAGCGCGACGGCGATCGAGATCGAATAGCTGTACTCGCGCACCGTGGCCGATGGCGCGCTGGCCTTGCCGCCCTGGGTGCTCTCGCGCACGGTTTCGAGATAGCGCGTCGACCAGATAAGCTGGCCCGAGACGCGCATGCGGCCATAGACGCGCGACATCGAGGCCCCGGGCGTCGAGGTCTGGAGCCGCAGCGAGCGTGCCCGCCCGGTCTCGACGGTGCTCGCGCCCGCGCCGAGCAGCCGCTGGTCCAAGAGGCCGCCGGCGATGGCCCCGACCGCCTGGCCGATGCCCGCAGCCGTGAAGCCCAGCACCGATCCGCCGACCGCGCCGCCGATGGCCGATCCCGCCGCGGCGAGGAGAAGGGTTGCCATGTCAGATCTCCTCAGGCGCTGGGAAGCGGAAGGCGCCGGCGATGCGGCGCAGCCAAGGCGGCGTCAGATGGGTCTCGCACACCGCGCGGCCGGAATAGGCGTGGATGATGCGCCCGGGCTCGAGCCAGGGTGTCGCCAGGATCGCAATGTGCTTGGCGGGCCCTGCATCACGCATGCGAAAGACCAGGACGTCGCCGCAGCTGGCCTCTGCGGGCACGATGGGCAGCAGATGCCGCCCGGCCGCGGCCAGCAGATCCTCCTGCCCGCCGGTCTCGGCCCAATGGGGCGTGTAGGCGGGCGGCGTCTCGGGCTCGCGGCCATAGAGCGTGCGCCAGATCCCGCGCAGCAGGCCCAGGCAATCGGCGCCGGCTGCCTGGCAGCTCGCCTGGTGGCAATAGGGCGTGCCGATCCAGGCGCGCGCCTCGGCCAGGATCGCACGGCGCAGCGCCGTGTCAGCCGCTGATGAGCGATCCACCGTCATGGAGCTCTCCCGTGTTCGGATAGGTCGAGGCCCAGTCATCGCCGGGCATATGCGGGAAACCGCCATAGTTCAGGAGGTTCGCGAACTTGGCGCTGCAGGTGTCCGAGGCCTTGTCGCAGCCCGCGCGGATCTCAAAGGCATCGCCCGGCTGGATCGGCGCGGCCGGTGCTTGCCACAGCGTGAGCCGCACGGCGGGGCCGACCACCCGGTGCGCCTTGATGCGCCCGGGTTCGGTCTGGTTGGCGCCCGAGGTCCAGGCGAGCCGGCCCCGCTCGAACCAGCGCGAGGCAAACCCGTTCAGCCCCGAGACCTCGACCACCTGGGCCGCGATGATGCCGGTCACCGTACCGGTGCCGAAATAGGCCGGGTCCGAGAGATCGACGCCGCATCCCGGTCCGCCCAAGCGCCAGCCGCAGCTGGTCAGATAGGCCCGCCCGATCGGCGCGTTCAGCCGGTCGATCAGGCCCAGCACTTCGGCCTCGAAGGCATGGGTGCCGCGGCGCACTTCGCCGATCTGGCCGCGCGCGATCAGATGGCGGCTGGCCACATCGGCCCAGTCCACCAGCCAGACGCGGATCTCGGCGCCGTCATAGAGCCCGTGCTCGAGATCGGCATCCGTGATCGCCTCGGAGCGCAGCGCCCCGGTCACCGTATGGCTGTCGGCGGCCAGGCCGGCGCCCTGGTCGAGCGCGCTGGCGGTCAGCCCCGAGGCCGCCTCGAAGGTGATCCCCTCGAAGCTGAGCGGCCGGTCATGGTCGGTAAAGCCCAGCACCAGACCGTCGCCCCGGGTCACCGCCCAGGCGCGCGCATGCGTGGTGACGCCGGTCGCGAGCGACGCGGCGAGGGAGGGGACAAGGGTCTTCACAGGCGCACCTCCAGGATCGGGATCGAGGGGATCTCGCCGGCCTCGAAGGCGGCCAAGTTCACCTCGAGCGTGTCGGAGCCAAAGCGGACGGGGACGTCGAACTCAAAGCCTGCGGTGACCGCGACCCCGTTCGGCGGCGCGACCGAGAGCGTCACCAAGCCCGTCGCGTCGTCGACGGCAAAATCCGCGCCCTCGGTCAGCGCGCCGCCGGCGGCGATCAGCACGCTGCCCGCCACCGGTTTGGCGATGGGCCGGATCATCGCGGGCGTGCCGCCATAATCCTTGGTGAGCTGAAAGATGGTGGTGGCGCCGTCGCCGGTGCCGATCACCTGGTCGGTGGCGGCGGGGCTGGCCGAGGGCGCGCAGCTTTTGTGATCGAGCCAGTCCTTCCAGCGAAAGCCATAGAGCGGGCCGCGGCGCCCTTCGTAGAACCGCAGCACCATGTCCAGATCGTCGAGCGAGCGCACGCCCAGCCCCGCGTCATAGCGCCGGCGGGCCTGCGACCAGGGGGTGTTGCGCTCCTCCCAGCCGCCGGCCAGCGTGACGATCTCGGTGCGCCGCTCGACCCCGCCCGAAGAGGCGAAGCTGAGCGGCGCGGGGAACCGAACCTCGTGAAAACTCATCGGTGGTCTCCTCAGAGGCGGCGCTGGCCGCGGCCAACCGCGCGCGCAAGCTCGGCGCCGATCTGCCCGCGCGAGCGGCGGAAGCTCTCGGCATCGGGGGTCTGGATGGTGACGTTGACGGTGGTGGCGCCGCCGCCCGAAGAGGCAACGCCGAGGCGACCGTCAGGCCCGCGGGTGAGCGGCATGATCGCCTCGGGCCCCGCCTCGCCCATCAGGCCGGTGGCGCCCTTCATGGGGAACAGCGTGGCGCGGTCGACGACCCCGCCCTTGGCAAAGGCGCGGACCCGGCCCTGGTCGAGCACCCCGCCTTTGGCAAAGCCGAACAGCCCGCCGAGCCCGCCGGTCAGCGAGCCGATGGCCGAGCCGATGCCGCCCGTCAGCGCGCCCTGCAGCGGCTTGAGCGCCAGATCCAGCGATTTGCCCAGCACGTCCGAGGCCAGCCCCTTGAAGACGTCCGACAGCTTGGCGCCGCCGAAGATCGCCTTGTCGAGCGCGCCCCGCAGCGACGAGCCGAGCGAGCGGGCCAGCGACTGTGCCTCGCGGTCCATGCCGCGCATGGCGGTGGTGGCGGCGGCCAGCTCGGCGCGGACATCCGAGGTGCTGCCCCGGATCTCGTCCAGCGCGGCAGTGAGGCCACGGGATTCAAGCTCCATCCTCTGTCTCCTCAGTAGATGCATTCGCATCGGGATAGGCGGCCATCAGCCGGTCGAGATCCGGACGGCCCAGCACGGGGCCGCCTCCGGGAGCCAGCACGCCGGCCCCTTCCAATGCGCGCATCAGCTCGAGCGGGGTCATCGCCCAAAACGCGTCCGGCGCCAGGCGCAGACGCCCGAGCCCCGCGCGCATCAGCGCGTCCCAGTCGATCGGCGGCGCTGGCATGACTCAGTCCGGCGGCTGGAAGGCGGCCGCCATCAGGGCGAGCCCCGCCTTCAGCGCGCCCACGGCCCCGCCCGCGATCTCGGCATTGGCCAGCGCCTCTTCGGTCACCGGCTCGCCGGCGCCCGAGAGCCCGGCCGAGAGCAGCGCGAGCAGCTCAGCGGTCGACACCGCCCCGCTCTCGAACCGCTCGGCGAGTTCGAGGATCGAGGTGGTGCCGAGCCGCGCCTCGAGGGCGGCCAGCGCCCCCAGCGTGAGGCGCATCCGCCGCGGCGTGCCGTCGAGTGTGATTGCCACCTCGCCCCGCCAGGGATTGGCCGGGGCCTCTGCCAGCGCGCCCATCAGACGGTGACGAAGCTGACCGCGCCGGCCGAAGCCAGCGACAGCTCGAAGGTCGCCTCGCCGTCATGCTCGCCCGCATATTCCAGCGCAGTGATCTGGAACGGGCCGGTGATGGTGCCGAAATCCGGGATGACGATCTCGAAGGCCGGCAGGGTGGCGTCGAAGAACACGCGCTGGATGGCGGCGTCCGAGGCCTCATCCTTGAACACGCCCGAGCCGGTGACGGTGGCCGAGCGCAGCCCCGCACCCGCCAGCAGCTCGCGCCAGCGTCCCGCGCTTTCGGCGGTGGTGACGTCGACGGCGGCGGCGTTGAAGGCGATGCGGCTCGCGCGCAGGCCCGCGACGGTCACGAATGTGCCCCCGCCGGTCTCGTCGAGCTTGATGAGCAGATCCTTGCCTTTCTGGGCGGTCATGGCGGTCTCCTAAGGAACGGTGGGCAGCGCCCAGGAACGGGTTCAGACGGTGTCCTCGACGAGGATGCGGAAGCGCAGCGCGATCTGGCGCACGCGGTCGGTCTGGGCCCGCGCGGTCTCGGCGGCCAGAAAGCCGATGCAGACCACATGGCCGCGCGTGAGGCTGAGCTCGGCGCCCAGCAGCGCGTCGCAGATGGCGGCGGCGGCCTGTTTGGCCTCGGCAAAGCCGCGGGCCGGCGCGTGGATCAACAGCGTGAGCCGGTGCTCGGCCCCGCCGCCGGTGCCGGTGCTCCAGTCGGTCGCGGTCTCGTCGCCGAGGGTCAGGTGCATCTCGGTGGCGGCGGCGTCCTGGGGCGGCGCGTCATAGAGCCGGTCGCCCAGCAGCGCCGTCACCCCGGCATCGGCCGCGAGGCGCTGGAACACCGCTTGCTGCAGCGGCCAGGCAAGCGCATAGGTCATGACAGCGGGCCCTCCTCGACCCAGAGCAGCACCTGCTCGCCATCGGGCGTGTCGGCGACGCCGTGGATTGCAAAGATCCGCTCACCGAGGCGCAGACGCTGGTCCGGGCGCGGGCGCCGGCCCGAACCGGGCTCGCGGCGCAGGCGGATGCGGTGCGTGACGCGAGCGGTGGGGCGGGCGCCAGGGGCGGACTCCGAGCCCGATCGCGGCTCGATCTCGCCCCAGAGCACGCCGGCCTGGGCCCAAGCGATGGTCAGCCCGCCGCCGCCATCGGGCGCGGTCTGCTGGCTCTCGAGCACGAGGCGGGAGGCGCGTTTCAGCATGCCCATGCCCTCAGATCCGGACCGTGTGGTGCGGGCGCACCAGGGCCGCGACCGCGGGCGGCAGACCCGGAGGCGTGGCGCCCGTGCGGTCCTCATAGAAATGGGCGGCCAGCAGCATGACGGCCTCGACCAGATCGGCCGGGACGTCCGCTGCGGTGCCAAAACCCGCATCAAAGGCGATCTCGGCCCGCTGGCCGCCGGGGATGGCGGGCAGGGCGCCGCAAGCCGGCCCCGTCAGGCGCTGGCCCTGGGTGCCGGGCTCGAGCACATAATCGCCGGCCTCGAGCGCCACGGGCGTCGCGCCGTCGGTGATCTCGAAGCTCGCAATCGCCGCGACCGGGCCGATCGGCAGCGCCAGGTGGCCGGCCCGGCTCCAGGCGGTCGTGCGCAACACCAGCGAGCGGGTGACCAGCGCCAGGCCGGTGCGCCGCTCCACATGGGCGGTGGCGCCGCGGATATAGGTCTCGAGAAGCTGCGTCTCCTCGGTCGGCGCGCCGAAGCCCTCGCCAAGGCGGAGATGGAGCGCGAGCGTGCTCGCGTCGATGGGCAGCGCGGCGGGCGGCGCCGTCTCGGTCAGATCGAACATGGGCGGTCTCGCATGGCAGAGGGCGGAAATGAGGGGGTGGGGCGGGCCAGGAGGATGGGCCCGCCCCGGAGCGTCCTCAGGAGACGCCGAACTTCAGCAGCTTGATCGCCGCAAAGTCGGTCACGTCGCCGCCCACGCGCTTGGTGGCAAAGAACGTGACGTTCGGGCGCGAGGAGAACGGATCGCGCAGGATCCGCATGTCCGGGCGCTCGGCGATGGTGTAGCCGTGGCCGAAATCGCCAAAGGCGATGGCGAAGCTGTCCGCCTCGATGTTCGGCATGGCTTCGACGATGTGCACCGGATAGCCGAGCAGACGGGCCGGCTGGCCGTCGGTCAGGCCCTCGATCCACAGGAAGCGGCCGTGGCTGTCCTTGATCTTGCGCAGCTCACCAGCGGTCTTCGAGTTCATCACAAAGCTCGCCTTGGCGCGGTACTGAGCGCCCAGCGCATAGACCAGGTCGACCAGGGCATCGCCCGGCTCGTTGGCGTCGAAATCGCCGCCGGTGCCGGTCGCCACATAGCCGAGGCTGTCCCAGGCCCAGGAGGCATCCGCCACCGTCGGGTGGGTCAGGAAGCCCTTGGGCTGGTTCACACCGGTGCCGTTCACGAACGCGGCCGACTCGGCACGCAGGAAACGGTCGGCGATGCGCTCGGCCAGCCAGCCCTCCATGTCGAAGGCGGCGTCGTCCAGGATGCGCTGCGAGGCCATCGGCGCGGCCGAGAGCTCGTGCAGCGGGATCGAGATGCGGTCGACGGTGGGCGTTGGGTTGGTCACCGAGCCGTCCGCTTCGGTGGTCCAGTCGGCACCGATATCGCCGTAGTCGACCAGCACGTCATAGGCGGTGGCCTCGACCGAGACGACATTGGCGATGCCGCGGATCGAGGAGCCGTTGACCAGCACGGTCGCGACCATCTCGGAGGTCTGCGGGTCGATCAGGAAACCGCCCTCGGCCGAGACGGCGGTGTTGTAGCCTTTGCCCTCGAGGCCGAGCGCTTTCAGCTGGCTGTCGTCGCCCTGGCGGACATAGGCGCCAAAGGCCTTGCGGTGCGGCGGGTGCATGGCGGCGGCACCGGCCAAAGCGGGGCGGCGCGGATCGGCCGATTTGCGGTCGATCGAGTGCATGCGCGTGTCCATGTCGGACATGCGGCGCGAGACGTCGTCGCGGAACTGCGTGAAGGTCTTCAGAAACTCGGCCGCGGCCGACTTGGCATCGAGGCTCATGGGGGTCTGGTCAGTCATGGGGGTTCCCTTGGCTTGGATGGGAGTTGGCGTTGGGCGTTTTGAGGCTTCCGGTCGGGCCGAAAGATCCCGCCGCGCCCGGGCGGGTCGGCGGGTCAGCCCTCGGCGAGGGCTGCCGCAAGCGCCTCCTCGAAGCTCGCCGGTTGGGCGGGCGCGAGCGAGGCGCGGGCGGTCGGCAACAGCGGGAAGGTCACGAGCGACACCTCCCACAGGTCGATCTCGGTGAGCAGGCGGCCGCCGGTCTCGCGACTGGGGCTCGCCCGGAGCGTTCGGTAGCCGATCGAGAGGCCGTCGATGGCCCCGGCGCGCATCAGCTGGATGGCGTCCTGGCCGCGGGCGACGCCGGGCAGGATCTCTCCCGTGACGCGCAGGCCCTGGGCGTCCTCGGCCACATCCGTCCAGACGCCGATGGGCGTGGCCGGATCGTGCTGCCAGAGGAATTTGACCCGGCGCCCGGCGGCGGCGAGGCGCGTCAGCGACTGCGCAAAGGCACCGCGCTCGACCACATCGCCCGACTGGTCCGCCTGGCCAAAGAACGAGGCATAGCCCGAGATGCGGCCGTCCTCGGCACCGGCCTCGAGCTTGTCGAGGGCCACGAATTTGGTCTCGAGGCCGCTGGCCGCCGGGGCCGTGGCCTGCATGGCGTCATAGGGGAACATTTCCGCCTCCTCTCAGAGCCCGCGCGGCGCGAGGCCGAGGAGCTGGCGTTTCTCGTCGTCGGTCAGGAAATCGGCTTCGGTCACGCGCTTCCACCGGGCCTCGCGCTCCGGGCCGAGGGCCGGGACCTGGTCGAGATCGGGCTCGAGCGTGAAGTCCCGCCCCGTCCCCTCGCCGATCCAGCAGCCGATGGCGCGCGCCACCTTGGCCACCAGCGGCAGCACCGTCTGGCGATAGAAGGCGCGGTTGGCTTCCTGGTAGTTCGAATAGGTGTTGTCGCCCGGCAGGCCGAGCAGCATGGGCGGCACGCCAAAGGCCAGCGCAATGTCCCGCGCCGCGCTGTCCTTGGTCTTGAGGAACTCCATCTCGGCGGGCGAATAGCCCATGGGCCGCCAGTCGAGCCCGCCCTCGAGCAGCATCGGCCGGCCCGCATTGGTGGCGCCCTGGTGGTTCTCCTCGATCTCGCGCTGGAGGCGTTTGTACTGCTCCTCCGACATCTGTTGGCCGTCCTTGGCGCCAAACACGATGGCGCCCGAGGGCCGGGCCGCGTTGTCGAGCAGCGCCTTGGTCCAGCGCTGGGCCGCGTTGTGCACGTCGATCGAGGCGGCCACCGCCGCCAGCGGGCTCATGCCGTAGTGGTCGTCGAGCGGGTGGAAGGCCTTCAGATGCAGCACGGGCCGGCTGTCATGCGTGATGCGCCAGCGGTGCATGGCCTTGCCGACCCGGTACTCAAACGCTTCGGGCCAGCCATCGGGCCCCGGCACCACGCGCATCCGGTCGGGGCGCAGCGCATGCAGCTCGACCGGCAGGCCGAGGCTGTCCCGCGCCGCCGCCTCTACATAGGCGTTCCCGGTCAGCTGCATGTGGCCGTAGATCGCCTCGAGAAAGCTCCGCCCGTCCTGGCCCGGATTGGGCTGGGCGATCAGCCGCAGCACGCTGTGCTCGGACTGGCGCATGCCGGCCTCCGAGAACACCAGCGGAATGGCGGCGGCGGCGTCAGCCACCATGCGCACCGCGCGAAAGGCGATGACGTTCTCGGCATATCCTGTGCGGGTCAGCGAGACCTGGTCCCGCGGGCTCCACATCGCCCGGCCGGGCCCGTGGAAGGCAAGCACCGAGCCCACGGCCGAGGCCTTGCGCTCGCCCACGGCGGTCTGCGCCGCGCGGAACAGTCTGAGTGGCATGTCTTTCTCCGGGTTTTGGCCGGGCGGGGGCGCCGCGCCGGCTCAGAGATGCCGGACCCGCAAGGTGTCCGACGGTTGGGCGTCGAGGATCAGCTCGTTGAGCGCCCAGACCAGCGCATCGAGCCGGTCGGGGCTGCGGATCCCGTCTCGCGTGCCGGTGAAGCGGCACATCTGGTCTTCCAGCGCGGGGAAGGCCCCGACATGGAAGACCCGCCCCTGCTCGTAGAGCGCGGCCGCAGGCTCTGCCCGCAGCCGTTTGCCCTTGCTCGCATGGGCCTTCTTGTAGGCGATGTTCGGCGCCACCTGGCGGATCACTGCCTCGACCATGGCGCCGCCCTGGTTGGCCTCGGCGATCAGCCGGTCGGCGTCGTGGCGGGCATAGGCCTCGCCCGCGACCCTCGCCCAGCCGGTCGGGCCAAGCCCGCGGATCGAGGCGTCCTCGAGCACACAGGCACGCCAGTCGCCGGGCGGGCCCTTCTGGCACGCGCCGACGACGACGATGCCGCATTCGTCGGCATCGGCCTTGTCCGAGGCCGGCGGATCGACCGCGACCACGATCCGGTCGAGCGGCGGCGGCGTCTCGATGCGCGCGCGGTCGAGCGCGGCGCGGGTCCAGAGCGCGCCCTCCACCGCCTCGAGCATCACGCCGTCGAGCTCCTGGCGTCCCAGCGCCGTGCCGCCATAACGCGCCTCGAGCCGCGCCAGGAAATCGGGTGCCAGATGCGCCCGGTTCGCCGCCGTGCCCGCATGGGTCGAGACCGTGCCCGACTGGGCCAGGATCTCCTTCAGCAGCGCGTTGTCCCGCGGCGTCGTCGTCACGATCTGGCGCGGATCTTCGCCGAGCCGCAGGCAGAACTGCAGCATGTCCCAGGCTTCGCGGCCACGGCGCCATTTGGCGAGTTCATCCGACCAGGCACAGTCGAATTGCGGCCCGCGGAGCGCCTCGGGGTTCGCCGCCGAGACCAGCCGCGCCTCGGCTCCGTTCGGCCAGACCAGCCGGTTGAGCGAGGATTTGAACTCGGGCCGCCGGTCGGGCGGGGAGCAGGCCAGCAGCCCGCTCTCCCCCTCGACCATCACCGAGCGGACCTCTTCGATCGTCTCGCCCAGCAGTGCGACCCGGCGGCAGCGGCCGGGATCGCCCGGCCCCGGCCCTTCGACCTGCGCGCGGACCCATTCCGAGCCCGCCCGTGTTTTGCCCGCCCCGCGCCCGCCCAGGATCACCCAGACGGACCAATCGCCCTCGGGCGGCAGCTGGTGGCCCGCATGGGCCCACAGCGGAAACAGCCAGGGCAGCGCGGCGATGGCGTTCTCGGACAGCGCGTCCAAGAACGCCCGGCGCGCCGCCTCAGGCTGCGAGGCAAGCCAGGCGGCGTTCGATTTCCGCACGGGCGTCCTCCAGATCGAGCGCCTGTCCGGCGCGGGCATCGGCCTCGCGGGCCAGTTTGGCGCGGATGTCCAGCACCTTCAGCATGGCCTGCTGGTTCTGCTGGATCAGGCTCTGCAGCGCCTTCAGACGGTCGCTGTCATCCGGGTCGAATTCGCTTTCCATCAGCTGGTCGATCTCGAGCTCGAGAAAAGCGCTGACGTCGGACAGGGTCCTCCGTGCCCGGGCGAGAATGTCCTCGATCTCGCCCGCGCACGCATCACCCCGCCGACCGGTGATCTTACCGATCGTCGTTCCCATTTGCGTGCCTTCCGGTTGCAATAAAAAAACGAGCCCCCCGGCTCGCCCTCCGCCCTATGCGGATGGTGGTGTCGGCCGCCGGATGTGCCCGGGCGGCCCGTGCCCCGAGGGGTCCAATCGGCCCACTTCTCGAAGCATGCCTAGGGGTATACCCAGCAGCGCGCGCACTGTCAACAGATTTCTGGAATTTTTCTTTTAATTACAGTGGGTTAGTTAAGGGAGGGTTAACGGATCTCTTAACGTTCACTGGGCGTTCCGCCTTTGTGCCTCGATCCGGCGCCAGGCGCGCACATTGGCGTTGTGCTCGGAGAGCGTCTCGGCAAAGGCATGCCCGCCCGTGCCGTCCGCCACAAAGAAGATAAAGGGCGTCGCATCCGGGTTCAGCGTCGCCTCGATGGCCGCACGGCCGGGGTTGGCGATGGGCGTCGGCGGCAGCCCGTCGATGCGATAGGTGTTCCAGGGCGTCTCGCGGCGCAGCTCCGGCCCCGTCGGCGGACGGTCGAGCGCCCCCTGGCCCTGGATCGCGCCATAGACCACGGTCGGGTCGGTCTCGAGCCGCATGCCCCGGTTCAACCGGTTGATGAAGACCGAGGCGACCTTGGCCCGCTCGCCGGACAGCCCGGTCTCCTTCTCGATGATCGAGGCGAGGATCAGGGCCTCTTCGGGCGAGGCGAGCGGCAAGCCCTCGGCCCGCGCGCTCCAGGCGGCAGTCAGGATCTGTTGCTGGGCCTCCTGCATACGGGCGATCAGCGCCGCGCGCTCGGTCCCGCGGTCGATGAAATAGGTGTCGGGGGCGAGGCTTCCTTCGGCAGGCACGGCCGCGATCTCGCCGGTCAGGGTGGCATCGGCGCGGAGCAGCTCGACCACCTCCCAGCTCGTCAGCCCCTCGGGCACGGTGACGGCGTACTGGATCGAGCGGCCCGAGGTGATGAGCGCCAGCACGTTCTCGACGCTGGCCCCGGCGGGCACGCGGTACTCGCCCGCCTTCAGGGCCGTGGTGCGCCCGGTATAGCGCGCGGCGAGGCGGAGCAGCGTGGCCCCATCCATCAGCCCCCACATCACCCGCTCGGGCAGCGCGCCAGCGGCGGCCAGCCGGTCCGCCGCCTCGCGCAGACTGGCGCCGCGAGGGACATCGACGATCACCGCCTCGGCCAGCGGCCCGGGCGCGGCATAGTCGTCGCGCGCCACGCCCGACAGCGCCGCCACCACCAGGGCAGCGAGCGCGAGCAGCGAGATCACATTGGCGGCGACGTGGCGCATGGCCGTTGGCCTAGCCCGGCCGGGCGAGAGGCGCAAGACGCTCGTGCCGCGATGGCGCCTGCGTCCTCAGAGTCCCTTGTCGGACCAGTGGCCGGGCGAAGGATCGCAGGACGCTGCCAGCCCAGACTGGACGCCGAAAGGGAACGCCGATTGCGGAGCGGGCCTTAACCCCGGTCGGCCGCATGGGCGGGGTGCCCCACCCGTGGACGGGACCCGAGACCTCGCGGCGCTCCAAGCGGGCGTCGCGCCCAGCCAGAGCGACGGGGCCGGGCTGGCGCGCCCGAGCCAACCGCGCCCGAGCCAACCGCGCTCAGACTTGGCCGAAGATCACGCTGGCATTGGTGCCGCCAAAGCCGAAGCTGTTGGAGAGCGCCACTTTGATCTCGCGCTCGCGCTTGACAAGCGGAGCCAAGTCGACGGTGGTCTCCACCGACGGATCCTCGAGGTTCAGCGTCGGCGGCGCCACCTGGTCGCGGATCGCCAGGATCGAGAAGATCGCTTCGATCGCGCCGGCCGCCCCCAGCAGATGCCCCGTGGCCGATTTCGTCGAGCTCATGGTCACATTGGCCGCGTGGTTTCCGAGCAGCCGCCCGACCGCGCCGAGCTCGATCTCGTCCCCCAGCGGGGTCGAGGTGCCATGGGCGTTCACATAATCGATGGCCGACGGGTCGAGCCCCGCATTGCGCAAGGCCGCCGACATCGAGCGATAGCCGCCATCGCCGTCCGAGGCCGGCGCCGTGATGTGATAGGCATCGCCCGAGAGGCCATAGCCCAGGACCTCGGCATAGATCTTGGCCCCGCGGGCGCGCGCGTGCTCAAGCTCTTCGAGCACCAGAACGCCAGCGCCCTCGCCCATGACAAACCCGTCTCGGCCGCGGTCATAGGGCCGGCTTGCGGCTTCGGGGCGGTCGTTGAACCCGGTCGAGAGTGCCTTGCACGCGCAGAAGCCGGCGACCGAGATCTCGCAAACCGGGCTCTCGGCCCCGCCGGCCAGCATCACATCCGCATCGCCGAGCGCGATCAGCCGCGCCGCATCGCCGACCGCATGGGCGCCAGTCGAGCAGGCCGTCACCACCGCGTGGTTCGGCCCCTTGAAGCCATAGCGGATCGAGACCTGGCCCGAGCAGAGATTGATCAGCGCGCCCGGGATGAAGAAGGGCGACACGCGACGCGGGCCCTTCTCCTTCAGCGTCACGGCGGTCTCGGCGATCGACTCGATCCCGCCGATGCCCGAGCCGATCAGCACGCCCGTGCGCTCGAGCGCCTGGGGGTCGTCGGGCCGCCAGCCCGCATCCGCCACCGCCTGATCCGCCGCGCAGAGCGCATAGGTGATGAAGCGGTCGATCTTGCGCTGGTCTTTGGGCGCGACCCAGTCGCCGGCGTTGAATGTCGCATCCGAGCCGTCGCCGAGTGGGATCTCGCAGGCGATCTGGGCCGGCAGGTGGCTCGCATCGAAATGACGGATCTTGCCCGCCCCCGAGCGTCCCTCGAGCAGCCGGCTCCAGGTCTCCTCGACCCCGCAAGCCAGCGGCGAGAGCAGGCCGAGCCCGGTCACCACAACGCGTCGCATCGCCAATTCTCCTCGCCCGATGGTTCTGGGCACCGACAGGGGTGCCAAAACGAAAATGCGGCCCCCGGGGCTGCCCGGCGGCCGCGTCAGGGGCCGGGCCGAGACCCGCCCCGGCAACTCAGCTGGCTCAGTCCGACTTTTCCGTGATGAACTTTACCGCATCCCCGAAGGTCTGGATGCTCTCGGCCGCGTCGTCGGGGATTTCGATGCCGAACTCCTCCTCGAAGGCCATCACGAGCTCGACCGTATCGAGGCTGTCCGCGCCCAGATCGTCGATGAAGCTCGCGGTGTCGGTGATCTTTTCCTCTTCGACGTCGAGATGCTCGACCACGATTTTCTTAATGCGATCCGCGATGTCGCTCATGTGCGCTCCTCGGTCTGTTGGGCCGTCTCGGCCTGCAAATTCCGCCGAGAACAAAGGATTGTCCGGATAGCCCGTCCGGGGGCTCCCGGTCGAAGCCATTGTCTCCGCGCCGGCCTGCAACAGCGCAGCCCGGCTCTGGCACGCCCCTTTATCAACAGTTCTCGGAGGGTGCAATCCGTCTTTGGATGTCGCTTCCGCAGATGCAGTGCAGCATAAAGTCGGGAAGTGCTCTGCCTGATTGCGGGTGCGGTGCCAGGCGCTGACCGCCTCCGCTTGACGGAACGGCGTGCGCCGAACAGGCCCATAGGGGCGGCCCTGACCGCGCTCAGATCATCGCCATGCCACCGTTCACATGGATCGTCTGGCCGGTGACATAGGCCGCCTCGGGGCTGGCGAGCCAGACGGCGGCGGCCGCGACCTCCTCCGAGCTGCCCATGCGCCCCGCTGGGATGGCGCCCAGGATCCGGCTCTTTTGATCATCGGTCAGCTTGTCGGTCATCGCCGTCTCGATAAAGCCGGGGGCGATGCAGTTCACCGTGACATTGCGGCTGGCGACCTCGGAGGCCAGGGATTTCGACATCCCCACCAGGCCCGCCTTGGCCGCGGCATAGTTGCCCTGGCCCGGATTGCCTGTGGAGCCGACCACCGAGGTTACCTGGATGATCCGGCCCCAGCGCGCCTTCATCATGCCGCGCAGCACCGCCTTCGACAGCCGAAAGCACGCAGTGAGGTTGATGGCGATGACCTGGTCCCACTCCTCCTCGGACATGCGCATAAAGAGATTGTCGCGCGTCACACCGGCATTGTTGACCAGGATGTCGAGCCCGCCCATGGCCTCGGACGCCGCTTTGGGCAGCCCGTCCACCGCCTCGAGATCCGAGAGGTTGCAGGGCGTCACATTGGCCCGCTCACCCAGTTCGGCGGCCAGGGTCTCTAGCGGCTCGACCCGCGTGCCCGACAGCGCGACCGTGGCCCCCTGTGCGTGCAGCGCCCGCGCGACCGCGCCTCCGATGCCGCCCGATGCGCCGGTGACCAATGCGCGCTTTCCCTCCAGATCGAACATGTCCGCCTCCCCTGTCGCCCGTGGTGATTTGGGCCTGTGGTGATTTGGGCCCGTGTGATTTGGGGAGGCGATGTGCCATGCCCGCCGCCCCGGCGCAATGTTCGAGCGCGGACCCGTCAGTCAGCGGCGACACCGGCTCTCGGCCAGGTGGTCCCTCGTGGCCCCAAACACGGCCCCAAAAAATCGTCGCCGATGTGAACCATCTCCGCTCCCGCAGTCACTTACGACCAGAACACGGAATATTCGCTGCCGTTTACAGGGAGACAGATCATGGCAAACACTGCAGCTTTGGTTGATGTGCAAGGCGACGCCAAGAAACACCTGGCATTTGAGAAGTATCTTGAGAAGAAGAAGCTCAGCCGTCTCTATACATTTGCGCGCCTGCACAAGGACGAAAAGACGGCGTGGAAGATGGGCTTCCAATCGGTGAGCACCGCCGAGTCAGCCTTCTCCAAGGGCATTCTGAGGAAGGTGCAGTCGAAATACGACGAGATGGTCAACTCGGAGATCACCACCCGCATGAATGGCGGCACGATCCCCAAGGACCAGGCCGACGCCTTCCTGCAGGAGATCTATCTGGACATCGGCCAAAGCGCCGAGTGGAAGCGTACCTTCAAGGCGGCTGTGATCGGGCTGAACCAGCGCTTCAGCGCCGAGGCCGAGAACGAGTTCCCGCACTCGCCGGAATACGCCGCCTGGTATCGCAAGACGGCCGAGGCCCAGGCCAAGAAGGCGGCGAAGGATCTCGAGCTCGATAGGGAACTTGACGCCTTCCTCGGCCTCGCGGTCTCGGTGCGCACGGGCGATGCGACGGGGTCCAAGCGGTTCTCGGAACAACTCTCCAAAAGCCACAAGCCCAAGAAAGGCAAGGGCATGTCGCCGAGCCAGTTCATCAACTACGTGAAGTCGAAGTTCAAAAAGGGCTGACCAAGGCCCGGCGCCGTTGGCTCATGGCTGGCGGCGTCCGTCCTGCGCGGCGCGCCGCGCGGCCCCGGCCCACCTCGCACCCCCCCGCGCGCCCGCTGTCGCTCGATCAAGGCCTGCCTGGCCTGGGGCCGCGAACGGCCGGTGCGGCGCGGTCGCGAACGGCGGAGGGGGCGCTGCGCCGTGTCAGCCGGCGAGCGCTGCGGCGGCCTTGGCGGCGTCCTCCGGGGTCGCCACGTTGCTGACCGCGATGCTGCGTTCGACCCGACGGACCATGCCTGAGAGCGCTTTGCCCGCGCCGATCTCGACCGTCTGGGTGACGCCTTGCGCGGCCATCCAAGCGACCGACTCGCGCCAACGGACGCGGTGTGTGACCTGTGTGACCAGCAGGCGGCGGATCTCGTCGGGATCGGTCACCGCCTCGGCGGTCACATTGGCGACAAGGGGCACCGAGGGGGCCTGGATCTCGGTCTCGGCCAGCGCGGTGGCCATGGCCTCGGCCGCGGGCTGCATCAGCGCGCAGTGGAAGGGCGCCGAGACCGGCAGCATCACCGCACGTTTGGCGCCCTGGGCCTTGGCCAGCTCGACCGCCCGCTCGACGGCGGCGCGGTGACCCGAGACGACCACCTGGCCCGGGTCATTGTCGTTGGCGGCCTCGCAAACCTCGCCTTGCGCCGCGTCGGCGGCGATTGCGACGGCCTTCTCGTAGTCGAGGCCCAAGAGCGCTGCCATGGCGCCCGTGCCGACGGGTGTCGCCGCCTGCATCGACCGCCCACGCAGCCGCAACAGCCGTGCCGCATCGCCGACCGTGAGCGCGCCCGCCGCCGTCAGCGCCGAGTACTCCCCCAGCGAATGGCCGGCCACATAGCCGGCCGCCGTCAGCGCCACGCCCTCGGCCTCGAGCGCGCGCATGGCCGCCAGCGAGGTCGCCATCAGCGCCGGCTGGGCGTTTTCGGTCAGGGTCAGAGCCTCGGCGCTGCCCTCCCAGATCAGGCTCGAGAGCGCCTCGCCAAGGGCCGCATCCACCTCGTCAAAGACCGCTTTGGCTGCGGGATAGGCCTCGGCCAGCGCCTGCCCCATTCCGACCGCCTGGGCTCCCTGGCCCGGAAACACAAATGCCCGCATGGCGTCTCTCCCCGCTGGTGTTTCGCGGTCTGTGCGCGAGCGTCCGAGGCCTGTCAAGGCAAGCCCGCGTCCTGCCGGTTTTCGGCTCGGGCGCGCGCACGCCTTCACAATTTGTTGGGGGTTCGCGGCGATGCTGCCCCGAACCGGACCACCGAACAGGAGGGGACGCCTATGCGGCCTGCGTCGATCCGGACCTTCGAGGTTCTCATACTCTTGTCGTTGGCCCTTGGGCTCGCGGTGACGGCGATGACCTGGTCGTCGCTGACCCAGGAGGTTGGCCAGGGCCTGGTCATCGCGGTCCAGGCCGCGACACTGTCGGTGGTGCTGTGGGGCGTCTTTCTGGTGGCCCGGCGGGCGAACAACCTGGCGCGCTGGGTGTTCACGGTGATGTTCGGGATTGGGTTCATCGCCTATATCCCGCAGGTGGCGTTCCTATTCTCGGCCCAGCCAACGGTCGGGCTGCTCGGCACGATCCAGGTGATGCTGCAGCTCTCCGCCTTGATGATGCTGTTTCGTGCCGATGCACGGGTCTGGTTCCGGGCCCGGCGCAAGGCGGAGGCCCCCAAGGCCCGAGAGGATCAGCCGGCCTGAGCGAATCCCTGTCCAAAATCGGGGGTACGGGCCGCACCGCCGTCGGGATCGCCATCACCGGTCTCGTCTGACCCGGCAGCACACCGCGTGATCGCCTCGCCGCTGATCCGGAAATAGACCTTCTCTTCCACACGCTCCGGCCCGATCCGGTCGCAGAACACCAGCGCGCGCGGGTTCTCCGTCTCCGCCCTCCGGTCAAAGCGGGCACAGCCATGCTCGGCGACGATACTGGCCAGGGCGCGCAGGAGTGCCGCGCCAATGCCGCGCCCCCGCCTGCATCCGTAACATGGTGATCCTCGAGAAAGAGCGTGCCCCCCCCCCCGCGGTCGGAGCGGTATGTGGCACTGTCCAAGTTGCAAAGCCCAACGGCTCAGGCGCAAAGGCAAGCAGCAGCGCACAGCCAGGCCTCCCCGCTCAACAGCGCCTCGGCGGTTCCCCGGGCTTCTGCTGCATCACCGGGCATAGCTCCCCGACAATGGCGGGCACAGTCGAGCAGCAGGGCTTCGACCGCCGGCCGGTCGGACGCCGTCGCTGGCCGCGTGAGGATCGGTGGCGTGATGGCCTGCCTCACTGATGGTGTGCTGGTGCCATCGCACCCACGGGCCTGTAGCAAAGGACGGCCCGCCCAAGTTTGCCTCCGACTTCAGAGCGCCGCGCCAACCCGTGCGGCGCCGGCACCGTTGCGCCCGCGGCGGTCTCGACCGTGGCACAGGCGTCACCGATCCTGAGTTGGGCCGGGCGCTGAGGTCGGCAAGCCGCCGCGTGCATGAGGGTTGGGCCTGGCGGCCGGGTTGGCGCGGCGCGTCCTCTCGAGACATGCGGACAAGCCTTCCGGGCCAGAGCGATGTGGAGGCGCGGATAGGGCCGACGGGGCTTGTCAACCGTCGCGCGCGGAGGTACACAGCGCGCTCTCCCGGGACAGGCATAGGCGGCGCCACTCCAGTCCGGACCTCGGGAGGCTTTGCCCCGGACTGCGAAGCGCACCCGAACGAGGTGATCGATGGCTCTCTATGAGCATACGTTCATTGCGCGTCAGGATATCTCCAACGCGCAAGCCGAGGCTCTGATCGAGCAGTTCGGCCAGGTTCTCACAGACAATGGCGGCACGATCGTCGGCTCCGAATATTGGGGCCTGCGCACGCTTGCCTACAAGGTGAACAAGAACCGCAAGGGCCATTACGGCTATATCCGCTCCGATGCGCCCTCGCCGGCAGTCCAGGAGATGGAGCGCTTGATGAGCCTGCATGACGACGTCATGCGCGTGCTCACCGTGCGCGTCGACGGCCATGAGGAAGGCCCCTCGGCCATCATCCAGGCCAAGAACAGCCGCGACGATCGGGGCCGCGGCGGCCGCGGCCGCGACCGTGATGACCGGGGCCCGCGCCGCGACCGCGATGACCGCCCGCCGCGCCGCGACGACGACCGCCCGCGCCCGCCGCGCAGCGATGATGACCGTCCGCGCCCGCCGCGCGATTGACCCGGGGAGAGGATAGATGCGCAAACCGTTTTTCCGCCGGCGCAAGACCTGCCCCTTCTCGGGCGACAATGCGCCGAAGATCGACTACAAGGACGTCAAGCTGCTGCAGCGCTACATCTCGGAGCGCGGCAAGATCGTGCCGAGCCGGATCACGGCCGTCTCGGCCAAAAAGCAGCGCGAGCTGGCCCGCGCCATCAAACGCGCCCGCTTTTTGGCGCTGTTGCCCTATGCGGTGAACTGAGGAGGCGATCATGGATGTAGTCCTTCTCGAACGGGTCGAGAAACTCGGCCAAATGGGTGAGGTGGTGAAGGTGCGCGACGGCTATGCGCGCAACTTCCTGCTGCCCCAGGGCAAGGCGCTGCGGGCGACCAAGGGCAACATCGCCCGGTTCGAAGCCGAGCGCGCCCATCGCGAGACCCAGAACGCCGAGGCCAAGGCCGCGGCCGAAGCGCTGGCGGCCGAGATCGAGGGCATGCAGCTCGTCGTGATCCGCGCGGCCTCCGAGGCCGGCGCGCTTTATGGCTCCGTCGCCCCGCGCGACATCGCCGAGCTGGCAGCGGCCGGTGGCTTTGAGGTCGAGCGCCGCCAGGTGGTGCTCGAGCGTCCGATCAAGGAGCTCGGTCTCCACCCGGTGCGCATTCAGCTCCACCCGGAGGTCTCGGCCACGGTCCAGGCCAATGTGGCGCGGTCCGAGGAAGAGGCCGACATGCAGGCCTCGGGCAAATCGATCCAGGAGCTGCGGGCCGAGGCGGATGCCGAGGCCGATTTCGACATCGCCGAGCTCTTTGACGACATTGGTGCGGCGGCCTCAGACGACGACGAAACCGACCCTCGCGACGACGAAAGCGGCGTGGTCGACGTGCCCGAGGGCGGCGACGGCGAGGAACAGCCCCGCATCTGATGCGGCGGCGACCCCAGAAACGACCATCGGCGGGCCTCGGCCCGCCGTTTTCGTCTGTGCCCGCGCCCGGATCGCGCTGCATCATGCTGCGCGCGCGAAGAAATTCTTGACAAATTGTGCAATGCACTTCAACCATAGCGTGTGCGTTGGTGAGTGGTGACGTTCCGTCAACTCATCTCTTGGAGAAACCAATGCGATCTCTCACGCTGATATGCCTGGCCATTTTGGCGATGGCAGGGGCGGCCCTGCCGGTCTGGGCGGCGAGTTTCTCGCTGACCCTCGACGGCGACCGCAACGTGCCGACCTTTACGCTGACGAACACCAGCGGATCGGAGCAGCTGACCCGCTTTCTCTTCACGATTGGCGATCCGGCCTTCGGCTTTGACTTCTACCGCAATCTGGTGCCGCCGCCCGGCGGGACGGTGGTGATCTCGGCGCCCGATACCGGCAACCAGGACGGGCTGTTCTCGGAGGCCATCGACGTCGCCTTCACCGGCTTTGATCCGGGCGAGAGCTTTTCGTTCGAGGTCGATGTGGACCCGGTGCCCACGGGCGAGGTGGTGCAAAACTTTGAAGAGGTCTTCTTCAACAACGGTCTCGCGCCCTCGAGCGTGATCACGGTCGGCTTCTCGGATGGGCTCACCTCAGTGATCTCGCTGCCGGACGAGGTGCCTGTGGCCGCGAGCTACAGCTTTTCGGGGGAGGCGGAGATCCCGTTGCCGCCCTCGCTGGTGCTGATGCTCGGAGGGCTGATGGGCCTGGCCTTTATCCAACGCCGCCGCTGGCGGTGAACGCGTCTTCCCTCGGTTCTCAACAGCCTGTCCACAGCCCCCATAAGGATATCGGGGATAAGCCTGCGTGCCGGCAAAGAGGGCGGGACAGGCGGCCAAACTTGCGCTAAGTTGCGTACAAACCCGGAACGCCGCCAAGAGCCCGGGCCCGTACGCAAGAGACCGCAGACGAGCAAAGACCGCGGACAGGCACAGATTGAGGAGAGCAGGATGGCCGACGGGGCAAGCGCACCCGAGCGCACCAGCGCGCCGCACAATATCGAGGCCGAGCAGGCGGTTCTGGGCGCGCTGCTGATCAACAACGAAGCCTATGACCGGATCGGCGGCGTGCTCGAGCCGCATCATTTCTATGACCCTGTGCACGGGCGGATCTATGAGATCGCGGCGCAGCGGATCGCGCGCAACGCGCTCGCCTCGCCCGTGACGCTGAAGCCCTTTCTGGCCGAGGATGCGGGGCTGCAGGAGCTGGGCGGCGCGGCCTATCTGGTGCGCCTGGCCGAGGCCGTGGTCTCAGTCGTCTCGGTCAAGGATTATGCCCAGGTCGTGCGCGATCTGGCGCTGCGCCGCGATCTGATCCGTATCGGCGAGGAGATCCAGTCCCGCGCCGGCACCTTCGACACCCAGATGGAGCCGCCCGAGCAGATCACCGAGGCCGAGCAGTCGCTCTATACCCTAGCCGAGCGCGGCAAATACGAGGGCGGGTTCGTCACCTTTGCCCGCGCCATCGAAGAGGCCGCCCGCATGGCCGAGGCGGCGCACAAGCGCACAGGGGGTCTCGCCGGCATCTCGACGGGCCTCGACGAGCTGGACGACAAGCTCTGGGGCCTGCGCAAATCCGACCTGCTGATCATCGCCGCAAGGCCCTCGATGGGGAAGACCTCGCTGGCCACCAACATCGCCTTCAACATTGCACGCAAGCATCGCCGCGAGCAGGGGCCTGAGGGCGAAGAGCTGACGGCCGGCGGCAAGGTCGGGTTCTTCTCGCTTGAGATGAGCTCGGAACAGCTGGCCAACCGGATCCTGATCTCTGAGGCCAAGCTGTCCGCCAAGGCGTTGGCCCAGGGCAACCTCTCCCAGGAGGAGTTCTTGCGCTATCTCGAGGTGGCGCGGCTGCTCGAGACCATCCCGCTCTATATCGACGACACCCCGGCGCTGGCGATCTCGACCCTGGCGGCGCGGGCCCGGCGGCTGAAACGCACCCACGGGCTCGACGTGCTGATCGTCGACTATCTGCAGTTGGTGCGCGGCACGGGCGGCGGGCGCAACGACAACCGCGTGCAGGAGGTCTCGGAGATCACCCAAGGGCTGAAGGCCATCGCCAAGGAACTGGACATCCCCGTGATCGCGCTCTCCCAGCTCTCGCGCCAGGTCGAGGCGCGCGAGGACAAACGCCCCCAACTGTCGGATCTGCGCGAGTCCGGCTCGATCGAGCAGGACGCGGATGTGGTGATGTTCGTGTTCCGCGAGGAGTATTACAAGGAGCGCGAGAAGCCCACCGAGCCCTCCGAGGACATGCCGCCCGAGATGCGCAGCGCCGCCCAGGAAAAGCTCGACAAGTGGATGGACGAGATGAACGCCCTCAAAGGCCGCGCCGAGATCATCATCGGTAAGCAGCGCCACGGGCCGATCTGCACGGTGGATCTGCACTTCGAGGGCCGGTTCACCAAGTTCACCGACCCGGTGCGCTCCGGTGCCGGTTATGCCGAGCCTGGCGCGTTCAGCTGAGGACGTCGTGGCAGCACCGTCTGTTGGGCGGCTCTGGCGCGGCTCAACAAGAGCGACGCCTGAGCCTGTCAGCGCTTGGCTGCCGCGGACAGAGCTCGCAGCTTTGTTGGTCGGAGGGACACGGCCGGCCCTGCCGCCGTGGCTGAGGCAGGGCGCCGCAGAGACCGACTGGGGCAGGGGCTGGTCGAGGTGGGGCTGTTGGGCCTAGCCTTGGCGCGTCCAAAATAGGCGCCAGTTCCCGATGCTCTTTCCCCTTCCCTGTGATCCAAGCCTGTGCCCATGACCCTGACCTCTGAGCTGACCATCGATCTGGATGCCATCGCCGCGAATT
Source organism: Pseudomonadota bacterium (assembly GCA_039187815.1). Taxonomy (GTDB): domain Bacteria; phylum Pseudomonadota; class Alphaproteobacteria; order Rhodobacterales; family Rhodobacteraceae; genus Thermohalobaculum. Next base: position 15,910 of record JBCCZI010000020.1, on the reverse strand, counting down.
GGCGGGCGCTCGATCGCCTGGCGGGGCCAGCCGAAACCGCGGCGGTGGTGAAGGGCGATGCCTATGGTCTGGGCGCGGCTGCGGTGGCGCCGGTGCTGTCCAAGGCCGGGGCGCGGCGGTTCTTTGTCGCGCAGCCCGGCGAAGGGGCGGCGTTGCGGGCGATCTTGGGGGCGGGGCCGGAGATCTGCGTGCTGGCGGGGTTCCCTGTGGCCGGCGAGGCTCGGTCGGAGGCCCGGCAGGCGCTCCCGCCCACCCACTCCGCGCCCGCCGGGCCTCCGCCCCACCCGGAGGCCGCGCTGTTTGCCGAGTCGGATCTGGTCCCGGTCCTGAACGCGCCCGAGCAGGTGGCAGCCTGGCGTGCCGCCGGGGGTGGGCGCCATGTGCTGCAGCTGGATACGGGCATGAACCGGCTGGGGCTCGAGGCCTCGGAGCTGGCGGCACTCGGCCTCGCGGCGGATTGCGCGCTGGTCATGAGCCATCTCGCCTGTGCCGATCTGCCGGGGCATCCGCAGACGCCCGCCCAGCTCGCTGCGTTTCGCGCCATGGCCGCAGCACATGCGGTGCCCTTGTCGCTCGCGGCCACGGGTGGGATCCTGCTCGGCGAGGCCTATCGCTTTGATCTGGTGCGCCCGGGCGTGGGGCTCTATGGCGGCTTGCCCTTCGAGGCGGCCGAGCCGGTGGTGACCCTCGCGCTGCCGATCCTGCAGGTGCGCGATGTCGCGCCGGGCGAGACGGTGGGCTACGGCGCCACCTGGACGGCAACCCGGCCGAGCCGGATCGCCACGCTCTCCGGGGGTTATGCGGATGGGCTGTTGCGGGCACTGTCCGGGCGGGGACGGGCCTGGGTCGGTGAGGTGGCCTGTCCCTTTGCCGGGCGGGTCTCGATGGATCTGATCGGGCTCGATGTGACCGAGGCGCCCGGCGCGCGGGTCGGGTCTATGGCCGAGATCCTCGGGCCCCGCCAAGGCGTCGATGTGCTGGCCGAGGCTGCGGGCACGATCGGCTATGAGATCCTGACCAGCCTCGGCGCTCGCTATGTCCGGCGCTATCGCGGCGGCTGAGTGCGGCGGAATCCCCCCTCGCCTGCGTTTCAGTGTAGACTGGTGCGCGACTTGGTGAGGAGAGTGGCATGGCAGAGCGAAAGGCACGCATGGCGAGGTTGTGCCGGCAGGGTGCGCGGTGGGGTGTCCTCGGGCCTCTGCTGGCGCTGATGGCGGCCTGTGCGGGGTTCGAGCCCACGCCCTATCAACCGGCGATCGCCGATGGCGCCCATGGCTTTCGGGACCAGCAGATCGAGGCGAACCGTTATGAGGTCCGCTTTGTCGGGAATCCCCAGACCGCGGCGGCCACGGTCGAGCGGTATCTGCTCTATCGCTCGGCGGAGGTGACGGTGGCGGCAGGCGCCGATTGGTTCCGCTTTGTCGAGCGCAAGATCCGGCCCGAGCCGACGGCGCTCGGCCCCGAGACCGGCGCCGCGGCCGAGACAAACGGGCTGGCCGAGGTGCAGCTTCCCAGCGCGCCGGATGCGCTGGCCGCCGTGGGCGCGGTGCGCCTGGCGAAGAAGGGCAAGCGCCGGGCACGCGGCCATGGCAAGCGGTATCGGCGCGGATACCGCCACGGCTATCGCCGCAGCGGCGTGCGGTTCGGTTTCTTTTTCGGCGGGCCGTATTGGCCCTATTACGGACCCTATTATGGCCCGTATTGGGGGCGTTGGGGGTATGTGCCCTATGCGGTGCGCCCGCGGCCGCCCTCCTATGAGGCGGTGGCCGAGATCCTGGTCTTTGAGGGCGAGAAGCCGGCCGATGACGCCGAGGCCTATGCGGCGGCCGAGGTGGTCGAGCGTCTGCGCCCCTCAATCCGCTTCGCTCCGCCGCCGGACTAGCCGCGGGGCCGTGCCCAGCCGCCCCGGTCTCACCGCGCCAAGGGGGGCCGGACAGGATCGGGCGCCTCGGGTGCCGTGAGGCCAGGACGGTGCTCTCAGCGCCGCTGTCGGCCGGGCCCTGCGCGCGGCGGTGAACGGTTGCGGCGAGGGCCCAGGTCCACGTCGATCACATCGCGCTCGGCCAAGCGGACATCACGCTGAGTGGGATTGGCAGCGCCCCCGGCGCCGGTCTATAGCTGAGACCAACGCGTCCCGGGAGCCTTGCGCCCATGCCAGCCTTTGTCCAATCGCTGCTTGCCGCCATCGGGGCCGGAGTGCTGGCGATGTGCCGAAGCACCGGGCAGCTCGTGCTGTTCGCCGCCGATGGGGCGAGCCACATCCTGCGCCCGCCGCTCTATCTGCCGGAACTCGGGCGCCAGCTGCTGCGGATCGGGTATTTCTCGCTGCCCGTGGTGGGGCTGACGGCGCTGTTCACGGGCGGTGCGCTGGCGCTCCAGATCTATGCGGGCGGGGCGCGGTTCAACGCCGAGGCGGTGGTGCCCTCGATCGTGGCGATCGGCATGGTGCGCGAGCTCGGCCCGGTGCTCGGCGGGCTGATGGTGGCGGGGCGGGTCTCGGCCTCGATCGCCGCCGAGCTTGGGACCATGCGGGTGACCGAGCAGATCGATGCGCTTTGGACGCTCTCGACCAATCCGATGAAGTACCTGGTGGCGCCGCGGCTCCTGGCCGGCACGCTGGTGCTGCCGGTGCTGGCCTTTGTGGGCGACATCATCGGCATCATGGGCGGGTTCCTGGTCGGGGTCTTCCGGCTCGACTTCAACCCGACCGTCTACATCAAGACCACCGAGCAGTTCCTGACCGTGGGCGACATCACCTCAGGCCTGGTCAAGGCGGCGGTGTTCGGCTTCATCATCACGCTGATGGGCTGCTATCAGGGGTACAATTCGGGCCGTGGCGCCCAAGGAGTGGGGCGTGCCACGACCAATGCGGTGGTCTCGGCCTCGATCCTGATTCTGGCGGCCAACTACATCTTGACCGAGGCGCTGTTCCCGGCATGAGCGCGCCCGAACCCATGATCGCCATGCGCGGCGTGCACAAGGCGTTTGGGCACAAGCACGTTCTCCGCGGCGTCGATCTCGAGGCCGCGCGCGGCGAGAGCGTGGTGATCATCGGCGGCTCGGGCACCGGCAAATCGGTCACGCTCAAATGCGTGCTGGGCCTGGTGCGCCCCGATGCGGGTGCCATTTCGGTCGCCCGCGAGGACGCGGTGGCCGCCCGGGGCCGGGCGCGCGAGGCGTTGCTCGACCGCTTTGGCATGCTGTTCCAGGGCGGTGCGCTGTTCGATTCGATGCTGGTCTGGGAGAACGTCGCCTTCCGCCTGCTGCGCGGCCCGGCCAAGCGCGGGCGCGAGGAGGCGCGCGAGATCGCCATCGCCAAGCTGCGCCGCGTCGGCCTGACCGCCGAGACCGCCGATCTCTACCCCGCCGAGCTCTCGGGTGGCATGCAAAAGCGCGTGGGGCTCGCGCGGGCCATCGCGGCGGATCCCGAGATCATCTTCTTTGACGAGCCGACCACGGGCCTCGACCCGATCATGGCCGATGTGATCAACGACCTGATCCGCGAGATCGTCACCGAGATGGGGGCGACCGCGCTCACGATCACCCATGACATGCGCAGCGTGCGCCGCATCGCCGACCGGGTCGCCATGCTGCACGAAGGCGTGATCCAATGGGCCGGCCCCGTCGCCGAGATCGACCACTGCGACAACGCCTATGTCCACCAATTCATCAATGGCCTCGCCGAGGGCCCCATCGCCGCGGTGCGCTAGCGTCTGGGCGCGCATGATCACCGGGATGAGGTGCGCGCGTTGGCCTGTGCGTCTCGTCGCCTTGATGGCAAGCCACGGGATGACGCGAGGGCCGCGCGTGCCGGCAGTGGCGGTTGTTGGGCCGTGGCGCGCCGTCATGGATGGATCCGTGACCCGCTACACGGGCATCCCTTGCGTGATGCCCGTGTCGGCGATCCTAGATCGCGTCGTGCCGCCCTATGGCGCTGACACGGTCCGGTGCAGGAGCGCTATCGTCGGGAGCGTCGGCTGCTCTGCGCCAAACTGGTGAGTGTGCGCCGCGGTCGCTGTTTGGGCTCTTGGCCGAGCGGGGTGCGCGGGCTCTCCGGGTTCCGATCGGAGCTCGAGCGTGGCCGAGTGCGGGAAATCGAGCTCGCTGTCTTCCGCCATGTCTTTCGCCGCGCGCCCTCGGGCCGCTCCGAGTTGAACCGCGCGCATTTGGTTTGAGCGGGGCGGACATTTGCCGCCGGGCAGCATCGACATGGTCTTGGACCACATGGCGCGGCTGACGGCGTTCTCCTAGCCCTGCGCAAGTGCGGCGCGGGCCCCGATGGACCCGCGCCTTCCCCCGCGCACCAGCGCTCCCTCGGCGGATCAGATGCTGGCGGCCCCGCTCTCGGTCTTGGTCAGCGGATAGCGCGGCTTGCCGGCGATGTCGTTGGCAGGAAGGCCCTTGCCCTCAAGCGCCGTCTTCACCCAGGCGGCGGCCAGCTTGTGATTCTTGAATTTCTTGGCACTGCAGATCTTTTCGCGGGTGCTCTTGACCGTGAAGCAGCAGTATCCTTCGGACATTCTCGCCTCCTGTGCGCTCAGCATGCCGAGAGTGCGAGATTTGGGAGGCAAGTTCTGTGACAACCGTCACTGACAACGGTGCAAATGGGCAAACGGTGCCAATCCGTGCCGGGGATCGCCGGTGACCAAGGCGCGTTTGGCCATTGCAGTGAATGCGAGCCTGCTCTTGCTCTGGCCACTGGCCTGGTGGGCGCCGCTGGCCCGGGCGGGGCTGATGCCGTGGTTCGGCGGCTCCGAGATCTCGGTGGCCGGGGCGGTGGCGGTGCTGTGGGAGGCGGATGTGCCGCTCGCCATCCTGGTGGCGCTGCTCGGCATGGCGCTGCCCTATGCCAAGACGGTGATGCTGGGGCTGATCCAGCTCGGCCGCTTGCCGGCGCGGTATCTCCCTTGGGCCGAGGCGCTGGCCCGGCTCGCCATGGCGGATGTGTTCCTGATCGCGCTCTACATCACGGTCGCCAAGGGCGTGGGCCTTGGCTATGTGGACCCGGCCTGGGGGCTGTGGGTCTTCACCGGCTGTGTCGCGGCGGCCTACTGGGCGGGCCAGGCAACGGTGCCGCCGGGGGGCTCGGGAGGCTGAGCCCCGCTCAGTCCCGGGGTGCCTCGGATCCGATCCCGCGGAGCGCATCGAGCCGCCCATTGGCCCGCGACGCAATGGCGCCAAAGGCCCGGCGGGCGAGCCACGAGACCCGGTTGTGCGCGCGCGTGCCGCTGGCCAGGAAGGCCGGTGCGCCGGAATAGCTGCCCCAGACCCGGCCGCGCGCGGCGGGCACGAATTGCGACCAGTTGGGGAACTGCCCGCTGGCCTGCAGATGGGTGCCATAGCCCGCATGGCGGCCTTCGGCGGCCAAGCGGCGCTGGGCGGCCCGGCGGAGCGGGGTGTCGACGATATGGCTGTCAAAGGCGATCCACTCGCCCGCCAGACGCACCTCGACAAAGGCATGGTCCAGCATGTCCGGGCCCGGGCCCAGCACGCCGCGCAGAACCTCGGCGTCGATCTCAGCAAAGACCATGCGCGCCTCGAGCCCCTCGAGCCGGTAGGCCTGCACCAGCGCGGCGCTCTTGGTCACGCTGTAGCCGACGCGGCGGCGCTGGGTCTGGGCCGGCGTCTCTTCAAAAAAGCGCGGGCCCCAGCCAAAGCGGATCTCATCGCGCACCCAGTCATGCAGGGCGATGGCGCGCTCGACCGGATCGAGCAGGCGCTCGACGGTCGGGCGGGTGCCGCGCCGGGCATAGGGCGGCAGACCGCTGAGGGGCGTGCGTCCGGTCGGGCCGGTGTGGGTGGCAGGCATGGGCGCGTCTCCCCTCAAGGGCCGGCAGCGCGAGAGGCGTCTCGGGGCCGGCTTTGTCTCAGATACGCGGCCGCGGCCCTATCGGTTCACCCCGGCGCGCGATTTTCTTCCGCAGAGTGGAAGAAGCCGCCGCGTCTCTGCCGGCATTGGGCGCGCCGAACCGCTTGTGGGCCCGGAAGCGACGGGCTAGAGCGGGCGGCGGCAACGCAACACAAGGAGCCGCCCCATGACCTCGATCCTGATGATCATCGGGATTTTCGCTGGGATCGCGGTGTGCATGGCCACGCTCTATTCCCTTGCCCAGGCGATGATGCAGGAGGGCCTGCGCCGCTGGGCCCATCTGGCCGCCGTGGCGATGATGCTGACGGTGATGGGCATGCTGCTGGAGCGCCAGGTGGCGTTGGCACGGCTGTTCGCCTGGCCGCTGATGGCCGTCGGGCTCTGGACCTTTTGGGTCGAGCGCGGCTGGTACCGAATTTTTCCTTTGCTGATCCAGCTCTTTGCGGCGGTGCTGATCGCGGGTCTCGTCGCGCTCACGCCTTTGCCGTCCTGAGGGTCCATGCGCGTCCGGATTGCCATCGAGCCCACCCCGCCCATGAGCATCTCGGTCTATCTGGCCGAGATCTCGCGCCGGCTCGAGGCCCGCGGCGTGCGCTTTGCGCGCGAAGGGCCGGCCGATCTGCTCTGGGCGCCGGGGATGGGGATGCGCCGGGTGCCGGCGCCGCTGCTCGCTCCGGGCCCGCCGCGGGTGCTGACGGTGCACGGGATGGACGCCTTTGCTCTGCCGCTCTCCGAGTTGCAGCGGGGCCTGCGGCATCTCTTCTGGCTTTGGCGGGTGCGCTGGCTGATCCGCTGGGACTGGCTGCGGCTCGAGCACCACCGGCCCGAGGTGATCGCCGTCTCGGACTATGGCCGGCGCGAGGCGATCGCGGCCCTCAGCCTGGTGCCCGAGCGGGTGAGCGCCATCCCCCACGGCGTCGATCTGTCGGCCTTCTGCGCCCGCGCCACCCCCGATCCGCTGGCCAAAGGCGCCCTGCTCCACGTCTCGCAATATGGGCGCAAGAAGAATGTCGAGCGGCTGGTCGAGGCCTATGGCGCCGCACGGGCGCGCATCGGCCGTCCGCTGGTCGTGGTCTCCAAGGGCTGCCCGCCGATCGCGCTGCCCGAGGGGGTGCGCCTGATCGACGGGCTCGCCCATGACCGTTTGCCGGCGCTCTATGCCGGGGCGCGGGCCTTTGTGTTCCCCTCGCTGCACGAGACCTTTGGCCTGCCGGTGCTCGAGGCCATGGCGGCGGGGCTTCCGGTGCTGGCCTCGGACACGACGGCCCTTCCCGAGATCGCTGGTGACGCGGCGCTGTTGGTCAATCCGCGCGACGAGGCGGCGCTGGCCGAGGGGATGGTGCGCATCGCTGGCGACGCGCCGCTGCGCGCACGGCTGATCGAGGCGGGCCGCGCCCGCGCTGGCGCCTATGACTGGGCGCGCGCGGCCGAGGCGCATCTCGCCGTCTTCCACCGCGCGCTCGAGGTCGCTTGATGGCCGATGCCTGTCTCAGCGCGCTGACACACCGCGACATCCTGGCGCGCCAGGGGGGAAGCTGCAGCAGCGGTCGGTCCCGCTCCCTCGCCCCACAGAGAGCGCAGGCCGGGCATGGGGACGGGCATGGGAGCGGGCATGGGAATGGGCATGAGACTGCGCCACGGCCGCTCCGGGAGGATCTCTGATGGCCAAGCCCGCCACCGCGTTTGTCTGCCGGGAATGCGGCACGGTGCACAAGAAATGGGTCGGGCAGTGCTCGGGCTGCGGGGCGTGGAACACGCTCGAGGAGGAGACCGCCGCGCCGGGCCCTTCGGGCAAGGCCATGGGGGCCAAGCGCGGGCGCCCGATGGCGTTGATGGCGCTGTCGGGCGAGGCGCCGCCGCCGCCGCGGGCGGCCTCGGGTCTGGCCGAGCTCGACCGGGTGCTGGGCGGCGGGCTGGTCCCTGGCTCGGCGACGCTGGTGGGCGGAGATCCCGGCATCGGCAAATCGACGCTCCTGCTCCAGGCGGTGGCGGCGTTCGCGGCGCGCGGGCTGCCGGCGATCTATGTCTCGGGCGAGGAGGCGGCCGAACAGGTGCGCATGCGGGCCGCCCGGCTGGGTCTGGCCCAAGCGCCGGTGCAGCTGGCCGCCGAGACGGCGCTGCGCGACATCCTGACGACGCTCGAGGCCGAGCGGCCGGGGATCGTGGTGATCGACTCGATCCAGACCATGTGGGCCGACCATGTGGAGGCAGCGCCGGGCTCGGTCGCCCAGGTGCGCTCGGTCGCCCATGAGCTGACCGCCTTTGCCAAGCGGCGCGGGGTCTCGGTGGTGCTGGTCGGCCATGTCACCAAGGAGGGCCAGATCGCGGGCCCGCGCGTGGTCGAGCACATGGTGGACACGGTGCTGTATTTCGAGGGCGAGCGCGGGCACCAGTTTCGCGTCCTGCGCGCCGTCAAGAACCGCTTTGGTCCGGCGGGCGAGATCGGGGTCTTCGAGATGACCGGGGCAGGGCTGGTGGAGGTTTCAAATCCGTCCGCGCTGTTTCTGGGCGCGCGCGAAGGGGCGGTGCCGGGCTCGGCGGTCTTTGCCGGCATGGAGGGCACGCGGCCCGTGCTGGTCGAGATCCAGGCGCTGGTGGCGCGGTCGGCGCTCGGCACCCCGCGGCGCGCGGTGATCGGCTGGGACAATGCGCGGCTGGCCATGGTGCTGGCGGTGCTCGAGGCGCGGGCCGGCATCGCGCTGGCCGGCCATGACGTGTACCTGAATGTCGCAGGGGGGCTGAGGATCTCGGAGCCGGCAGCGGACATCGCCGTCGCGGCGGCGCTGGTCTCGGCACTGTCGGGCACGGCTTTGCCGGCGGATGCGGTGCTGTTTGGCGAGATCAGTCTGTCCGGTGCGCTGCGGCCCGTGGTGCAGGCGGAGCCGCGCTTGCGCGAGGCGGAAAAGCTCGGCTTTGCAAAGGCATTTGCACCATCGCCCGTGAAACGGGTAGAGAAGGCGGAGATAGAGGTGGAGCGCGTCGCGGATCTTGCCGGTTTGATGGACCGGCTGTTCGGTGAATGCGCCCCGTGACACGAGCGGACAGGGCCTTACGGGGGACCAAGGCATGGACTTTACGATTGTGGATGGCGGCATCGCGGCGATCGCGCTCGTCTCGGCCCTGTTGGCCTATTCGCGGGGGGTCACGCGTGAGATCTTTGCGATCGGCGGATGGCTGATCGCGGCGGCGGTGGCGGCGTTTCTGACGCCGGTGGTCGAGCCCTTGATGCGGGAGATCCCGGGGGTCGGCGGGTTCCTCGCCTCGTCCTGCGTGCTCTCGGTGATCGCGGCCTTTACGGCGGTGATGGCGCTGGGGCTGTTGATTATGGCGGTGTTCACGCCGGTGATCTCGGGGCTGGTGCTGGACAGCGTGCTGGGGCCGATCGACCGGATGCTGGGCTTTGTCTTTGGCGTGGCGCGGGCGGCGGTGCTGATCGCGGTGGCCTATCTGCTCTATTCCGAGTTCGTAGGGCCCGTCCCCGATTGGGAGCCATTGGCGAACGCGGCGAGCCTGCCTTATGTGGAGCAGGTGGCGACCGTGATCAGCGACGCGCTGCCGACCGAGCTGCCGCCGGTGATCTCTGAGCGCATCGATGCGATGATGGCGCCCTGCGGCGGCGAGGTGCCGGCCGAGGCCGATGCGACGCTGCCCCAGGTCGACGAGAACGGCATCGAGGTCTCGCCCTCCTTGCAGAACTGAGGCGCTGGGGCGGTGGCCAGGCGCGGCGGCCGTGGCGCGGGGCGGCTGGCACGGCGCCGGCCGGGCCCCGCCCACCCGGGCTGGCCGCAGGCCCGGTTTGGCCGCTCCGCCCCCCATCGGCCCGGCCGACGCCGTGCTGGAATGAGCTGTTGGGCAGGCTCAGCGGGCGTATTGCGTGATCTGTTGGAAGGCCACCTCGATCTTGGTGCAGGCCGCGTCGACCTTCGGCTCGAGGGATAGCCAGCTCTGCATCTGAGGCTCGGCAGCGCGGTGGCGGCTCTCCATCTCGGCCAGGATCTGTTGGGCGCGGGCGCGGTTGGAGCGCCGGGCGCGCTCGAAATCGGCCGAGAGCCGGATGATGATCTTGGCCTGCGCGAGCCAGGCGCGTGAGGTTTTGTCGGCTTTGGGCGCAAGCGGGGCAAGCGCCTTGCCGAGCTTGACGATGCGCGGATCGTGGTGGCCCTCGGCGAAGGTGATCAGCTCGCGGACGCGGACGCGCTGCTTGACCATCCAGTGGCCGAAATTGTCGTAGAGGGCGTTGTAGTCTGGGATGGTGCGCTTGAGCGGGACGGGCGCGCGTTCGCCTGAGCCGAGATGCTGCATGGTGGTGCGCCCGGCGATGCCGTCGGGCTTGAGGCCGGCCTGCTTCTGGAAGGCCTTGACCGCCGCGGCGGTGGTCTTGTCATAGGTGCCGGTTGCCTCGACGCGGGGGCGCAGTTTGGCGCGCTGGAGCGCCTGTTGCAGGTTGGTCACGTCTTTGCCGGTCGATCCAATCTTCATCGTCGCCATGTCTATCTCCATCAAAGGGTTGAGGGGCGTTGCGCCCGTTTGATGGAGGGAAGATGGCGGGGCTGCATGTCCGGCGCGTGTCCGCTGGGGATGCGCGGTGTTGCAAAGGTTTCAGGCGGTCTTCGGCGCGGTTTCGGACGGTGGAGCTTCAGACGCCGGCGGGGGAGCGGGCGGTGAAGACGCGGATATAGTCGCCTGGCGAGGAGCCGGCCCAGGCGACCCAGAGCCGGTGGCGGTCCTCGGGCTCGACCCAGACCATGTCGCCGGCCTCGAGCCCCCGGAGTTCGGGGTTGAGATAGGTCACGGCCGTATTGGCGAGGAAATCGGTGGCGGCCATGGTGCGCTGGCTGACGGCGACGCCGAGGATGGGGGCGTCGAAATCCACATGGCCCACCTGGATGCCGGCGATCGAATCGAAAAAGACGTAATGGCTGGCGACCACGGTGCCGGCGGGGATGGCCCCGGCGCCGCGGCCGACGCCGGAGCCTTCGGCAAAGCCGACGCCGGCGATCTCGACGGCGATGGCGCGCGGCAGGGTGATGTTCTGGTCCTCGTCGAAGGCATAGAGGTGGTCGGTGTTGAAGGTGTCGGCGCCGACGGCAAAGCCCGGATCGGTAGGGAGTTTGACGAACGCACCCTGGCCGGTTTGCTCGAGCACGGTGCCGCCGAGAACGAAGGCGGCGCTGGGGGCGGGGCCAAGCGCGAGCAGGGCGGCGAGGGCCGCGCAGCCGATTGCGGGCACTGGGCGGTTGGCGCGGGGTGTCGGGCTTCGCGGCATGGGGTCTCCTCGGCACGGATCCGATATGGAGCCTCGGGCGGGCCGGCAGCGCAACCGATGTTGCGGCCGGCTGACGCAGAGTTGATGGCGGCGCCTGGCGGGCAGGGCGCTGTCGCGGGCTCTCGGTCATCGCTGCCTGGCGGCCGCGCTGCCCATCGAGCGATGGCCCGCCACCACCCCCGGCCGCCTCCGCGCGGCGGTGCCGCGCGCTCGGCACGGCTGGGATCGAGTTTTCCGCAGGGTGCGACGGATCGGTGACGGCGCGCGGGTGACAGACCGGGCCGGGCGGGCTATATGGACCCGCGTCGCGTCGAGCTAGGTGGGGCAGGTATGGATCACGAGACGGTCGCCGGCCTGGACGTAGATGCCTCGAACGAGGCACGCGACGGTCTCACAGCCAACCCATTCGCGCCCGCCGATGGCGACAAATTCCGCGAAGAATGCGGCGTCTATGGCGTCTATGGCATTGAGGATGCGGCGAATTATGTGGCACTTGGGCTGCATGCCTTGCAGCATCGCGGGCAGGAGGCGGCGGGGATCGTCGCCTATGACCCCGAGACCACCTTCAACACGGTGCGCCGGATCGGCCATGTGCGCGACAATTTCACCAAGCAGTCGGTGATGGATCTGCTGCCCGGGCGAATCGCCATGGGGCACACGCGTTACTCGACCGCGGGCGGCAAGGGGCATACGGCGCTGCGCGATGTGCAGCCGCTCTATGCGGATTTCGCCATGGGCGGCTTTGCGGTCGCGCATAACGGCAATCTGACCAATGCCGAGAAGCTGCGCTCTCAGTTGATCGAGCGGGGCTCGCTGTTCCAGTCCTCCTCCGACACCGAGTGCATCATCCATCTGATGGCCCGCTCGATCCAAAAGACGATCCCCGAGCGGATGAAGGACGCGCTGCGCCTGGTCGAAGGGGCGTTCTCGATTGTCGGCATGACGCGCACCAAGATGATCGGCGTGCGCGATCCGCTAGGGGTGCGCCCGCTGGTTCTGGGCCGCCGGGTCCAGGGGGGCGGCGAGGGCTGGATCCTCAGCTCCGAGACCTGTGCCCTGGACATCGTCGGGGCCGAGTTCGTGCGCGAGATCGAGCCGGGCGAGATGGTGATCATCAATGGCGATGGGGTGACCAGTCACCGGCCCTTCGAGCCCAAACGCCCGCGCTTTTGCGTCTTCGAGCATGTGTATTTCTCGCGCCCAGACAGCGTGATCGGCGGGCTCTCGGTCTATGAGGCGCGCCGGCGCATCGGGGCGGAGCTGGCGCGTGAGGCGCCGATCGAGGCCGATCTGGTCTGCCCCATCCCCGATTCGGGCACGCCGGCTGCGATCGGCTACAGCCAGGAGAGCGGCATCCCCTTTGCCATGGGCATCATCCGCAACCAGTATGTGGGGCGGACCTTCATCGAGCCGACGGACCAGATTCGCGATATGGGCGTGCGGCTGAAGCTGAACGTGAACCGCGCGCTGGTCGCGGGCAAACGGGTGGTCTTGGTCGACGACAGCGTGGTGCGCGGCACGACCAGCCGCAAGATCAAGGAGATGGTCCAGGACGCCGGCGCGCGCGAGGTGCATTTTCGCATCGCCAGCCCGCCGACCCGCTGGTCCTGCTTTTACGGCGTCGACACGCCCGATCGCGAGAAGCTGCTGGCCGCGCGCATGGACGAGGCTGAGATGGGCCGCCATCTGGGTGTCGACAGCCTGCGCTTCGTCTCGCTCGACGGGCTCTACCGCGCTTGCGGCGAGCCTGGGGGACGCGATGCCTCAGCACCGCGCTTCTGCGACGCCTGTTTCTCGGGCGAGTACCCGATCGAGCCGGCCGATGCCCGGGCCAATGGGCGCATGCCGACGCCGCATCCCACGCCCGCCTGAGGCGGCGCGCCGGCCCGCCTCAGCGCACCTGACGGGCCAGGCCCTCCAACGTCTCGTGCACCCGGTGGGGCGGTACCGTCGCGGCCCGCACCAGCGCGTCGAAATGGCGGGCGAGATCGCGCACCTGCTCACTGGCCGTCACAACCAAATAGCTCTGGCCCAGATAGATCGCCGCCCGCTTCAGCGCAAAGACCGTGAACGGCGCCGAGAACGTGCGACGCTGGTCAAAGAGATGGAGCCGGATCGCGGGATAGAGCCGCTCAGTCTCGCGCGCGATATGGCGGAGTTGCTCGGCCCGGATCGCGGCGCTGTGCTCGGCCCAGAGGCCCTCGCCGGCCGCCAGACCCTCGAGCACCTGGACGCCCATGCAGATCTCGAGATCGGTGTCGCGCAGGCGGGCATCGTCCACCAGGGCGTCGCCGTGCTCGGCGCGCACCTCGGCCTGGTCGGGCGCGATGGCGGTGTCCTGCAGGGCCCTCAGCCGGAACATGTCGGGCAGCGAGGAGGGGACATAGCGGATCTTGGCGCCCTCGGCCTCGCGCCGCCAACGGGCGAGCGGGCTGTCCTCACCCTCCGGCCCGCCCTCGCCAAAGGCGGTCTCGATCTCGACCGACGGTGCGATCTCCTGGCCGCCGAGCTGGATCTCGGTCAGCCCCAGCAGCCAATCCACGGACGAGCCGCAGCCCTCGGCGATGGTGCGCAGTGTCTCGGCCCGCGGCAGGCGCGTGCTCTCGGCATCGAGGAACTGGATGAGCCCGGAGCGGTCAAGCCCCACCTCGCGGGCAAAGCGGGCCACGCCGCCGGGATGGCGCTCGACCAAGCTGCGCAGGCGATCGCGGAAGGTGGCGGCGAGCTGGCGACGGTCCATAAACCCCTCTGACATTGGTGCGGTGTAGGCAGACCGATTTTGGCACAAGAATACGACAGATCGTGTTTTTTCACGACAGGATACTATAGATCGCAACAGATTCGAGTTTTCCGGCACAAATTCGGAAACGCCGCTGCAAACACACGCAGTTCACAGCCCTTGGATCGGCTGGCACGCTCTTCACATGTCTGTGAGTCCTGTCCCCGATCCGGTTTGGTCCGTTCATCGCCAGCCTGCGCCCGCGGTGGCGCACCCGCTCCCCCACGCCGCAGCAGCGATCTCAGCGCAGTCCGGCCCCGAGAGTGCCGCGGCCGTCGAGTGGCCGACGCTGGCGCTGATCCTGGCCTGCACGGCGGTTTGGGCAGGCGCGTCGGCGGGGCTCACGCTCGGGGGTTGGGCCTGGGCCGCCTGGCCGCTGCTCTGCCTCAGCCTCGTGTTGCACTCTTCGCTCTGCCACGAGGCGCTGCACGGGCATCCGACGCGCTGGGCGGAGGTGAATGCGGCCTTGGTGGCTCCGGCGATGGGGCTCTTCATCCCCTATGGCCGGTTTCGCGACCAGCATCTGGCCCATCACCGCGATGCCCGCCTGACCGATCCCTATGACGACCCCGAGAGCAACTATCTCGACCCGGCGGTCTGGCGGCGCCTGCCGCGCCTGGCCCAAGCGCTGCTGTCCGCCAACAACACCCTGGCTGGGCGCGTGCTGCTGGGCCCCGCGATCGGCCTCTGGGTGTTTTATGGGGGCGAGCTGCGGGCGATCTGGCGCGGTGAGCCGGGGGTGGCCCAGGCCTGGGCGCTGCATCTGGTCGGGCTCGCACCGGTGCTGGCCTGGCTCTGGTGGTGGCAGGTGCCGGTGCCGGCCTATGGGCTTGCCGCCTATCTGGCGCTCGGCATCCTCAAGATCCGCACCTTTCTCGAGCACCGGGCCCACGAGACCGTGCGCGCCCGTTCGGTCATCATCGAAGACCGCGGCCCGCTCGCATTTTTGTTCCTCAACAACAACCTCCACGCGGTGCATCATGGGCATCCGGGACTGGCTTGGTACCGGCTGCCGGGCTTTTACCGCGCGCGGCGTCAGAGGTTTCTCGAGATGAATGACGGCTATCGCTATCCCTCCTATGCCGATGTGATTGCGCGTTTTCTGCTGCGGCGGAAGGATCCGGTGGCCCATCCGCTCTGGGACCAGGACCGCTGAGCATGCCTGGCGCGACGGCCTCGATCGCTGCCTTGCCGATGTATGACTGGCCGGAACTGCGCGCCGAGACTGATGCGCTTTGGGCGTTGATCGGCCGGCATCTGCGCGCCGAGGGGGTGGTGGCGCCGGATCGACTGACCCGGGAGGGGACGCTCGAGACGATCTGGCGCGCGCCCGATTTGGTGCTCTCCCAGACTTGTGGGTTGCCCTATGCGCTGCATCTCGGCGATCGGGTGGCGCTGGTCGGGACGCCGGCCTATGCGCTCGAGGGCTGTGCGCCGGGGGAGTACCGGAGTGCCGTTGTCGTGCGCTGCGCAGATCCGGCCGAGACGCTTTCCGATCTCCGCGGCCGGGTGGCGGCGCTGAACGGGTCCGAGAGCCAGTCGGGCCATGCGGCGCTGCTAGCCGCGGCGGCGGGGCTGCCCGGCGCCCGGCCGGTCTTTGGCGATGTGGTGCTTAGCGGAGCGCACCGTGCCTCGATCTGCGCGGTTGCCGAGGGACTTGCGGATGTCGCAGCGATCGATGCGGTCGCCTGGGTTCTGGCCGGGCGATACGAGCCGGCCGCCGCGGCCCTGCGGGTGCTGCACTGGACGCCGCCGGTGCCGGCCCTGCCGTTTATCACGGCCCAGCGCGCGGCAGCCCCCCGGATCCGTGGGGCGCTCCGCACCGCGATCGCCGAGGCGCCTGAGGCGTTGCGTGCAGCGCTTCTCCTCACCGGCATCGTCGAGCGTCACCCGGCCGATTATGCCCCGCTCGCCAGCCGCTTCCGCGTGGCCGTGGCCGATGGCGCGCTCCCAAGGATCCCGGCCTGATCCATCGCGCCCGTCCGCCGATGCGGGA
>JBCCZI010000019.1:0-43631 GCA_039187815.1 Pseudomonadota bacterium | reverse complement strand
TGGCGCCCAGGTCTCGTCGATGACGTCGCGCAGCGACGCGCGCGCCGTTTCCGCGTGATCCCAGGCCGGCGGAAGACCCGCTGCCGGGTGGCGTAGCCGAAGGCGTGGCCCGGATCGGCAAGGGCCCTGCGCAGCTCCCCGACGTGATGCGGAACTACCAGTGGTATTTCATCCCAGTGGTGTTCTCCGTTGCGTTTGTGCCGTCCTTTGTCTTCGTCGGCGACGGGTTGCGCGATGCAGCCGATCCCAGTTCGGACCGGAAGTCATGAGCGTGCTCTTGCTCTCGGTCCGCAATCTGCGAGTCCAGTTCGACACCGATGAGGGCCTCTTCAATTCGGTCGATGACGTGTCCTTCGACATCGCCCCGGGGCGAGGTCCTGGGCTTTGTGGGCGAGTCGGGCTCTGGCAAATCGGTCACGGCCAAATCGCTGATGCAACTCAACGCCGACAACGCGATCTATGGCGAGGGCTCGTCCATCGCGCTCTCGCTCGGCAATGACCGGATCGAGGTGCTGCAACTCCGCCGAACCCGAGACATGAAGGTCGTGCGCGGCGGTGTGGTCTCGATGATTTTCCAAGAGCCGGTGGCCAGCTTTGCCCCGGCCATCCTAATCGGCGACCAGATGGTCGAGCACCTGCAGATCCACACTGCGATGCCGCGCAATGAGGCGGCCGAGCTCTCGATCGAGATGCTGGCCCGGGCCGGGATCTCCGAGCCACGCCAGCAGTTCCACCAATACGCGTTCGAGTTCTCCGGTGGCATGCGCTGGCGCGCCGTGATCGCCATGGCTCTGTTCACCAAGCCCAGGCTGCTGATCGCCGATGAGCCCACGACCGCGATCGATGTCACGATCCAGGCCCATGTGCTGGATCTGACGAAGAATCTGGTGGCCGAGTTCCACATGGCCATCCTCTTCATCACCCAAGATCTCGGCGTCATCGCGCAAATGGCCGACCGCGTCGCGGTGATGTATCTCGGGCGCCTGATCGAGGTTGGCCCGGACCGCTCGGCCATCCGCAACCCGCAGCACCCCCCAATACCCGCGGATTGATCGCGGCCCCGCCACAGCTCGACGACCTCGACGCGCCGCGCCCCCCTTTCGCGGGCGACATTCCCTCACCGCTCGAGCGCCAAGCGGGCTGCGTGTTCCACGCCCCATGCCCCTCGCTGTTGGCAGACCGCTGCCACAGCGCGGTCCCAGAATGCGTCGAGGTCGACGCCGCGCACCGCGCCGCATGCCACCTCCGCAGCCAAGAGGCCGCGGAATGAGCGCCCCCCTCCTGTCCGTCCGAGATCTTGAGGTCCACTACTCCCTGCCGGGCGGCCTCTTCGGCGCCCGCCCGGTCCTGCGTGCGGCCGGCGGCGTGTCGCTCGACATCACTGAGTGCTCTTCCTTTGGTCTGGTAGGGGAGAGCGGCTCGGGCAAGACCACCTTCGGCCGCGCCCTGTTGCGAGCCGCGCCGGTCTATGCCGGCCAAGTGAGCTATGACGATGGCGAGGCGCGCTATGACGTCGGCAGCCTCGACGCTCCGACCCTTAGGCCTATCGCCGCCGCGCCAAGTACATCCTCCAGGACCCCTATGCCGCGCTCTCGCCGCGCAAGACGGTGCGCGACATCGTCGTTGAGTCGCTCGAGGTTATGAAGCTGACCTCGACCTGCGAAGAGACCGATGCCCGCGTTTGGGAGATCGCGGCCAAATGCCGGCTAAACCCCCAGCATCTCCGCCGGTTCCCCACGCCTTCTGCGGTGGCCAGCGGCGGCGCATCTCGATCGCCTGCGCGCTGCTCTCGGGCCCGCGCTTTGTGGTGGCTGACGAAAGCGTGGCGGCCCTCGATCTCTCTATCCATGCGGATGTGTTGAACCTGCTGCACGCACTTCAGTCCGATCAGGGGCTGACCTTCCTCTTCATCAGCCACGATCTCAGCAGGATCGCCCATGTCTGCGGCAATGTGGCCGTGCTCTATCTTGGTCGGGTGCTCGAGACCGCGCCGACCCGGAAGCTGTTGGCCCGACCGCGTGACCCGTACCCGCTGCTCTAGGCGATTCCGTCGCTCGATCCCGAGGATCGCGGCCGGGCTCAGCGGCTCGAGGGCGAGATCCCCAGCCCGATGCGCCCCCAATCCGAGGGCAAGTTCCACATACGCTGTCCTCATGTCGCCGATGTCTGCAGGACCACCCAGCCGTGCGCAGCCTGGTCGGCGGCTCAGCCGAAGACATATCCCACGCCGCGCACCGTCCGGATCGTCTCCGGCTTGGCGGGATTCGCCTCGATCTTCCGGCGGATCCGGCTGATGCGCAGATCGATCGAGCGGTCAAACGGCTCCCATCCCCGGTCATGGGCCTGCTCCAAAAGTTGATCGCGGTTCAGCACGCGCCCTCGGTTTTGGACGAAGACCCGCAACAGCGCGAACTCCATGGCCGTCAGCGCCACTTCCTTGCCGTCTGGACCAAAGAGCCGCGCCGCCTCCATGTCGAGCATGCATTTCCCAAACGGGATGCGGCCCTGGTCGTCCGGCTTCGCGGGATCGGCGGGACTGGCGGCCATCGCGCCTTTGCGTCGAAGCACTGCCTTCACCCTGGCCTCGAGCTCCCTCAAATCCACCGGCTTGGCGAGATAATCATCGGCGCCGAGCTCGAGCCCCACGATGCGGTCCACCACCTCAGCTGCAGCGGTCAGCATGATCACGGGTGTCGCGCTGTCAGCCCGAAGGCGCTTCAGCGCTGACAGTCCGTCCTCGCCGGGCATTCGGATATCCAGGATGATCAGATCGGCCGGATCATCCTCCATTGCGCTCAGCATCGATGCGCCATCCGCCGCCTCGGTCACCGTATAGCCGCGCTCGCACAGATACTCTCCGACCATCTCGCGCAGATGCGGTTCGTCATCGCAGACCAGGATGCGGGTCGCGGCTTCGGTCATCGGCTGTCTTCCTCCGCACTGCAGAGCCCGGCGACCAGCTCGCAGAGCTCATCGGGGGCGACGGGTTTTTCGAGATGCGGGCGGCCGCTTTCGGTCAGGAACCGGGCGACCTCGCCGCTCATGGCATCGCCGGTGATGAAGGCCAGGCGTCGGGCTAAGGGGTTCTCCTCCGCCTCGAGCGCGGCCAAAAAACCCTCGCCGCCGAGGCCGGGCATTTTGATGTCGGAGAGCACAGCGTCGAACCGATGCGCCGAGACCGCCGCGAGCGCATCCTCTACATCCGTCTCCACATGCACCCGGTAGCCTTCGTCCTTCAGCAGATCCGCGATCATCTCGGCCACATCGGGCTCGTCATCGACCACCAGGATCCGGGCCATCTCGGCGGGCTGGGTCGCATCGGCCTCGCGCCGGCGATCGGGCTCCTTCTCTGCGGCGATCGGCAGATCGATCAGGAAGGTGGCCCCACAGCCGGGTCGCGAATCGACACAGAGACTGCCCCCATGGCTGCTGATGATCCGGTGGCAGAAGGCAAGTCCAACGCCCGTGCCCGCACCCACATCCTTGGTGGTGAAGAAGGGCTCGAAGATGCGCGCCTGGATGTCCTGGGGGATGCCCTCGCCATTGTCCGCCAGCACGATGCGTACCCGGTTGGCGGCTGTATCGGCGCGGGCCGCGATCTCCAAGCGGCCATCGGCGCCGCGGGCGGCCAGGGCGTGCTCGGCATTGGCGATGAGGTTCGAGAACACCTGTACGATCTGATCAGCGTCCACGGCCACATGAGGCAGATCCGGCGCGGTTTCGAAGGTGATCGTTCCGCCCCGGCTCTGGATGCCGTAGCCAGCGATATCGATGGCCGTCGAGATCAGTCCCTCGAGGTCCACGGTTTCGATCTGGGCGGGCCGTTGTCTGGCCATGGCGAGGAAGGTTTTGACGATCTTGGCACAGCGCTCGGCTGCTTGGCCGATGCGCTCGACCCGCCGGCCTAGCACCGGGTCCTTGACCTTCTCGCGCAGCATCAGCGCATAGCCGACGACAATCGATAGCGGGTTGTTCAGCTCATGCGCCACCCCGGCCAGCAGGCCGCCGAGTGCCGAGAGCTTCTCGTTTTGGTGGGCGATCTCGCGCTGGCGTTCGAGCTCGGCGCGCATCTCGAGCTCGACCGTGATGTCGCGGGTCGACGAGACGATGATGTCCTCGCCCTTGTACTCGGTCACGCGGGCCGAGGTCAGCCCCTCCATGATCGTGCCGTCGCGCCGCTTAAAGCGCACGCGGTAGTCATTGATCGCGCGGGTCGGCAGCAGGGCCTCGAGATAGACCTCGCGGTCCTCTGGCGTGATGAAAAAAGAAAGTGTGCTCTCGATATCGCCAAAACGATCCCGGGAGGCGGGCGGACAATAGAGCACCTTGCCATCGCTGACCCGGCTGACCAGGAAGGTCGTCGGGCAGGCCTCGACGATCGTGCGCACAAGGGCGTCGGCCTCGCGCTCGGCTTCCTCCGCGCGTTTGCGCTCGGTGATGTCGAGCAAGGTGGTTACCGTTCCGCCCTCTTTGGTGGGAGACCGGGTCGCCAGATACACGGCGCCGTCATGGCGGCGCATCTCGCCGCGGGTGGGCCGAGTGGGGCGACTGGCGCTGCAGACGCCACCGCCCTCTGCCAGGTGGCCGGCCGCCGCGATCGCCTCGATGATCTCAATCCGGGTGCGCCCGGGCTTAAGTGCCGAGGCGGCCTCGCGGTGCGCCTCGCGGTAGAGCCGGTTGCACATCACCAGCCGATCCGCTGAGTCAAACAGCGCGAACGCCTCATCGAGCGACTCGATGGCATCGCGCAGGCGCGCATTGGCCAGATCGGAGGCATCGCGGAGGGCAAAGGCCTCGGTCAGATCTGTGGTCGACGAGACGACGATCTGCTCGCCCGCATGCTCATACAGCCGCGCAGAGATCAGCGAGGGAAAGGGCTGTCCATCCGGCCCCCGCGCAATCCGGAAGAAATCTTCGACATCGCCGGTTTGAGATAGCAGATCGCAAAAGGTCAGCCGCTCGTCCTCGATATCCCATTGCAGCTCGGCGTTCGGGCAGTCGCCGAACAGGGCCTGGGACGAGGGCGAGCGATAGATCACCTCACCATCCTCCATGCGCGAGACCAAGAGGTTGGCGGGGCAGGCCTCCAACAGACGCCGCAGAAAGATTGCCTCGTCCCGCGCCGTGGTGGGCTGGGCCGGTGCAGGTTCTGCAAGGGTGCTGGTGGGCAGGGGCGCCGCGACAAAGACCCGTCCCCCTTCCGGACGCGGATGGGATGACAGGATCAGCCGTCGCCCGTCTCCGTCCTCGGCCATCAGCACATCGCCGGTGCGCCATCGGCCGCGTGCATCGGCCAAGGCCCCGGGCGCACTCGCCGTCACACCATCGATCGTCGCGAGCGAGGCCAAAAACCCCCGCAGACACCGGTTCTCATCGGTGCCGGGCCCAGGAGATAAAGCAATAGGGGTCGCACCAACGGCACGACCCCAATGGTCAAAATGGCAATAAAACATTGATGTCGCCGTCGGGCCGGGGCGAGGCAGGTCCGCTGTCTCGGTCCGGCTGTCGAGGGGCTGGGTCATTGTCGCCTTTCTTCAATCTGTGGGCACTGTGCCCTGTCTCTGTTTCCTCAGAATGTCGCGCGGTCGCTGAAGTGTATCAATTGTATCGCAGAGCGGCGAGCTTGGCGGTCCTCGTTCGGATCGCGTCGCGGGGCGCCGAACCGTTGCGCGGCTTGCAATTTGTACGCGAATGTATACACAATCGGGGCGGAGATTCCCATGGCCCTCGCCCAAACCCTCGCTATCGCCGCGGCCGGTGCTGCCCTATTCTGGGTGCTCAGCATTCCCCTGCCGTTTCTGTTGGGGCCGATGTTTGGCTGCCTGATCGCGGCGCTTGCCGGGCTCAGGCTAGAGGGACCGCAGACGGTATCCGTGGCCATGCGCACCGTTCTAGGGGTCGCGGTCGGCGCATCGGTGACGCCAGAGCTGATCGGCCGGCTGGGCGATTTCGCGCTCTCGGTCGCGTTGGTCCCGCTCTTCATCCTCGTGATCGGCCTCTGCGGCGTGCCCTATTTCCGCCGGGTCTGTCGGTTCGATCCGGTGACGGCTTACTATGCCGCCATGCCGGGCGGGCTGCAGGATATGATCCTGTTCGGCGCGGAGGCCGGGGGGAATGCCAGAACGCTCAGCCTCGTGCATGCCACGCGTGTGCTGGTGATCGTCGCCCTGATACCGCTTTTGCTGGTTTGGATCTGGGACCGCCCCTTGGACAACCCGCCAGGCGAGCCCGCCGGCACGATCCCTGTGCACGAACTTGCCTTGATGGCCGCATGCGCGCTGATCGGATGGAAGGGCGGGGAGCGTATAGGCCTCTTCGGCGCAGCCATCCTCGGCCCTCTCGCTGTCACGGCTCCCCTGAGCCTCGTGAGCCTGTTGCACCATCGCCCGCCGGCCGAGGCCATCTTGGTGGCGCAGTTCTTCATCGGGATCGGCATCGGCACCTATTATGTCGGCGTGACGGCGACCGAGCTGCGGCGGGTGATCGTTGCCGCCCTTGGCTACTGCGTCCTGTTGGCCGGGGTGGCACTGGTCTTTGCCGAGGTGGTCGTGCTGACCGGGGCCGCACCGCCGATCGAGGCGCTTTTGGCCTTTGCCCCCGGTGGACAGGCGGAATTGGTTGTGCTCGCAATCGTCGCTGGCGCCGATACGGCTTACGTTGTGTCCGTCCATCTCTCGCGCATCGTCATGGTGATCCTCGGAGCCCCCGTGGCCGCGCGCCTGCTCGGAGACCGCCATGCCCCGTGAAGCCGCCCCTGACCGCGATGCGACCGATGTCTACACGGCCCTGTTGGATGCCATCGATGCCGGCGAGTATCCCGCAGGCACGCGGCTGGTCGAGACCGAGCTGGCCGAGCGCTTTGGCGTCTCGCGCACCCCGGTTCGCGAGGCGTTGGGGCGGTTGGAGAGCCAGGGCGTTGCCCAGCGCGACGGGCGGCGCGGTTTAACGGTGGCCGCCCTCGATCCGGATCAGCTTGGTGAGCTCTATGATTTGCGCGAGGTGCTGGAGGGGTTTGCGGCGCGTCTGGCGGCCCGGCGCGCCTCGCTTGCCGAGATCGCCGTGCTGCGCGAGATGGTCGAGACCGATCGCACGCTGTCGGATGATGCCCGGACGCTCGCGCTCGCCAACCGGCGGTTTCACCGGGCGCTGCACCGGGCCTCGCACAACCGGTATCTCAACGGCATGCTCGAGAGGATGCGGCGCTCGCTGGCGCTGCTCTCGGGGTCGAGCTTGGAGGCTCCAGGGCGCGGAATCGCATCGGTCGAAGAGCACGACCGCATCGTCACAGCCCTAGAGGCACGCGACCAGGAAGGGGCCGAGGCAGCAACCCGGCTGCATATCGAAAACGCCTACAAGACCCGGCTGCGCCAGATCGCTGCAGATGTTCACGGACGACAACGGGAGGAGTCATGATGCAAGGCCATGCAATTGACTGGGATCGAGCCGCCCTGGCGGAGGAATTGGCGCGGATCAAGGCCGAGATCCACGACTATCCGCGCCCCATCGCGGGATGCGACGCACAGTTCAACCATCTGCTCGAGCGGCGCTCGGCTTTGGTTCAGGCGCTCTCCGAGCCAGCTGGCGTCGGGCCGGCCCAAACGGCTCGCGGAACATAGAGCTCTCCACGAGCAAGCAGCCGCGCCGTGCGCAGCAGCCCGGCCGACTGCACGGTGAGCGTCCGGTTCGTCCGCGCAAACCCGAGACGCACAGGAATGCGGCCCATGGGGTGCTCGATCTCCAGATCCGCAGGCGAGCCCGGCGGCGCGAACAACCCATCGGCAACGGACCCCGGCGTCAGCGCGCAGGCGGCGAGACACTGCGCCCCCGTCACGGCCAGCGAGGGATGGCAGGCCCAAGGCGTGAAGTAGCGGGCGGCGAAATGGCCGCCGTCCTTTGCCGGCGCCACCATCGCGATCTTGGGTGTGACGGATTTTGAAACATCGCCCATGCCCATGCGTTCCCCGGCTTCGCGCCGGATGGCCTCGAGGCGGTGGAGCAGTTCGGTGTCCGCATCCAGCGCCTCGCGGGTCTCGTGCCCCGTGCGGCCAAGATCGGTGGCCAGCGCCACAACCACCGGCATGGCCACATCGATGCAGGTGACGGGCACGCCTTGGATCTCCTCCCGCGCCTGGCCGGTCGGCAGCATGGCCCCGGTCCCGGACCCAGCGACATCGAAGAAATCCAGGTGCACGGGTGCGGCTGTGCCGGGCACCCCGTCGATGGCGGCCGGCCCGTCATACCGCACCACCCCACCAGGCGTGTCGACACGCGCCTCGACCCGGGCTCCGGTGTTCACGGCGCGGATCGTGACGCAGGTCGTGTCATCCGCAACGGGGACGAGGCCCATCTCGATCGAGGCTGGGCCGACCCCGGACAAAATGTTCCCGCAAGTGGGTTTGTAGTCCACCAGCCGCTCGGTCACCGAGACCTGGGCAAAGAGATAGTCGATGTCAATCTCCGGTTCGGCCGAGCGCGAGAGCATCGCCACCTTGGTCGTCACCGGCGCTCCGCCGCCGATCCCGTCGATGTTGAGCGGGTGACCGGCGCCCAAGGCGGCGATCAGAACCTCGGACAGGGTCTCGCGATCTTCGGGCAACGCATCTCGGCGCATATAGGGCCCGCGCGAGGTGCCTCCCCGCAGGAAGAGAAAGGGGATCGCCGTCTGCATCATCCGTCTCCGAACGGCCAGGGCAGGCGCACAAACTCTTGCAGCACCCCGGGTGGGAAGTCGCGGCCCAACAGCCCCGCCATCACCAGGACAAAGCCGACGCCCGCGACCGTGAGGATCGCCGTCTGCCCCGGGCTCGTGCGGGCTCGCACGGTCAGAAACGCCACAAAGAATAGCGCAAGCGCGATCACGAAGCCAAAGCAGGCGGTCAGAAGCAACAGCGATAGGAACCAGCCGAGCGTGGTCCACAGCCCGTGGGCGGCATCGGCCTCCTCGCTCAACCGCTCGGTATCGGCAAAGAGCGCATCGCCCTCGGGCCGCGATCGCATGCGCCACAACAACAGCAGCGCAGCGACCAGGGCGAGCCCTGCGACGCCGGCGGGGAACACCTTGTCGATCATCACCGACACAGCCATGGCATCGACAAAGGCCACCGCCAGGAAAACGGTGACGATCAGCGCAAAAGCAACGGGCGCCGATTTTGCCCCCGTCGGTGTCGCGGCCTCATCGTCGTGCAGCCCTGCCGCCTGGCGCGCACCGAGCCAGACCGACAGCACAATGACCGCGATCAGGATCAGCGAAACCGGGGTGAAAAGATAGGCGCTCATCGCCTCCCATCCGCCGGTCTTGTTCTTGAGCAACGCGATCTGGGTCGCCTGATAGGTGTAGACCTCGGCCTGGTCCGCCAGCACGAAGCCGATCAGGAAGGCCGGACGCGACCAGTCGAAGCGGCGCATGAAGATGCCCAGCATCCCGATCGCCGCCAGCGCCGCCAGGTCCCCGAGGGTCTGCTTGGACTGGAACGCGGCGAAAGAGATCATCATGAACAGGAACGGCGCCAGCAGGGGGAACCGGATCGTCGTCAGCTTTGCGATCCCGCCCGAGAGGAAGATGCAAAGCCCGGCGCCCACGACATTGGCCAGCGCCAGCGACCAGACGACCGTGTAGGTGATGGGCAGGTCGTACTCGATCATCTGCGGTCCGGCCTCGTAGCCGAGCAGGATCATGCCGCCGATGAACACGGCCATCGAGCCCGAGCCGGGAATGCCGAAGAGCAGCGTCGGCACCAGCCCACCGCCTTCCTTGGCGTTGTTCGAGCTCTCCGGGCCGATCACGCCGCGGATCTCGCCCTTGCCGAATTTCGAGCGGTCGCGCGTGGTCTGCACCGTATGGCCATAGGCGATCCAGTCGACCACCGATCCGCCGAGCCCCGGGATCACGCCCACCAGCACGCCGATGCCAGCGCAGCGGAGCGACAGCCATTTGTTGCGCCACCAGTCGCGCACCCCGTCGCCCCAACCTGCGCCAAGCGTCGCGCTCTTTGAGATCGCGCGGTC
This sequence comes from Pseudomonadota bacterium, assembly GCA_039187815.1. Lineage (GTDB taxonomy): Bacteria > Pseudomonadota > Alphaproteobacteria > Rhodobacterales > Rhodobacteraceae > Thermohalobaculum. The sequence goes on along the minus strand of JBCCZI010000019.1, from coordinate 33,626 downwards.
CTGGCGGAGCAGCGAGACGATCTCCGGAATTGCAAAGATGCCGAGGCCGACGACCACCAGGCTGAACCCGTCCTGGAGGTACCAGGAGCCGAAATCCATGCGGGGCGAGCCTTGGGCCGGCGCCTCGCCGATGGCCCCCACGGTCATGCCGAGACCGACGGCGATCAGGCCCTTGAGCAGACTGCGCCCCGCCAGCACGCCCACCATGGAGAAGCCGAGGATGGTGAGCAGTAGCAACTCCGGCACGCCAAAGGCCAGCACAATGGGCCGCGCGATCAGGATGAAGAACGTGAGCACGATCGCGCCGAAGATGCCGCCGAACAGCGAGGATGCGAAGGCCGCCGCCAGCGCCCGCGCCGCCTCGCCGTTCTTGGCCAGCGGAAAGCCGTCGAGCACTGTGGCCTGGCTGGCCGACGACCCCGGGATCCCGAGCAGTACCGATGCGAAGGTGTCCGAGGTGGGTATGACCGCCACCAGCCCCACCATAAGCGACAGCCCCGCAACCGGGTCCATGCCGTAGACAAAGGGGAGCACCAGGCTCAGCCCCGCGATCCCGCCGAGACCGGGGAATACCCCGACGCAGAGGCCGAGCAGCACCCCCATCACCAGATAGGCGATCGAGCTGGGCGTCAGGATCAGCCCAAAGGCTTCTCCGAGGGCGGGCAGGGCGGTCGCTAGGAGATCCATGACTTACTCGCTGGTCTCGGGATCGGACAGTCTGGCGGCCAGGCGTTTGGGCGCGGTCAGCCGCCAGCTGCGGGTCAGGAGCTGTGCCAGCTCTGCCCAGTCGGGATCGGGCGCTAGGCGCACGCCGATCCAGCCGCGATGGCCCACATAAGGCGGGCGGAAAAAGCGGTTGGGATTGGCGCCGACCAGGACCTCTTGGGCGCGATCGGGGGCCTTCATCCAGACCCCTTCGGCCCCGCGCCCGCATTTGAGCATCGCAAAGATCCGGTCGCGGACGCGGAAGGTCGGGTCGCCCCAGGCTTCCTTCTCGGTCGCCTCGGGCAGGGCGAGGCAGAGCGCCCGCACCCGCTCCTCCGCGCCGCTCACCGGCTCAGAGCTCGACGCCGTAGCGCTCTTTCAGCCAAGTCTTAATCCAGGTCTTGGCGCTGTCGGCCACCACCGTGCCCTGCTGGAGCTTGGTCTCGGCCGCCGAGCCGGTCGACTGGGGATAGACGCCAAGGCGCTTCTTGGAGATCTCGGCGAAATCCGACCGCTCGGTCACCGCCTTGAAGGCGGCCGAATAGGTGTCGATGATCTCCTGGTCCGTGCCGTTCGGCAGGAACACCATCTTCTGGGCCGGGAAGCCGGCGACGAAAAAGGCCTTCCACGCCTCCCAGGCATCGCCCGAGGGCGCGGAGCCGGTCATCTGCGTGAACACCTCCTTGAAGGTCGGGATGTTCGGGAAGGTCGGGTCGCGCACGATGTTGCCATCCGCGTCGAGCGCCCCCCAGGTCATGATCGGCACCGCCTGGCCGGCCTCGACCAGCGGCGTGACCTTGGAGAGGAAAGCCGAGGAGGTCTGGTAGTCGATATTGGCCTCACCACGCTCGAACATCAGGCGGCCTTCACCGCGGCCCTTGATGCCGAAGACCGGCTCGACCTTCATGCCCAGCATCTCCCAGGCGAGCAGCGGGACCAGATCCAGCCGCGTCGCGCCCTGGCTGCCATAGATGAACTGGACGTTGTCGATCACGTCTTTGGGGTCGGCAGCCCAGCGCGCGGCCAGATCCGGCGGCAGATAGGCAACGCCCCCTGTGGCCGTGGCCAGAACCACATTCCACTCGGCATAGTCGTATCTCACCCGCGGATCGCCCAGCAGGAAGGGGAACTGCGTCGAGCCGGAGGTGCCGAAGATCGTCAGCCCGTCGTTCTCTGCGCGGCTGGCGAACCAGTTGGCGCCCTTGGTCGAGCCGGCACCCGGCATGTTCTTGACGACAACCGTGGGGTTGCCGGGCAGGGCCTCGGACAGCAGCGGGGCATAGAAGCGGGCCCATTTGTCGGATCCGCCGCCCTCTTTGAACGGGATCACCCATTCGACGGTCTCGCCGGAGAAGTCGGCGGCGGTTGCGGGGCCGGACAGGGGCAATGCGGCAGCCAACAGGCCGGCGGCAAAGGCCAGTGTCGCGCGCCGCGAGAACGCGGTCGAGATGGTCATAACGGGGTCTCCTCCCAGACAGAATGGCGCCACATGCGATGTGGTCTGCCGTTATTCTGCCCGGGTGTGACCCGAACGCAAGCGCGGATTGGCGGTTAACCCGCCAGGCCGATCGTACGGGCGACGATCTCGCTGCGCGTCAGACCTCGGGCCGAGAGCTCATGATCGCTGAGTTCGTTGAGCCAACGGACTTCCTTGGAGATCTGCAGAGCTCGGGCCGCGGACCCGATGCGGCCGAGCCGGGCCAGTTTGTCGATGACGGTGCTGGGTTGGGTCGAAGGCATTGGATCGCTCCTTTGTGCTCGAATGCGTGCATATGTATACAGATGTGTGCGAATGTCAAGGCTGGCTTTCTGCGGTGCGTTGAGGGCTTATTCGATAGGAAATTCCGAACCAATATGCGGTGCATATTCGATAGATCCATTCAGTCTTTTGCACTAGCTAGCCCGCCAGCGCGACATCGCGCAGGGGCCGTACGGGGGCCGCACAGGGCGAGGGACACGGCAGATGGACATGTTTGACTTGGCGATCGCGACGGTGAGTTCACCGATGATCTTGTGTTTTGTCGTCGGCCTCGGCTTGGCGTTGGCGCGGCTGCCCATTGCCGTGCCGGCCCTGCTCTCAAAAGCACTGGGGCTCTATCTGCTGTTTGCGATCGGGCTCAAAGGCGGGGCCGGGGTGGCCGAGCATGGCGCCGATGGCACGCTTGCCTCGGGCTTGATCGCCGGCGCGCTGCTGTCCTTGCTGATGCCGCTTGTCGCGTTCTGGCTGTTGCAGCGGCTGACGAACGTCGGCCGGATCGATGCGGCAGCGATCTCGGCGCATTATGGTTCGATCTCGATTGTCACCTTCACGGCGGCGATTGCGCTGCTTGGCACGGTTGGCGTCGCCTATGAGGGATGGATGGTTGCTGTCGCCGCGGTGATGGAAGCGCCGGCGATCCTCACCGCGCTGGTGCTTGCCCGGGGCTCGGTTCTGGTTTCACGACAAGGGAGCGTGGCCGGCGGAGGCACCCTGACGGCCGGCGCGCCGTTCTTTGACGCGAGCCAACTCGGCGGCCCGATCCGCGAGGCGGTTCTGAACAAAGCCTTCGTGGTGCTGATTGGGGCCTTCGCGCTTGGATGGGCAGTCGGGCCCGGTGGGTTGGACGCCGCTGCGCTTGTGGTGGTCTGGCCCTTTCAACTGGCACTCTGTGCCTTCCTGTTGGATATGGGCCTCACCGCCGGGCGCGGGTTGCGCCAGTCGGCCGGTGCGCTGACGCCGCCGCTTCTGGGCTTTGGCTTGGTGATGCCGTTGATCGGCGCGGTGTTGGGCTTGGCCGCCGGCCATCTGGTCGGCTTGTCCGAGGGCGGGCTGGCCTTGCTCGCGGTCTTGGCGGCATCGGCCAGCTACATTGCGGCACCCGCTGCGATGCGCTCGGCCTTGCCCGAGGCACGACCTGAGCTTTACCTGACCTTATCGCTGGGCGTGACCTTTCCGTTCAACCTGATCATCGGTCTGGCGCTCTATCTCACCTTGGCCGGATGGGTCGCGGGCTAGTCGGAGGCTGGTGCCAGGCCGCCGGTCATCTCGGTGACGGCCTCGGCCGCCGCGCGGACCCGGGCGCCCAGGCGCTCGACCGCTGCGTCGCTGATCCGCGCGGTTGGGCCGGAGATGGATATGCCGGCTACCACTTCGCCAAACGGGTTGAAGATGGGGGCCGCGATGCACCGCATGCCCGTATGGCGCTCTTCGTCATCGAAGGCATATCCTCGGGCCCGTGTGGCCTCGAGATCGGCCGACAGGGCGCCAGGCGTGGTGAGCGTCTTCTCAGTCCAGCCCGCCATGCCGCGGCGCAAAAGGATCTGCTCGACGGCCCGCGGATCCATCCAGGCGAGCAGGGCCTTACCGATGCCCGAGGAATGCATCGGCACACGGGCGCCAGGCCGGAAGAAGGCGCGGATTGGGTTCTGCGTGTCGACCTGGCTCATGAACACGACCTCGCCGTCATCGGGGATCGCGATGTTCGCCGTCTCGCCGGTGTCATTGACAAGGGCGCGCATCACGTCGCGGCTGAGATCGATCAGATTGCCCCGTTGCACAAAGGCCGAGCCGATGCGGAAGGCCTCGACCCCGATCGTCCAATCCTGTGTGGTCTCGCTGAACTCGACCAGCGCATGGGCCTGAAGAGTGGCCAGCAGCCGGTGGGCCGAGGAGGGCGGCATGCCAACGCGGTCGCTCACCTCGGTGAGGGTGGCGCGCCCGTCGCGAGCGAGCGCGCTCAGCAGCTGGATGCCACGGTCGAGCGCCTGGACCGTCGGCGCCTGGGCCTCGGGCGCCGAACGCGGGCGGCCGCGGGCGCGGCGCTGCGGGGATTGGGCGCTCATGGGGCCTCTCTCTTCCGTTCCGTCTCCGTTGGACATGGCCCTTACCCATTCAAGCGACAATGAAAAAATTTTTTGCATCCGGAAAGGCTGCCCAATTGGAAAATCCAAAATCATTTTCCTAGCAGGGGTTTGCGGTATATTCAGATAGAAATGGAAAATTATTCCAAAAAAATTGCAAAACGACGGGGAGCCGCTATATTCAGGCCAAGCAAACCTGGAGGACACGCTATGACCGCGAATATCCCCGTCTTTGGCGGCCAGAACCCGGTCTTCATTCCTGGCCCGACGAACATTCCTGACCGCCTGCGCTATGCCATGAGCATCCAGACTATGGATCACCGAGCGCCGGATTTCATCGAGCTCCTCTCGCCACTACTGGCGGACGTGAAGAAGATCTTCAAGACCGAGACCGGAGAGGTCATCACCTTCCCCGCCTCGGGAACCGGAGGCTGGGAAGCGGCCATCACCAACACGCTCTCACCGGGCGACACAGTTCTGGTTGCCCGCTATGGAATGTTCTCGCATCGCTGGATCGATATGTGCGAACGCCATGGGTTGGATGTGCGTGTGGTGGAGTGTGACTGGGGCACCGGCGCGCCGGCGGATCGGTTCCAGGAGATCCTGACCGCAGATCGCTCTCACACGATCAAGGCCGTGCTCGTCACCCACAACGAGACCGCGACCGGCGTCGTCTCGGATATCGCGGCGGTGCGGCGGGCCATGGACGGAGCGGATCACCCGGCGATGCTCTATGTGGATTGCGTGAGCTCGCTGGCCTCCATGGATTTCCGAATGGACGAGTGGGGCGTCGACCTGGCTGTGACCGGCAGCCAAAAGGGGTTTATGCTGGCGACCGGCATGGCCATTGTCGGCGTCAGCCAAAAGGCGCTGGCGGCGACGGAGACCGCTGCCTTGCCGCGCACCTTCTTTGACTTTCGCGACATGCACGGGGCCAATCAGAAGGGGGGCTTTCCCTACACGCCGCCCTTTCAGATCATGTACGGATTGCGCGAGAGCATGGCGCTTCTGCTCGAGGAGGGTCTCGAGAACGTCTTCAGCCGCCACCATCGCATTGCCGAGGGTGTGCGGCGGGCGGTGCGGGCCTGGGGCTTTGGGCTCTGCGCCAAGACGCCCGATCTCTACTCGGACACGGTCAGCGCAGTTTATGTTCCGAACGGATTTGACAGCAATGTCTTGACCAATCACGCCTTTGACGCCTACGGAGTGTCCTTCGGCGTCGGTCTTGGTCAGATGAACGGGAAAGCCTTCCGCATCGGCCATCTTGGCTCGCTGACTGATGTGATGGCGCTCTCGGGCATCGCGACCATCGAGATGGCGATGCGGGATCTCGACTATCCCATCGAGCTTGGCCAGGGAATGGCCGCCGCGCAGGACTATTATCGCAAGACGACGGGCATCGCGCTCGCCAAGGCCGCGTGAGGACGCCATGAATGAGATCCAGGAGATCGGCCTCGACCTGCCCACCCCGGCGGATGTCGAGGCTGCGCATGCGCGCATCAAGCCCCACATCAACCGCACCGTGGTGCTCCAGTCGCGTTTTCTGAACGAGCTGACCGGCGCTGAGCTGTTCTTTAAATGCGAGAACTTTCAGGAGCCGGGCGCCTTCAAGGCACGCGGTGCCTGCAATGCCGTGTTCAGTCTGACCGATGAGCAGGCCAAGCGCGGGGTGGCGACCCATTCCTCGGGCAATCACGGGCTCTCGCTGTCCTATGCGGCGGGGCGGCGGGGCATCCCGTGCACCGTGGTGATGCCGCACACGGCACCGCAGGCCAAGAAAGACCAGGTTCGCCATTATGGCGGCACGATTGTCGAGTGCGAGCCGTCCACGTCTTCGCGTGAAGCGACCTTTGCCAAGGTCGTGGAAGCGACGGGCGCCGAGTTTGTCCACCCCTACAACGATCCGCGGGTGATCGCGGGGCAAGGCACCTGTTCCAAGGAGTTCAACGAGCAGGTCGAGGGTTTGGATGCCGTGATCGCTCCCATCGGCGGGGGCGGGATGATCTCTGGCACCTGCCTGTGGATGTCCCATGCGGCGCCGGCCGTGAAGATCTATGCCGCCGAGCCCGAGCAGGCGGATGACGCCTATCGCAGCTTCAAGGCCGGGCACATCATCGCCGACGACGCGCCGGTGACCATCGCCGATGGCCTCAAGGTGCCGCTCAAGGAGCGCACCTGGCACTTCGTCTCGAATTTCGTGACCGACATCTTCACCTGTTCCGAGGACGAAATCGTCGACGCGATGAAGCTGACCTGGAAGCGGCTGCGGATCGTGATGGAGCCGTCCTGCGCCCCGCCACTCGCCACGATTCTCAAGAATCGCGACGTCTTTGCCGGCAAACGTGTCGGCGTGATCGTTACCGGTGGCAATGTCGATCTCGACACGCTGCCCTGGATGCAAGCCTGAGACCGGAGGAGAGAGCCATGAATGCCCCTGTGAAAATCGAAGAGCTCGAGGTCGGCTATGACGTGCCGGCGGCCATCGGCATGGACGAGAGCGAGATTCAGACGCCGTGTCTGATCCTCGATCTCGACGCGCTCGAGCGCAACATCAAGAAGATGGGTGACTGGGCCAGGGCGCACGGCATGCGCCACCGGGTCCACGGCAAGATGCACAAATCGGTCGATGTGGCCATGCTGCAGGAGGAACTCGGCGGCTCGGTCGGTGTCTGCTGCCAAAAGGTCTCGGAGGCCGAGGCCTTCGCCCGCGGCGGCATCAAGGACGTGCTGGTCTCGAACCAGGTGCGCGATCCGGCCAAGATCGACCGCCTGGCCCGCATCCCCAAACTTGGTGCCCGCGCGATCTGCTGCGTCGATGACATCACCAATGTGGCGGATCTCTCGTCGGCGGCAGTCAAGCACGGCACCATGATCGAGTGTCTGGTCGAGATCGACTGCGGCGCCGGGCGCTGCGGCGTGACCACCACGCCCGACGTCGTGGCCATCGCCAAAGCGATCGATGCGGCGGAGGGCCTGAAGTTCTCCGGTCTCCAAGCCTATCAGGGCGCCATGCAGCATATGGACAGCTATGAGGACCGCAAAGCCAAGATCGACATCGCCATTGCCATGGTGAAGGACGCAGTCGACGCGCTGAAGGCCGAGGGCCTGGACTGCGACATCGTCGGCGGCGGCGGCACGGGCTCCTATTACTTCGAGGGCAATTCGGGCGTCTACAACGAGCTACAGTGCGGCTCCTATGCGTTCATGGATGCCGACTACGGTCGCATCCTCGACGAGGACGGCAACCGGATCGACCAGGGGGAATGGGAGAACGCGCTCTTCATCCTCACCTCGGTCATGAGCCACGCCAAGGCGCAGAAAGCGATTTGCGATGCCGGCCTCAAGGCCCAGTCGGTCGACAGCGGACTGCCCTTTATCTACGGGCGCACGGACGTGAAATACGTCAAATGCTCCGACGAGCACGGTGTGATCGAGGACAATGACGGCGTGCTTGCGATCAACGAGAAGCTGCGCCTGGTCCCCGGCCACTGCGACCCGACCTGCAATGTGCACGACTGGTATGTCGGCGTGCGCGGCGGCAAGGTCGAGACGATCTGGCCGATCACTGCGCGCGGCAAGGCCTACTGATCAAACAGTCGCCCGGTCCCTTGGTGGGGCCGGGTCCCTCCCCGAGGTGACGGAGCATCCCAGATGATCATCGTGTCCGAGGCGGTCTGCCAAGAGGTCGTCGACCGCGCCCAATCCTTTGTGGCCGTCGAAGCCGTCTTCGGCGCCATGGCGCGCGGCGACGCCTACAACTTTCCGGTGATCCGCGAGGCCATCGGCTATGCCGATGCGCTCTATGGGTTCAAATCCGGTTTCGACAAAGCCGGACTGGCGCTCGGGCTGAAATCGGGGGGCTACTGGCCTGGCAACATGGCCAAGGGCCTGACCAATCACCAGTCGACGGTGTTCCTGTTTGATCCGGACACTGGGCAGCTCAAGGCGCTTGTCGGGGGGAACTACCTCACGGCCATGCGCACGGCGGCATCGTCTTCGGTGTCGATCGCCCATCTGGCGCGCAAGGACGCCAAGGTGCTGGGGATGATCGGAGCCGGCCATCAGGCGCAGTTCCAGCTCCGCGCTGCCGCCGAGCAACGGCCCTTTGAGAAGGTCGTCGCCTGGAACCCGCACCCGGAGATGTTGCCCAAGCTCGCCGCCGTGGCCGAGGAAATCGGGCTGGGCTTCGAGGCGCTCTCGGCCGAGCAGGTCGGCGCCCAGGCCGATGCCATCATCACCATCACCTCAGCTTTCGAACCGCTGCTGATGAAGGACTGGGTCAAGCCCGGGACTCACATCGCCTGTATGGGCACTGACACCAAGGGCAAGCAGGAAGTCGAACCGGCGCTGGTCACCGCAGCGACGGTGTTCACAGACGAGGTCGCGCAGTCCATCAGCATCGGCGAGACCCAGCATGCTGTGGGCTCGGGTGCGCTGGCCGAGACGGCGATCATCCCGATCGGCGCGGTCATCAATGGCGTGCATCCGGGGCGGAGCTCCGAGGACGAGATCACGCTGTTCGATGGCACGGGCGTTGGGTTGCAAGACTTGGCCGTCGCCGCCGTCGCGGCCAAGGCGGCGATCGAGCAAGGAAAGGCGACTGAGATCGCCCTCTGAGCAAGAATGTTTCAGTCGTGAGCCGGGCTCTTGCGCGCGCGCCCGGTTTGCGCCACATATATGGCAACACTCTTTACCTAAATAACCGAAGCGCCGGAGCCGTTGCCATGGCCCTTCCTTTGCGTGAGCCGAACCTGAACCATGCCGCTCACTGGATCGGCGGCTCCTGGGTGCGTGCCGAAGGGGTGCGCGAGATCGCGCTCGTCAATCCCGCGACTGAGGAGGTCCGGCGCCCGCTGCCCGTGGCGCGGGACAAGGTCGTGGCCGCCGCCGTTGCCGCTGCGGTCGAGGCGCGCGCAGGCTGGGCCGAGGCCGATCCGCGCGACCGGGTGCCCCATCTTGAACGCCTGATCGACGCCATTGACCGCCGCCACGAACGGTTTGCCGAGCTGATCTCCGACGAGATCGGAGCGCCGATCGACTTTGCGCGCAAACATCAGGTGGCCGCGGCGCTCGGACATCTCAAGGCGACCAAGACAGCGGCGCTGGCCGACCGCCCTGACGCTCCGGTCTCGCCGGACCGGCCCGAACACCGGTTGCGCTATGAGCCGATCGGCGTCGCCGGCCTGATCACACCGTGGAACTGGCCCTTGAACCAGATCGCCTTGAAGGTCGGCGGCGCGTTGATCGCCGGTTGCCCGATGGTGCTCAAACCCTCTGAGTTTGCACATCGGACGGCCATGCTGTTCGCCCATTGCGTGATCGAGGCCGGGGTTCCGCCCGGAGCCTTCAACTTGGTGTTGGGAGATGGGGAAACGGGTGCCGCCCTGGCAAACGATCCGCGGGTTGATGCGGTGTCGTTTACCGGCTCGACCGGGGCAGGGCGGGCCGTGGCCCGAGCCGCGGCCGAGCGGTTCGCCCGCGTGACGCTCGAGCTCGGCGGCAAATCCCCTAACCTGCTCTTCGCCGATTGCAGGCTCGAGACGGCCGTGCGCCAAGGCCTCGCCCATTGTTTCCGCAATGCCGGGCAGTCCTGTAATGCGGCCTCACGCATGCTGGTCGAGCGCCCAGTCTACGAGCAGACCATCACGCTCGCCGCAGAGATCGCTGAGGCCACGCCGGTCGGTCTGCCCGCCGAGCCTGGGCCCCATCTCGGCCCCCAGGTGAATCGGCGGCAATGGGACCGGGTCCAGGACCTGATCGAGGCCGCGCAGTGGGAGGGTGCGCGCCTGATCGCCGGTGGACCCGGGCGCCCGGCCGGCACGACCCGCGGCTATTTCTCCCGCCCCACGGTCTTTGCCGATGTCACGCCCGAGATGCGCCTGTTCCGCGAGGAGGTCTTTGGCCCCGTGCTGGCGATCACGCCCTTTGATACCGAGGAAGAGGCCCTGCGACTGGCCAATGACACCGGCTATGGTTTGGCCGCCTTTGTCCAGACTGGGGATCCGGCACGGGCCGATAGGATGGCGCGAGGCCTGTCGGCGGGCATGATCCAGGTCAATGGTCGGAGCCGGGCACAGGGCGCCCCCTTCGGCGGTGTGAAAAACTCGGGGATCGGGCGTGAGGCGGGTCTTTGGGGCATTCGCGCCTTCCAGGAGATCAAGTCGATCAGCGGCGCTGCCACCATCTGATGAAATTCCGATGAGTCCAGAGGCTGCCGGCGTCGTCCAGTTCTGGCTATATGGCCCGTCTCATGGCTAATCTATGGCAGACTCAGAGGAACAGCGCGTGCACGGGCCGCCCGTGCGAACCGGAGAGATCCCATGAACATTCAGACCGGAAACGACTATCGCGAGGTCGTGGAAGCCGACCGCGCCCATGTCTGGCACCATCTGGCCCAGCACAAGAAGTTCGAGACCGTCGACCCGCTCGTCATCATCGAGGGCAAGGGCCTGCGCATCTGGAACGCGGTCGGGCGTGAGCATCTGGACTGCACCTCGGGCGGTGTCTGGACCGTCAATGTCGGCTATGGCCGTGAGCAGATTGCCAATGCGGTGCGGGACCAGCTGATCAAGCTGCCCTATTTTGCGGGTGCGGCCGGCACCGTGCCGGGCGCCGTCTTTGCCGAGAAGCTGATCTCGAAGATGCCGGGCATGAGCCGGGTCTACTATTCCAACTCCGGCTCCGAGGCGAACGAGAAGGCCTATAAGATCGTCCGCCAGATCAGCCACAACAAGCACGGTGGCAAGAAGCATAAGATCCTCTACCGCGAGCGCGACTACCACGGCACCACCATCACGGCGCTCGCCTCTGGCGGACAGGACGAGCGCAAGGCGCAGTACGGGCCCTTCACGCCGGGCTTTGTCGCCGTGCCCCATTGCCTCGAATACCGCGCCCAGTGGGAGGGCCCGGATTACGGCGTCAAAGCGGCGGACGCGATCGAGGAGGTGATCCTGCGCGAGGGGCCCGACACAGTCGGCGGCCTGATCCTCGAGCCGGTGACCGCAGGCGGCGGCGTGATCGTGCCCCCCGCCGGCTATTGGGAGCGGGTGCAGGAGATCTGCAAGAAGCACGACATCCTGCTGATCATCGACGAGGTCGTCTGTGGTGTGGGCCGCACGGGCGCCTGGTTTGGCTATCAGCAGTTCGGCGTCCAGCCCGACATCGTGACTATGGCCAAAGGCGTTGCCTCGGGCTATGCGGCGATCTCTTGCACCGTGACCACCGAGGCGGTGTTCAACGAATTCAAGTCAAACGCCGATGATCCGATGAACTATTTCCGCGACATCTCAACCTTTGGCGGCTGCACGGCGGGCCCGGCGGCGGCGCTCGAGACTATGCGCATCATCGAGGACGAGAATCTGCTCGAGAACGTCACCACCATGGGCGAGTATCTGCGGGGCCAGTTGGAAGAATTGGCGGGCAAGCACGCCGTTATCGGCGAGGTTCGCGGCAAGGGCCTGTTCATGGGGGCCGAGTTGGTGGCTGACCGGGAGACGCGCGAGCCGCTGCCCGAGGCACTGGTCCAAGGGGTCGTCGGGGATTGCATGAAGGAAAACGCGGTCGTCATCGGTGCCACAAATCGCTCGCTGCCGGGGCTGAACAACACGCTGTGCTTCAGTCCGGGCTTTGTGGCGACGCGTTCGGATATCGACGAGTTGATCTCGGCTGTCGATGGGGCGCTGACCCGCGTCCTCGCGGCCTGAGGCGTCAGGCCCCGTCCTCGCCAAGCGCGGGGACGGGGCCGAGCCGGCGCTCAGCCCCACGAAACACCGCCGCCGGGCGAGGCAGGGACGCCTCGCCCCCAGGGACGTGCACAACGATTCGCTTGAGTTCTGAGTGCCGCGACAGGCCCGCCATGTCGTTGACCTCGGCATAGGCCGTGTCGGCTTTGACCAGGCGGGCGAGCGCCTCGCTCCGCGTCAGACCGGCGAAGGCGGCTGCCAGCAAGGAATCCGTCTCGCCACGGTGATCGGTCCGGGCGAGATTGGTTGCGAACCGGGGGTCGGTCGCAAGCGCCGGCCGTGCCAGCAGATGGTCGCAAAGCTGGCCCCATTCCCGGTCAGACTGGACCGATATCAAGATCGCGGCTCCATCACCCGTTGCAAAGACCCCGTAGGGTGCGATCGAGGGATGCGCGAGCCCGACCCGCCGCGGCGTGTTTCCTGCCTCATGGTTCAACAGAGGCACCGCCAGCCAGTCGGCCATCACATCGAACATCGAGACCCGGATGTCGGCGCCCTCACCGGTCTGGCCGCGGGCGATCAGGGCCTCGAGGATCGCCGCATGCGCGGTCGCGCCGGTAGCAATGTCGACCACCGAGATGCCGACGCGGGCAGGCTCGCTCGGGCCGCCTGTGAGGGAACAGAGCCCGCTCTCGGCCTGGATCAGCAGATCATAGGCCTTGCGCCCCGCATTTGGCCCGCTGTCGTCAAAGCCGCTGATCGAACAGGAGATCAGGCGAGAATACTGCGCACAGAGGACGGCCGGATCGAAGCCGAGGCGAGCAGCAGCGCCGGGCTTGAGGTTCTGCACAAAGACATCGGCCTCCGCCACCAGCGCGGCCAGCTCCGCACGGGCCTCCGCGGTCTTGAGATCCAGCACCACCGAGCGCTTGCCCCGATTGAGCCAGGCGAAATAGCTGCTGACGGACCCGGCGGCGCGGTCATAGCCGCGAGCGAAATCCCCCTCGGGGCGTTCGATCTTGTGCACATCGGCGCCGGCATCGGCCAGCCGTGCAGTGGCAAAAGGCGCCGCGACGGCCTGCTCCAGCGCCACGACCCGAAGCCCGCGGAGCGGTGTGGCGGGCCCCATCAATAGGACCTCGGCATGCCGAGCACATGCTCGGACAAATGGGCGAGGACCAGGTTCGTCGAAATCGGCGCCACCTGATATAGCCGGGTCTCGCGAAACTTGCGCTCGATGTCGTACTCCTCGGCAAAGCCAAAGCCGCCATGGGTTTGCACACAGGCCTCGCCCGCGGCCCAGGCCGCCTCGGCCGCCAGCATTTTGGCCATGTTCGCCTCGGGGCCGCAGGGCTCGCCCGCTTCGAATAGGCGGCAGGCCTCGGCCACCATCAACGCGGCGGCACGCATCTGGGCATAGGCCCGGGCGATGGGGAACTGCACGCCTTGGTTCTGGCCGATCGGGCGGCCGAAGACCTGACGCTCAGAGGCATAGCGGCTGGCCGTCTCGATAAACCAGCGGGCATCGCCGATACACTCGGCCGCGATCAAGATGCGCTCGGCGTTCATGCCCGACAGGATGTAGCGGAAGCCGCGTCCCTCCTCACCGATCAGCGCGTCGGCGGGCACCGGGACCTGGTCAAAGAACACCTCGGTCGTCGCGTGGTTCATCATTGTGCGGATCGGGCGGATGCTGAGGCCGGTTGTGCGCGCCGCGCGCATGTCGACGAGGAACACCGAGAGCCCGTCGGTGCGCTTGGCCACTTGGTCCCGCGGCGTCGTGCGCGCGAGCAGGATCATTAGGTCCGAATGCTCGGCCCGCGAGGTCCAGATCTTTTGGCCCGAGATGACATAGCCTGTCTCGGCGCGCACCGCCGTTGTGCGGAGCGCCGTGGTGTCGGTGCCGGAGGTGGGCTCGGTCACGCCAAAGGCTTGGAGGCGCAGGGCGCCGCTGGCGATGTCGGGGAGGTGCAGGGCCTTTTGCGCTTCGCTGCCGTGCCTCAGCAGGGTGCCCATCGTGTACATCTGGGCGTGGCAGGCGCCGGCATTGCCGCCCGAGCGGTGGATCTCTTCGAGGATGGCGCAGCCCGCCGAGAGCGTCAGGCCGGCGCCGCCGAACGTCTCTGGGATCAGAGCCGCCAGCCACCCGCCCTCGGTCAGCGCGTCGACGAACTCGGTCGGATAGGCGCGGTCGCGGTCGACCCTCTGCCAATAGCGCCCCGAAAAGCCGCCGCATAGGCGGGCGATCTCGGCGCGGATCTCGGGGTAGTCGTCAGGGGTGTACACGGGATTGGTCCTCGGCTGGCCACGGTCCCGTCATAGGCGGAGCGTGGGCGACTGCCAAGCGGCGGAGGCGTCGAGGATCAGACGTGCAGGGTCGGACGGTGCTCGGCCCAGAAGCAGCGGGCCCGCTCATAGCCGCGCGCGGCGCGCAGCAGAACGGCCTCCGAGAACGGGCGCCCGATGAGTTGGAGCCCGATCGGCAGGCCGGCCCGGCTGAGCGCGCAGGGCACCGTCACCGCCGGCAGCCCCAGGAAATTGGCCGGACGCGTGCAGTGGCCGGTATGCACAACGCCGCTGCCGTCGCCGCTGCCGTCGCCGATCCGCGGGAGCTCGAATCGCCAGACTGGGGCGAGCACCGCATCCACCTCGGCGAGAGGGCCATCGAGCAGCGCGCGCAACAGGGTGGCGCGTCGACCAAGCGCTGCGAGATAGGCCGTGCCTGACACGAACAGCCCCGAGATCAGCCGCGCGACCGTGCCTGGGCCATAGTCGCCCGCACGCGTGCGCAGCCATGGCCGGTGCTGGGTCGCCGCCTCGACATTCGTGATGATGACGTTGAGGGCGTTGGCAAGCTCGATCCCAGGCAGGACGATCTTGGTCAGGGCCGCGCCTTCGCCTTCCAAGGTCTGGCGCGCGGCATCTAGGGCGGCCGCGATCTCGGGCGCGACCGGATCGAGGAAGTACGCCTCTGCCACGCCGATCCGCAAGCCTCGGAGCCCGTCCTCGATCCCGCCCATCAGATCCAACATCGGCAGCGACAGCGATTGAGGGTCCTCCGGATCGGGCCCGGCCATCAACTCGGTCAGCAGTGCCGCATCGCGCACCGTACGGGTCAGGGGACCGACGGTGTCGAGGGAGCCCGAGAGCGGGAAGACGCCGCTCCGCCCGACCACGCCCGCTGTCGGCTTCAGACCAACCAAGCCGCAAGCGGCGGCCGGAAGACGGATCGACCCGCCGGTGTCCGATCCGAGGGCAGCCGGCAGCATGCCCGCCGCGACCGCAGCGCCAGAGCCAGAGGAGGAGCCCCCCGGCACATGGTCCGGGTTCCAGGGGTTGCGGACCGAGCCTGTGTGCACGTTGCGCCCGTCGGGGCCGAGCGCGAACTCGACCGTGTTGAGGCGTCCGCAATCCACCTGACCGGCCAGATCCAGGCGCGCGATGGCATGGGCCGTCTGCGGCGCCACATTGCCGGCGAGAACTTTTGACCCCGCCTCGAGCCGCCACCCGGCCCTGGCATAGAGGTCCTTGTGTGCCATCGGCACGCCCGCCAGCGGACCAAGCGCGTGGCCTTGCGCACGGGCGGCATCACGGTCGTCTGCCATTGCCATAGCCGCCTCGGGCTCGAGCCGCGCGATCGCGTTGAGCGCCTCCAGCTCTCCAAGCTTTTCCAAATGCTGGCCCGTGAGCTCCCGGGCGCTCACTTGGCCTGCGGCAAAGGCCGCCGCAGTGGCCTCGATCCCGGGTTCGGTCGTCGGCGGAGGAGCCCGGCGCGGGGCCGCCTGATGCCGGGCCGCCTCTTGGCGCAGCAGCGCGGCGAACCCCTCGGGCCCCGCGGGCGCTGTGGCGTCTTCGGCCACCCCTTCGCCGAGACGCGAGTGCTCTGCGCCGGTCTCCATCGCGGCTTCGATCGCCTCGGCCGGAACCCCTTGATTTGCCAGGCGGGCCGCCCAGTCGTTGGCCGCGCTCATGCCGCGCCTTGGGCCGCGGTCAGATCCGGCACCTGCCAATCCCGCCCAGGGATCGAGGAGAACAGCTCTTTGGTGTAGCTGTGCTTGGGCGCGGTGAAGATCTCGGCGACCGGACCCATCTCGACCACCTCGCCCTTTGACATCACGGCGACCGTATCGCAGACCTGGGCGGCGACGCGCAGGTCATGGGTAATGAAGACGATGCTGAGGCCAAGCCGATCGCGGATGTCCGAGAGCAGCATCAGAACCTGGGCCTGCACCGAGACATCGAGTGCCGAGACCGGCTCATCGGCCACCAACACCTCCGGATCCATGGCGAGCGCGCGGGCAATGCCGATGCGTTGACGCTGGCCACCCGAGAACTCGTGTGGGAAGCGCTCGGCCGCTGAGGGGTCGAGTCCCACAAGGCCCAGCAATTCGCGGGCGCGCGCATCGGCCTCGACCCGGCGCGCACCTTGGGTGATCGGCCCTTCGGCGATGATGTCGCCGACCCGACGGCGCGGGTTCAGCGAGGCGTAAGGATCCTGGAACACCATCTGCACCCGGCGCCGATGCGGCCGCAGCGCGGTGCGCGAGAGCCCGGCGATATCGATGCCGTCGAGCTCGATCGCACCGCTGTCCGGCTGCATCAGCCGCACGAGACAGCGCGCGACCGTGGACTTGCCCGAACCGGACTCGCCGACAATCCCCAAGGTCTCGCCGCGGTTGAGGGAAAAGGCGACCTGCTTGGCCGCATGCACCGTGTTCGCGGGGCCAAGGAAGTTTTTCCGCGTATACGTCTTTTCCAACTCGGCAACCTTCAGCACCTCGCGGGTCTCGGGCCGGCCGGTCGAGCGGGGGTGCAGGTCAGGGATCGCTCCGATAAGGGCGCGGGTGTAGGGTTCGCGGGGGCGGTTCAGGATCTGGTCAGCTGGCCCGGCTTCGACCATCCGACCGTGCTGCATGACCACGATCTTGTGTGCGATATCGGCAACCACGCCGAAGTCATGGGTGATGAAGAGCACGCCGGTGTTGTGGCGCTCCTGCAGCTCTCGGATCAGCTTGAGGATCTGGGCCTGCGTGGTGACGTCGAGCGCCGTCGTCGGCTCGTCGGCCACCAGCACCTTAGGATCCAAGATCAGCGCCATGGCGATCATCGCACGCTGGCGTTGCCCGCCCGACAGCTCATGCGGGAACGAGGCGGCGATGCGCGGCGGATCGGGCAGATGCACCTCTTCGAGGAGCTTTCGCACCCGCTCGCGGCGCTCGCGCCGTGACATGCGGGTGTGAACCAGCAGCACTTCCTCGATCTGTTTGCCCACGGTTTGGAGCGGGTTGAGCGCGGTCATCGGCTCTTGGAAGATCATGGCCAACTGCTCGCCTCGGAGCAGGCGCCGTTCCTCGCGGTCCAGGGCGAGCAGATCGCGCCCCTCGAAATGGATCTCACCGGCCGAGGCGCGCACCCGCGGCTCGGGCAACAGCCCCATCAACGCCCGCGCGGTCAGTGATTTACCCGAACCGGACTCGCCCACGACACAGACGATCTCGCCTGGGTTGACGGACATGGAGAGGTCCTCGACGGCATGCGCGCGATCTGCGCCGTCGGGCAGGGAGACATAGAGATTGCGGATGTCGACCAGCGCGCTCATCCCTTGCGCTCCCGCAAGCGGGGGTTCAGGGCATCATTCAGCCCCTCACCCACCAGATTGATGGCCAGCACCGTCAGTAAAATGGCTACGCCAGGGAAGGTGCAGATCCACCAGGCGCGGCGGAGCACCGAGCGTCCTGCACCCACCTGAAACCCCCAGCTCATGACGTTTGGATCGCCGAGGCCGAGGAAGCTGAGCCCGCTCTCGATCAGAATGGCAGTGGCCACCAGCAGTGAGCCGGCCACGATGATCGGCGAGAGACAGTTCGGCAGGATCTGGACCACGATGATCTTCCAGTCTGGCATGCCCATCAGGATATTGGCCTGCACGAACTCGCGGTTGCGCATGGACAGGAACTCGCCACGCACCAGCCGGGCCAAGGCCGGCCACGACACCACGGCGATCGCGATGATGATCGACTGGATCGAGGGCGACATGATCGCCACCAAAAGGATCGCGAAGACAAAGGACGGGATGGTCTGAAAGACCTCCGTGACCCGCATCAGAAGATCGTCAATCCAGCCGCCGTAATAGCCCGCGAGCGCACCGACGATGGTGCCGAAGACCACCGCTACGACGGTCGCGATCAGCCCGATCAAGAGCGATGTCCGCGCCCCATGGGCGATCCCCGCCATGATGTCACGCCCCAGTGTATCGGTGCCAAAGATCCAGTCGCCAAAGGGCTCGGACATCGGCCGGCCCGCCAGTTTGAATGGGCTGTCGGGATACAGGAACGGCGCGATGGCTGCCAGGATCAGCACGCCGAGCAGGATGCAGAGCCCCACGACCGCCGAGCGGTTGCGCGTGAATAGGCGCCAGAAATTCGTAGTGCGCTCAAGAAACCCTGGGGCCGTGCCTTGCGGGAGCGGTTCGGACAGCTCGCTCATGTCAACTCGATCCTGGGGTCAAGCTGGGTGTAGAGCAGATCCACAAGCAGGTTCACGATCAGCACCAGCACGGCCGAAAAGAAGAAGATCCCCATCAGGAGGTTGAGATCGCGGGCAAACAGGCTCTCAAAGGCCAATTGCCCAAGGCCGGGCCAGCCGAACACCGTCTCGACGATCACCGACCCGCCGATCAGCGAGGAGACCTGCACGCCCGCCATGGTCACCACCGGCAACAGCGCGTTGCGCAGCACATGGCGGAAGGTGATTCGCGCCTCGGTCACGCCTTTGGCTTTTGCGGTGGTCACATAGTCCATGCCCGATTGCTCGAGCATTGAGGCCCGCATCAACCGGGTGTAGAGCGCCAAATAGAACAGCGAAAGCGTCACGGCCGGCAGGACCAGATGGTGGGCGATGTCGAACACGCGGTCCCAGCCGGTGTTGAAGGCGGCGATCGTCTCCATGCCCGATGTCGGGAACCAACTGAGATTGATCGAGAACACCACGATCAGCATCAGCCCCACCCAGAACAGAGGTGTCGCGTAGGCCACCAGCGCCAGCACCGAGATCAGGTTGTCGCGCCAGGTGTTCAGCCAAATCGCCGCCAGCAGCCCCAGCATAACGCCAAAGCCCACGGCCAGCAGGATCGTCGTGACCATCAGCAGCAAGGTGGGCCCGAGGCGGTTAAAGATCAGCTCGGTCACCGGCATCTCGTGCCGGAAGGAATAGCCGAAATCCAGCAAGGCCACGCGCCCGACATATTGCGCAAGCTGCAGGGGCAGCGGCTGGTCCAGCCCGAACTTGGCGCGGAGCTCGGCCATGTATTCTGGGGTCGCGCTTCCCGCCTCGCCCGCCAGCACATCCGCGGCATCACCGGGCGCGAGCTTGAGCAGTAGGAAGTTGATCACGACGATCGCCAGCAGGATCGGGATCGCTTGGGCGATGCGGCGGAGGATAAAGCCGATGCGCGAGGTCATGGGCGGCTCCTGAAGGGCGCAAAGGGCGCAATGGAAGGGCGCACGGGGCGCCCTCCCGAGGTCACATCACTCTTCGATGTACATGTCGGCGAACGAGTGGTACACGCCGAGCGGCCCGATCACCGCGTTCTTCAGCTTAGCTGCATGGACCGTGGTGAACTCCATCTCGTGCATGAACACGATGGGCGAGGCATCCACGATCTTCTGCTGGAACTCCGCATAGATGGCTGCGCGCTTGACGGGATCGGTCTCGGTCTTGGCCGCGTCCATCAGCGCATCGGTCTCGGGCGTCGACCAGCGGGTGCCGTTAACAAACACCGTGCCCGGGCGGATCTGGTTCGAGTGGTACTGGCGATGTACGCCCAGCACCGGATCCGGCAGACCGAACAACCAGTTCGACGAGAACTCGTAGTCGTAGTCACTGTAGAGGCGCTTCAGCCAGGTGGCCACGTCCTCATAGCGCAGCTCCGCATCGATCCCGAGCTCGGCCAGCACCTGCTTGGTGTACTCGCCGAACCGGCGCCAGTCCTCGCCATAGGGCGTGAGGTCATGCACGATCTTGAA
The DNA here is from genome assembly GCA_039187815.1 of Pseudomonadota bacterium. Taxonomy (GTDB): domain Bacteria; phylum Pseudomonadota; class Alphaproteobacteria; order Rhodobacterales; family Rhodobacteraceae; genus Thermohalobaculum. The sequence continues at coordinate 13,375 of JBCCZI010000019.1, read as the reverse complement.
GCGGATGCCGTCCGAACCGCGCGGGAAGCCCGCGGCATCGAGCATGGCGTTGGCCTTCTCCATGCGGTCGGCAACGGTGAAATCCTCGACCCCATCCGTCGTGTAGAGCCCCGTGGCCGCAAAGGCCGAGCTGATCGGGCCGGTCGCCGGCTTGCCAAAGCCGAACCAGACGTTGTCGATCACGAACTGGCGGTCCATGGCAAAGGCGATCGCCTTGCGCACATCGGCATTGTCGAAGGGCGCTTTGTCGACATTGAACTGCAGCTGCATGATCGGGGCAAAGTAGGAGTAGCCCTTGGTCGTCACCTCGATCGTGTCCATTTCGGCCAGCCGCGGCACGTCGATGTTCGGGATCGCGCCAAAGGCACCAAAGTGGATCTCGCCGTTCTCCATGGCCGCGGTGCGGGTGCCCGCATCGGCGATGAAGCGCACCACGACGCGGTCAAGATAGGGCTGACCGTCCTTCCAGTAGTCCTCATACTTGTCCATCCGGACATACTGGCCCTTCTGCCACTCGACGAATTTGAAGGGGCCGGTGCCGATGGGCGCGTTGGCCGTCGCATTCTCGCGCGGATCGGTGCCGTCGAAGAGGTGCTTGGCCGTGATCGGGCTCTCATAGCCGTTAAGCGCGACCAGCAGATAGGGCGCCGGCTCTGCCAGCTTGAATACCGCCGTCAGTGGATCGGGCGTCTCGACCGCCTCGATGACTTTCAGCGTGGCGCCACCGCGGGGGTGCACCTCGCGCAATACGTTCATGATGGCGTGCTGGACATCGGCGGATGTAAAGGGCGTACCGTCATGCCAGGTCACGCCGTCCTGCAGCGTGAAGGTGATGCTCAGGCCATCCTCGGACACGTCCCAGGATTTCGCGAGCGACGGTTTGATCTCGAACCCGTCGCCGAGATCGATCAGTCCCTCATACACTTTGGTCACGACCTGGCCGATCGGGCCCGAGGTCGAAAGATAGCTCGCCAGGTTTGGCGGCTCCGGCACGGTGACCATGACCATAGTGCCGCCGCTCTGTTGCGCGAGCGCCGGGCCCGTGCCCAGCGCCAACGCCAAGCCGAACGCCGCAAAGAGGCGCGTGTGACGTCCCATACTGACTTCCCCCTATTGAAGGTCCGCGCGCACCGCTCCCGGCACACGTCGATGCCTTCACGATAGAGCATCGCCTCCCCTCTGGAAGTCGGAACCGACAGCTGGCGTGAAGAAATTTTCTAAATGCTGTGCAAATGAACGTTTATTGAGCGCCTGCTGCTCTAGGGGCAGTGCGAATGCAAAATTTTTATGCGGCCGCCCACTCGGTGTGGGCCGTCTGCTTGGCCCTGTGGGCTGTCACCGGGGCTCGGTCAGCGGATTTCCGAGAGCGCCATGGGCGTGTAGCTCGGCGTGCCGACCGTGTCTCCGCTGGCCGCCACCGAGGCGCGGTAGGGAATGCCGAGATACCGGTCGCGCGCGTAATAGACCAAGGTGGCCCCATCGAAATGCGGTGCCAAGATTGCCGTAAAATCTGGAATCCCGAAATCGCGGAGGCGCGGCTTGCCCTGCTGGAACTCCGCATCCGCGTCCTCGGCGGCAACCTGGCTGCGATAGGCGTCTTCATAGGCGGCAGGGTCCTCGATCACCTCATAGCGGAACTCGCGCGCAAAGTGATTGACCACCTTGGCTAGCGCGCTTGCCTGCTCTGTGGTCACCAAGTCGGGATGGCTCTGCAGGATTTCGGTCTGCGAGCCCACCTCATCGGTGCCGACAACCACGATGGGCGTGCCCTCGGCACTTAGCGAATAGATCATCGGCGGCAGATCATCAGGCATCATGCGGTCTCCTCAAAGGGCTCATTCGACCGCGCGCCATTGGGTGTCGAGCCATTTCTCGTCCATCTCCGAGAGGCGTCCCGGCGGGTCGGTGCGCTTCCACATCTTGGCCTCTCCAGTCACAGGATCGGGGGCGATGACAAAATAGGTATGGTTCTCGCCCGTGCCCCAGTTGGTGTCAGCAATCACGAATTGCGGATGGGTCAGGTCCTCGGCCAGCTTGCCTTTGAAGACGCCGCGCAGCCAACCGACCAGCTTGGCCTTGTTCCAATCGGCATTGCCGAGATCGGCTTCGATCAGGTCAAGCGCATCGTCCGCTGTGGCCATGGCGTGATCGAGCACGTCCTTGGGCTTCATCCCGGTGGTCGGGCGATTGGCGGGCACGTCCGTGCCCAGCTTGGTTCGGGCGCGCGCGGCCCAGCCCTTGCCTTTGATCTTCTCGGCAAAGGCCTCAAAGAACGCGTCATAGGCGGATTGGGTGCGCGGGACCGACAGCGCCGTGTCGCGCAAGGCCGTGCCGGCATCGATGAGATGCGTTTGGATGTTGGCCTGGCGTTCGGCCGGGGTGTCACCCTTGAGCACGTCAAGCGAGGGGTGGTTCGGCAAGCCGTTGAAGGTGTGGATGCCCTGGGTGTCGAAAGAGACCATGGAGTCATCCCGCCCATCGAACATGCCGAGCATCCCCTCGAGCAGGGCCCGGCTTCGGGCGCCCTCGCTCTGGCTCGTGGTGTCTTTGGCCATCATCTGGTGTCCCGACGGATTGCCGCCGAGAAGCGCGTTGTCGGCAGTGGTCGTGAACCCGCCGCCCGGGAGCTCCCAGGGTTTGTAGGTCAGCTCGCCCGCTGGGTTGCGCTGGGCCACCGCGTTGATAAAGGCGTCCGATGCACAGAGATTGGCGATCGCCTGGCCTTTCTCCGAGGCTGGGTCGAGCCCGAGGGCTGTTTGCGAGATATCGGTGATCGCGGCCACATAGGCGGCACGGGTACGGATCTCGGCGCCACTGGTGACCCGGACCAGCACGAACCGGCCGCTGTGCGACGAGCCATCGGCCGCGGCACCCGAGTCCGAGCCCGAGTCGTAGGTGAAGGTGAAGCCCGCGCCGATGGCGGCCACGATGTTCGCGCGCTCGCGCGGCCAGGACGACTTCCCGATCATCTCGAGGAAGGCATCCCATGTTCCCTCGTGCCCCAGAGCCTCCTTGTACTGCTCGACCCCGTCGTCGAAGGTCACCGCCAAATTTCGACGCATGATGCTGTTGGCCTGACGGGCACCGGCGGTGGCGACCGAATACTCCAGCGCTCGGATCAGCTGGTCGTCGCCGTCGCGGATGCTGGTGATGGCGGGCAGCGCATCATCTCCATTGGCAGGCGTGTAGAACCCGGTGGTGGCGATCTCCTTCAGCTTCTCCATCATCGCGAGCGGGTCGGTTTCGGACTGTCGCCGCACGCCAGCGGTGGCAAAGCACGAGCCGACCTCGTTCTGACCGACCGGGGTCAGCAGCGAGCCGAGCAGGACCTGTTTGGCCTCCTCGTCGGTGATCGGATCGGCGTCCCCCTTGCCAAGCGCCTTGCGCAACAGGCTCAGCGCAACCGGGTTGGTCGGCGCGCTGGTGTCGTTCAACAATTCCTGCGCCCGCTCCCGGTTGGCGCCGTCGTTCAGCATCGCGAGCCGCTTGGCGATGTGCTCGTTCAAGACCGGCGTCTGGTGCTCGATCGTGCCGGGGCTGAAGCGCAAATGGCCGAACGCAGCCTGGGCCGCGGCCGAGTTGGGATCGATCGTGCCATCCGCCGCCATCAGTGCATCGGCCATAAAGGCCGAGCGTTTCCGGTCGCGCTCCTTCGTGTCGGTGATTGCACCGTCGCCGACCGGATCGGCGGTCAGATGGTGGCCGGCGGCGATATAGGCCTGGGCGTCCTCGAAATAGTCGCCGCCCATCTGGCCGCCCATTCGCAGCAGATCTTCGGCATAGCTCCGCGCGGCTGCCGCGCCTCCTGGCAGCTTGCGCCCATCGGCGGCGGCAAAACCTCCGTTCATCTGGTCAATCAGGGCGCCGACATTTGCCGCCACAGCGTCGGGGTCCTTGGCCATAAGTGCCGAGGCCATGGCCGCCTCAGCCAGCTTGCGATCCTTGGTAAAGGCTTCGATCAGCTGGGCGGTCGCGGCGTCGCTGAACCCCTTTGGCGCATCGCTGCCGAGCGGGCCGGCCTGCAGCGCGTCGGTCAAGGCCCGCTTGTCTCGCATGACCTCTAGACGCTCGAGCGCCTGATCGCGTTCGGCCTGGGCCAGCTGCAGCTGGGCCGCCGCCGTCGCGATCGCAGTCGCACGGGCAGCCTGTTCCTGAGGGGTGGATTCCGGTAGCGCTTGGGCCGTCTCAAGCGCCTGGCGCGCCGTGTCGAAGGCTTGCTGCTTGGTCGTGACCGTGCCCTCTTGCGTTGCCATCGAGGCGTTGTCGACGCCCACATCGCCGCCAAGTGCGGCGTTGAAATGGGCCATCGCCGCCCGTTCGGCCGCCGAGCGGTGGATCTTGGCGTGCAGCGTTTGAAGTTTCTTGATGGCCTTCGACGCCTCGACCAGCTTGGCCCAGCTCGGGTCTTTGCCGGTCAAAAGCTCGGTGATCTTGTCGCGCGCGGTCTTCAGCTTGGCCTTCTCGTCGTCGGTCGAACCGTCGGGATCCGACAGCTCCACCAGCATCGTCAGCCGTTTAGTCACCTGGGTTTGGAACTCATCCCCGGCCTTCTGCACGGTGCTGATGATGCCCAGCAGCTGCGTACGCCCGGCATCCTCTTGGCCCGCCTTCTGCTTGTCATTGGCCGCGGCGATCTCAGTGGGCACGCGCTTCAGCGGCGGCAGATCCCTCGGCAGCTCGGCGATCATCTTGGCAATCTGTTTTTTCAGCCCCTCGAAATTCGCTTCCGATTTCACCGTGCGCTTGATCGCTTGCTGGATAGTCTCCTTCAGCGTTTCGATATCGGCGCTGGTCTTCTTCAGATCCTCGGTCGTTGTGGCTTTGTCGATCTTGGTGGCGATCAGGGCGTGCGCGGCTTTCAGGCGATGCGCCGCCATAAGCGGCACGCTCTCGGGGATGACGATCGCCTTCAGTGCCTGACGCTGGAGTTCGACCACGCGGTCCCAGACCGGTCCTTTGCCCTCGGGGTCCGGCGCGGTGCCGCCGCCGGAGCTCTCCTCCATCGCCTCATCGGGGATCGCGCTCAGATCGAGGGTGTCGAGCGTGTCGTCATCCTCTTCGCCGCTCTCCTCGACCAAGCCATCCACGACGATCTTGACCTTGGAGAAGGAGGCGACCTTCATGCTCTTGAGCATGACTTTCACGCGTTTGGCGAGGCCAGGGATCTTGCGCCCCTCAAGGGTCAAAAGCAGCGTGCGCGCCTTGCTCTCATCCTCGCCATCGGGCCCGATGGGGGCCTGCGTGCCGGCGGTGCCAAACGTAAACTTCTTCGATCCCGCCTTTGACTTCAGCTGAGCGCCGAGGCTGCGCCCGCCCTTTTTCAGATGGAACAAAAACCGCATCTCGGACGGGTCGTTCGACTTTAGTCCCAGCGCGAAATTGTATGTCCGCTTCTTCAGCTTGGGCGCCAGTTTGCGGATATAGTCGCCATGGGCCGATGGGCCGCCAAAGGCTCCGGCCTCCTCCTCCTCGTCATCCGAGGCCGAGACCAAATCCTCGACCTCCGAGCGCACGGCATCCAGCGCCTTTTGCAGCGGTTTGCCCATGACGTCGATTGTGTTCGAGAGGTCTTTCTTCTCGGCTTTGTCCGAGCAGGTCTTCTGCAGGGCCTTGGCCTCGGAGATCACGTCCTTTGCCGATCCGGCGATTGCGCCCAGCACGGCGTCGACGCTCTTCTTAACGTTGGTATCCACGCCGTTGCGCAGGCTTGGCTGGATCTTTACGTAGCCCGCGAGGGCCTTCTCAAATCCGCCGGCCGATTTTTTCAAAGCCTTTGGCTTTTCGCGGTTCCACCATGATGGATCCAGTTCGCAGGTCGAGTTGTTTCGCATGGCAGCCCACCCAACATCAAACACGGGGGCCACGCCAGGGCCCCGTCAAAACGCATTTAAAGCGCACAAATGGCAGAATTAGGGTGACGTATCGGCAGGGGCTGGTCAAGTTTTCTCGCCGGTGGCGCGACGGTTAGACGACGAGATCGATGCGGGTTTGTTCACCCACCCCGAAAATCCGCTTGTAGCGCGAGATCTCCTCGGCGGGGCCCATCGCCTTTTCGGGGTTGTCCGACAGCTTGACGGTCGGGCGACCATTGGCGGAGACCGCTTTGCACACCAGCGAAAACGGTGCCAAACCGTCCTCGGGGACAAGGCCTCGAAAGTCGTTGGTTAACAAAGTTCCCCATCCGAATGAAACTTTCACCCGCCCGACGAATTGTTTTTGGAGTTCCAGGATCTTGTCCACATCCAGGCCGTCCGAGAAGATGACCAGCTTTGTGGTCGGATCTTCGCCGCGCGCGTGCCACCAATGGATGGCCGTCTCGGCCCCCTCGGCGGGATCGCCGCTGTCGATCCGGATCCCGGTCCAACCGGCCAGCCAATCAGGTGCTCGGGCCAGAAAACCCTCGGTCCCATAGGTGTCGGGCAGGATGATCCGCAGGTTTCCGTCATGCTCCTCATGCCAGTCGGCCAGCACGCGGTAGGGGGCCTCGGCCAGCGCCGCGTCGCTTTCGGTCAGCGCGGCGTAGACCATGGGTAGCTCATGGGCGTTGGTGCCGATCGCCTCAACCTCGCGCCGCATGGCAATCAGGCAGTTGGACGTGCCGACAAAGGTCCGGCCCAGCCCTTCGAGCATGGCCTGTACGCACCAGTCCTGCCACAGGAACGAATGGCGCCGCCGGGTCCCGAAATCGGCGATACGGAGGCTCTGGACGCCGCGCAACCGCTCGACCTTTTCCCAAAGCTTGGTCATCGCGCGAGCATAGAGCACCTGCAATTCGAAGCGACGCATCCCGTTCAAGACCGCTCGTCCACGCAACTCCATCAGGACGGCGAGGGCCGGGATCTCCCACAGCATGACTTCGGGCCAGGCGCCCTCGAAGGTCAGCTCGTACTGCCCATCACGGGTCTCGAGATGGTAGGGAGGCAGCCGGAGCGCCTCGAACCACTCCATGAATTCGGGCGTGAACATCTGCCGCTTGCCATAAAAGGTGTTGCCGCGCAGCCAGGTCGACTCGCCCCGGCTGAGCGAAAGCGAGCGGATATGGTCGAGCTGCTCGCGCAACTCGCCCTCATCGATCAACTCGGCCAGGCGGATGGATTGTGAGCGATTGATCAGACTGAAGGCCACCCGGGTGTTTGGCCGGTTGCGAAACACCGACTGACACATCAGCAGCTTGTAGAAATCGGTGTCGATCAGGGAGCGGACGATCGGGTCGATCTTCCACTTGTGGTTATAGACACGATTGGCGATGTCGATCATCGAGCGTTTCCCTTTTGCTCTCTGTAGAGCAGGCTGGGTGCAGCCGGGGCAAGGGGCTCGTGACGTCGGCAAGCCCGTCATGCCTTAGGCGCACCCATGGTGATCCTGTCGACAAAGGCCTCGAGTTCGGATGCAATGGAATGGCCGGGCAGCCCCAAATGGCGATTGTGCACCGAGAGCGCGATGATCCCATGCACGGCGGCGAAACAGGTGCGGGCGCGCAGGTCGAGCGCCTCTGGCGAGAGGTGCGGCTCGACCACCGCAAGCGGCGCTTTGAGGCGCTCGAACAGGGCCGCGTGTCCAGCAAGAAACCAGTCTGGCGAGGGGCCGCCATCGGCCATCCGATGCTCGAACAATGCGGACCAGGCGCGCGTGTTGGCGAACGCAAAGCGCGCATAGGCACCGGCGAGAGCTTGAAGGGCAGGGCGTCCCTCCTTGCCATCCGCGGCCCTGGCCAGCGCCGTCCCCAGTTCGACCAGCGTCCGGGCATTGACCGCGAGGATTAGGGCATCGATGTCCGCAAAGGCCGTGTAGAGCGATCCGAGCGCGCAACCGGCTTCGGCAGCAAGATCGCGTGCCCGGAGCGCGCCGAGCCCGTCTCGCGCGATCCTGCGATGGGCCGCATCGACCAGCCGCTCCCGCAGAGCCGCCTTCCTTTCGCTGCGCGTGTCTGGCATGGCCTCAAATGTGAACGCTGTTCACTTTATTCTTGAACGCTGTTCAAGCTGTGCTATCAGGAACGTGAACGGCGTTCAATAGGTGATACGCTGGCACGAAAGGAACGCTATGATTCGCGCAGCGCTGGCCAAAGCGACGGGCAAAGCCATCGCCCTGTTGGCGCGCCTGATCACCGCGGTCCGAGGCGTCTGGGAGGGCGTGGAGCCTCGCCCACGCCAGCGCATCTATTTTGCAAACCACTGCAGCCATGGCGATTTCGTCCTGATCTGGACGGTGCTGCCAGCCACACTCCGCCGCAGCACCCGCCCGGTGGCCGGCGCCGATTACTGGCTGGGCACGGCAGTCCGTCGATTCGTGATCCGCGATGTCTTTCGGGCGGTCTTGATTGAGCGCGACCCGGACAAGCGCACCGAGGACCCGGTTGAGCAGATGGTGAGGGCGCTCAATCAGGGCGCCTCGCTGATCGTCTTTCCCGAGGGCACACGCAAGACGGTGGATACGCCCTTGCTGCCCTTCAAGACCGGGCTGTTCCACTTGGCCAACGCGCGGCCCGAGATCGATTTGGTCCCGGTTTGGATCGAGAACCTCAATCGGGTGATGCCCAAAGGTGAGATCCTGCCCGTTCCCATCGTCTGCACGGTCACCTTCGGAGCGCCCTTGCGCCTCCACCCGGAGGAGGCCCGAGACGCATTCCTCGCCCGCGCCTCCAAGGCGTTGCTGGAGACCGCCGCGATGACGGGGCATGCCGCATGAGCACCGATGTGGACACCTGGCTGCGCTTCACGGCCATTGGCCTGCTGCCCTTGGTTTTGGCAACCCTTATCGGGGCTGTGCTCAGCCACCGGGCAGGTGCCGCTGGGCCGGGGCCCGTGCTTGAGAATTTCGTACAACGGGTCGAGTCCTGGTGGGTGATGGCGGTCTTGTTGTCCTTGGCCTTTATTGGCGGGGAAACCGGGGTGGTGATCCTGTCGGCGGTCTGTTCCTTCGCTGCTTTGCGCGAGTTCATCACGTTGATCCAGACACGCCGCGGAGATCACTGGGCTCTGGCGGCGGTCTTTTTCATTGCCCTGCCGCTCCAGTACTATCTGGTGTGGATCGGTTGGTACGCGCTCTATGCGATCCTGATCCCGGTCTATGCGTTTCTGGGGCTCCCGATCTTGTCCGCGCTGCGCGGTGACACGGACGGGTTTCTCGACCGGGTCGCGGGCATTCAATGGGCGCTGATGATCTGCGTCTATTGTCTCTCGCACCTGCCCGCGCTGCTCTATCTTGAGATCCCAGGTTTTGGGGGGCGGGAGATCCTGCTGATCGCCTTCTTGGTGTTTGTCGTGCAGATCAGCGATGTGTTGCAATACGCCTGGGGCAAGCTCTGCGGGCGGCACAAGATCGCGCCGCGAATCTCTCCCGGCAAGACGGTAGAGGGCTTTGTCGGCGGGGTGCTGAGCGCATCCGCCGTCGGCGCGGCGCTGTGGTGGATGACGCCGTTTGCTCCGCTCGAGGCGGCTGCGATGGCGCTTCTGGTCACCGTGATGGGGTTTCTCGGAGGATTGGTGATGTCGGCGATCAAGCGCGATCGGGGCGTGAAGGACTGGGGACATCTCATCCCAGGCCATGGCGGGTTCATTGACCGGCTCGACTCGGTCGTCTTCGCGGCGCCCGTGTTCTTTCATGTGACCCGCTATTTCTGGTCGGTGACGTGACTCGCGCTGGGAAGGCGTCCCGCCGGCCGTTGCAGAGCCGCGAGACCGGATGGGCCCGGGCTCTCGCGCGCTGGTTGTCGCGCAGTGCTGTCACCCCGAACACCATCTCCATCATTGGCCTTGCTGCGGCGATCGGGGCTGGAGGCGCCATGGCCCTGACGCCTCTGGTGGAGGGCGGCGCGCAGACGGCGCTGCTGGCGCTCTCGGTGGCGCTGATTGTGCTGAGGCTGCTGTGCAACCTGTTCGACGGCATGGTGGCGGTCGAGGGCGGCAAGGCAGGCCCCGATGGTGCGTTTTGGAACGAGGTACCGGACCGGTTGGCCGATATCGCCATTCTGGTTGGGGCAGGGGCCGCTGCGGGGGCACTGGCGCTTGGCTGGGCGGCCGCAGCCTTGGCGGTGTTGGTCGCCTATGTCCGCGCTGTTGGGGAAACGCTAGGCCAGCCGGGCGATTTCTCCGGACCCATGGCCAAGCCGCACCGTATGGGAGCCATCTGTGCCGGAGCGCTGACGACGTCGGCGATCCCTGGCGGAGTGGTCGGCATCGATCCGTTGGCGCTCGCGCTCTGGGCAATTGTGGTCGGAGCGGCGCTCACCTTTGGGCGCCGGGCCTGGCGGTTGCAAAGGGCTCTGGCAAAGCCCAGCCCCGAATAGCAACGGGCCGCGCTTTGCCAAGCGCGGCCCGCCACAGGATCCGCTTGAATCAGGCCGTGAAGACGAAGTTGATCTCGTCCGTCGTCGCGTCATAGCCCGTGAGGATGATCTCGATATCGCCCGGCCCGAAGGTGCCGGTGTCGATATAGTCGATGATGACTTGGCTGTCCGTGCCGTCGAAGGCCACCGTCACATCGCCCGTGAGCCCTGCGCCCGAAACCAGCAGCGGATCGGTGCCGGCCCGCTCCTCGATATCGGTGCCACCCGGCGGGACTTCGATGAACAACCGGTCATTGTCGCCGTCATAGTCGGTGATGATGTCGGTCGAGATCCCGTCGGCATCGGCATCAGACACCGGTGTGCTGTCCGCGGCCTCGAAGCGGAAGTTGTCCGCCCCACCGCCCCCGGTCATCGTGTCGTTGCCGATGCCGCCGACAAAGTCCTCATCGGCGGGGCTGCCGACCAGCAGATCGTCCTCGTCACCCGAGAACAGCGTGGTCGCGCCGGTGAAGTCAGCACCGGCGAGATCGGTGCGGTCCTTCACGATGATCACCACGTCGTCCTGGCTGAACAGGCCGTCGCCGTCGACATCCAGGATCACCTGCGTGTCGTCGCCCACCTCGACCAGGTGGATATCGGCCGTCGGCTCGTCAAAGGCCTCCTCGACCACCAGGAAGCTGCTGCTCTCCATGTTGGTGACGACAAAGCCGCTGCCGAAGGCCGAGAAGTCGATGACATCGCCCTCGTCGCGGTCGAGATCGGTGATGCAGTCCGCTCCCGGCTCGGTTGGCCGCGACTCGGAGTTGTCGGTGGTGTCGCCGGGTTCGAAGAAGAAGGTGTCGGCACCCGAGCCGCCGGTCAACTCATCCGCCCCGTTGCCGCCCTGCAGCGTGTCCTCGCCATCGCCGCCCACCAGCACATCGTCGCCGGAGCCGCCGTTGAGGCTGTCGTCGCCGTCCTCACCATCCAGGAAATCGACGCCCGAGCCGCCCGAGAGCGTGTCTTCGCCGTCGCCGCCGTCGATGGTGTCCGAGCCGTCATCGCCGTTCAACTCATCATTCGTGTTGCCGGCGGTGATGCTGTCATTGCCGTCGCCGCCATTGGCGGTCGAGCCGGCCTGTTGCACGACCAGGGTGTAGGTCTCATCCCCGGTCAGTGTTCCCGGAACGCCCGAGCCGTCCCCGGTCACGAGGATCGTGTGGGTGCCCGTTTCCGTGGCCGTGTACGCGAGGAACGGGTCCACGATGCTGATCGAGCCCTTGTCGAGCACGCCGCCGTCGTCATTGGCCTCATCGAGGAGGAAGTCATCGACATCCGCGCCCGGAAGGTCCACGCCGAGGAACAGATCTGCGGAGCCGAGGCTCTCATCGTCCACCGTGTCAGGATCGTCCACGGTGATGCCGTTGTCGATGTCGAAGGTGACCCGGTCGCCGGCCGTCAACGACACGGTGAACAAGTCGGCATCGGCTCCGTCCATGCGGGCCTCGAAGCTGAGGCCCGTGCCGACCGACGTCACCTCTCCATCGCCGAGGATTATGACGTCGTCGCCCTCGCCGCCGTCAACGCTGTCGACCCCGGTGCCGCTGTCGATCAGGTCATCGCCCGAGCCGCCATCCAGGGTGTCGTTGCCCGACCCGCCTTCGAGCGTGTCGTTGCCGTCCTCGCCGTTCAGCGCGTCGTCGCCCTCCAGGCCTTGGATCGAGTCGTCGCCCTCACCACCGCTCAGCACCTCATCCCAATCGTCCGAGCTGCCCTGGAGCGTGTCGTTGCCCGAGCCGCCCTCGATCGCGGTGTTGCCGTCATTGGCTAGATCCACCGAGGTCGAGGTGAGGTTGGCATCGGTTAACCCGTTCGCCACCAACTCGCCGTCGTCGCCGAGGGCCGCGAAGGTGACATCGCCGTCCCCGACCACGCTGAGTGCGTTGAAGTTGAACGTGCCCGACGACAGCACAACCGAGCCGCCATTGAGGTTCAGCACCGTGACGCCCGCCATATCGGCGCCGCGCAGGTCCACGGTCTGGCCCTCGCCCTGATCGCTCGTGGCCGAGAGACCGATGCCCGCATCCACATCCGTGTCCAGGGTTCCGAGCGTGGTAACGTTGTTCAGCCGGACGGGCTCACCATCAGGTGAGCCCGAAACGGTGACCGTGCCGTCGCCGTTCTCGGTGACGTCATAGCCGCGGTTCTCGAGCGCATCGCCAACCGCGACCGCAATCTCGAGCGGGTCGGTGGCATCCGCCACATCGCCCACGATGATCGTCTCGGTGACGTTCTTGTTGCCGATCAGGAAGTCGAAGGTGAAGCCCTCATTATCGTCGTCCTGATCGTCATCATCCTCGTCTTCGTTCGGACCATCGCCCGTGAAGGTCAACGTCATGTCGTCGCCTTCCATCAGGCTGACGGCATCGGTGACGTTCAGCACGAAGCCGCCCGCGGCATCGGTTATGACATCGGTGCTGACATCATCGCCCGAGCCCGAGTAGTGGGCAAAGTCGAGGCCGGCGCCGCCCTCGATGACATTGCTGCCCTCATCGGCGGTGCGCACATCAAAGATGTCCTGGCCGGTGCCGCCGTCCATCGTGTCGTTGCCGGCGCCGCCGTTGAAGAAGTCGCTCTCGGCTCCACCGATCAAGCTGTCATCGCCCGAGCCGCCGAGCAACACGTCACACCCCTCTCCGCCGCTGAGGGTGTCATTGCCGGCCCCGCCGTCGATCGTGTCATCGCCCGAACCGCCGACCAGGCTGTCGTCGCCGTCGCCGCCACCGATGGTGTCATCGCCGCCCCCCCCGTCGAGGGTCTCGTCTTGCTTGCTGCCCTGCAGCGTGTCGTCGCCGCCGGTGCCAATGACGTTCTCGAAGCCCTGCAGCTGTCCCGTGCCAGTGGCACCGCTTCCATCTGTGACGGTGGTGTCCCCGTCGCCCGGCGCATTGTCATAGGCCACAGCGTCCAGAGCCGAGAGGTCGAGGGTGTCGTTCTCGGTGTCGGAGATGGTGCGGATGACTTCCATATTGAGGATGGTGGCGGTGTGCTCGATCAGGCCGTCCGTGTCGTCGTCCACCTCGAGGGTGGCGTCGAACGAGCCGTCCT
>JBCCZI010000018.1:0-43755 GCA_039187815.1 Pseudomonadota bacterium | reverse complement strand
GAGACGATCCGCGTCGATTCGATCCTGCAGCGCCCTTTGGTCACCGCATTGGTATCAAGCGCGACCCTGGCGATACCGGAGGGCGTGTTGTCTCTTGATCGGCCTCGGTCAGGCCCGCAAGCGCCTCAGCAAAATGGCAAATGGGGAATGCTGGACAACGATCGCTGTCCTCATCGGATCGACATAGTAGCGAAGGATAGTTTATGTGCTTTTTCGACCGCGTTCTGGGATTGTAATCAGGGTCTGAGCAGGTCCGAATGTGGCTGATACTGTTCATGCTCCGACGTGCAAAGGAGTCCGTGACCTGTGCCGACAAACCGGTTGCCACCATCAGGATCTGCAGGCGGGCGGGGGCTCGCCGGTCTCGGTCGAGGAGGGGGCGTTGGACGCTTGACCTCGGAGCAAACAATGCCGGATGAGCGGCACGTCTTGCCACCAGCCCCCGCGCGTGATTGGTCGGTGTCGCAAACCGGATTGGGTGCTATCTTTGATGACGCTGCCCGACTTTTGAACGAGCAAATTCCAGACGCTTGCGCTGCGCTATGTGCCTCAGCGGGTCGCCTTTCGACGGGGTCCGAAGACAGCTTGTCCTCGATTGAGAGCAGTTTTGCCGACCGGCCTGGGATCGCGAATCCACCAGATACGCTTTCCTTTTCCGTTCCTCACGGTGCCGAGCGCCATGTATTGCTCTTCGATGAAATGGTTGATTTGGCAGAGGACGGTGATTTCAATCTTCACGTCAATGTAGATAGAAATATATTTGAGGCTCTTTCCGCTCGCTTGAGTGCTGAATTTGATTACGATCTTGATGAAGGTTTGTCATCCGATGGCGCCCATGTCTTTCGTAATAAAGGAAATGAGTCGGTAATAACCCTTGTTTCGCAGACGGTGCAGCCTCCGAGCTGGCCCGAGGACGTTATGTTCATGGGTGTGAACAGCGCGCACACGTACAAGAATGAGTTCAAGTTTATGTCTCGCCCGAGTTCATCGCGGCCTTTGGCGAGTTCGAAAGCTTCACCTCCTACGAGATTGTGGAGCTCTACTCTCTCAACATCCTCGACCGCGGCCGTGCCCAGGCGGGTATCGATTTCTGGACCACGGTGCTTGAGGACGCCAATGTCTCGCCAGTCGATGTGCTGGTCGCCTTTGCTGCCGCGCCCGAGAACCGCACGAGCCTCGAAATCACGGTCGCGGACAATGGCGACTGCACTTGGAAGGTCGATGTCCTGCTGCTCTAGCCCGTGGCGCCCAACAGCTCCATCGCGGCGGCATGGACCCGCGGGTCCCCCGCCGCGACCACCCGGCCGCCCCAGCGCGGATCGCCGCCTTCCCAATCGGTGACAATCCCGCCCGCAGCCCGGATCAGCGCCGCGGGTGCCGCAATATCATAGGATTCGAGCCCGCTCTCGATCACCAGATCGATCTGCCCGGCCGCCAACAATGCGTAGGCGTAGCAATCGACGCCGTACCGCGTCAGCCGTGTTCGCGCCCGGACCGCCTCGAAGCGCGGGCGCTCGGCGCCGTCAAACAGCTCTGGCGCCGTGGTGAAGAGGATGGCGCTCTTCAAGTCGGCACAAGAGCGGACCTGAATGGACGTCTCGTGCCCTGCGCGCATCAGGCGCGCCTCCGGCACCCCGGTCAAATCCTGACCCACAAAGCGCTCACCGGTGAAGGGTTGGTCGACGATACCAATCCGGCCTGCCTTGCCGTCGTCGAGGGCGATCAGCACCCCCCAGGTCGGCAAACCTGCAATGAAGGCCCGTGTGCCGTCGATGGGGTCCAGCACCCAGGTCAGGCCGGTGCTGCTGGTGACCTGGCCGTGCTCCTCGCCGAGGATGCCGTCCCCCGGACGCTCTTCAGCCAGTAGGCGGCGCATGGCGGCCTCTGCCTCACGGTCGCCCGCTGTCACGGGGTCGAACCCATCCTTGCCGCCTTTGTCTTCGGTGGTCAGCCCGGTCGCCCGGAAATGGCGAAGAGCCGCCGTGCCAGCCGCATCCGCCATGCGATGGGATAGGCCGATCAGGGTCTCGGCGTCCGGATGAGGCGCGCCTCCGGCCCTCGCCGCGGATTGGATGGGGTCTGTCGGGGGCGTCATGCGCGGGCTCCGCCTGTGGTGTGCCCCTCATGCCGCTTTGGATGCCGGGCGGTCAAAGCGCGTCGACGACCGCCAAGGCGCCCGGCTCTCAGGCCGCCTTGTCGCTCAGCACCTGCGCCAACTCGAACAAGCTGCGGCGTTGATGCTCGGGGATTTGGTAATAGGCCCGCACCAAATCGAGGGCTTCTTTGTCGGTCATCATGTCCGGCTTGGCGGCCTGGCCTGCCATCTCTGAGTCTAGACCTTCGAAAAAGAAGGCGACCGGCACGTCCAACGCGTCGGCGATGTCCCAGAGTCGCGAGGCCGAGATGCGGTTCGCCCCCGTCTCGTATTTCTGGATCTGCTGGAACTTGATACCGACATGATTTGCCAGCTGCTGCTGGGTCATCCCGATCATCCAACGGCGCTGCCGCACGCGCTGCCCGACATGTACGTCAACCGGATGGGTCATTTGGTACTCCGCTATTACATCCCTCCGCGAGGCAACCCCGACCGCCTCGCCTGAGGGTCTACGCAAGGATCGTACCAGTTTGCCGGACGCCCCCGTGTCGGTCCTTATGGTTGAGTCAGGTATCGCTACCAAAGGCCGAATGGCCGAGCGGTGATGCCCGCAAAAGGCGAGTCGCGCGATCAGCGGTTGCGGGCACGCGCCAGTCTCAACCCAAGGATGCGCAAAATGCACTTCGTTTCTTAACTATTTTGCAAAATGCAATGCATTATGCAAATTCGCGTTGCAGAACCCGGCTTGGTTGAGCGGCCGCCCGATACAAGCTCAGCTTGTCTGCCGGGCGGCCCGCTTGCGCTCATGCGGGTCGAGATGGCGCTTGCGCAAGCGGATCGACTTCGGCGTCACCTCGACCAACTCGTCGTCGTCGATATAGGCGATCGCCTGCTCGAGCCCCATGCGCGTCGGTGGCGTTAGCTTCACCGCCTCGTCCTTGCCAGCCGCCCGGATGTTGGTGAGCTGCTTGCCTTTCAGCGGGTTGACCTCAAGGTCGTTGTCCCGGCTGTGCTCGCCGATGACCATGCCCTGATAGACCGCCTCGCCACCGCCGATGAAGAGCCGGCCACGATCCTCGAGGTTGAAGAGCGCATAGGGTACTGAGTCGCCCTGATCCATGGCGATCAGCACGCCCCGGGCGCGCCCAGGGATCGGGCCCTTATAGGCTTCCCAATCGTGGAAGACGCGGTTCAGCACGCCGGTGCCGCGCGTGTCGGTTAGGAACTCGCCGTGATAGCCGATCAGCCCGCGGGCCGGCACGCGAGCGACGAGGCGGGTCTTGCCGGCTCCCGCCGAGCGCATCTCGGCCAGCTCGCCCTTGCGCTGCGCGAGCTTCTCAACGACGACGCCCGAGTATTCTTCGTCCACATCGATGGTGACCTCTTCGACGGGCTCGAGGCGCTGGCCGCCCTCCTCGCGCATCACGACGCGGGGGCGGGAGATCGAGAGCTCAAAACCCTCGCGCCGCATGTTCTCGATCAGTACACCCATTTGCAGCTCGCCCCGGCCCGAGACCTCGAAGGCCTCGCCGCCGGGCGTGTCGGCGACGCGGATGGCGACGTTCGACTCCGCCTCGCGCATCAGCCGCTCGCGGATCACGCGGGACTGCACCTTCGAGCCGTCGCGCCCGGCCAGCGGGCTGTCATTGATGCCAAAGGTCACGGTGATGGTGGGCGGATCGATCGGCTGCGCGGGCAGTGGCAGGTCGATCGCCGGGTCGGCCAGGGTGTCGGCGACCGTCGCTTTGGCCATGCCGGCCAGGGCAATGATGTCGCCGGCTTCGGCCCGCTCGACCGGCTGACGGGCCAATCCGCGGAAGGCCAGCACCTTGGAGACGCGGAAGCGCTCGATCTCGCGCCCATCCCGCGATAAGGCGCGGATCTGGGTGTTGGGGGTCACCACGCCTGATTCAATTCGCCCCGTCAGCAAGCGGCCCAGAAAGGGATCCGCCTCGAGCGTGGTCGCCATCATCCGGAAGGGCTGATCGATCTGAGCCGCCTGGCGCGGGACCGGCACATGGTCTGCGATCAGTTCGAACAGGGGCGAGAGGTTTTCGCGCGGCGCCTCCAGACTGTCGGCTGCCCAGCCCGAGCGCCCCGAGGCGTAGAGCACGGGAAAGTCCAGTTGCTGCTCGTCCGCCTCAAGCCCGACGAAGAGGTCGAACACCTCATCCAGCGCGCGGTCCGGATCGGCCTCGGGCTTGTCCACCTTGTTCAACACGACGATTGGGCGAAGCCCGAGGGCGAGCGCTTTGGATGTCACGAACTTGGTCTGGGGCATGGGCCCCTCGGCGGCGTCGACCAACAGCACCACTCCGTCGACCATCGAGAGGATGCGCTCCACCTCCCCGCCGAAATCCGCATGGCCGGGCGTGTCGACGATGTTGATCCGCGTGCCCTGCCATTCGACCGAGGTGCATTTGGCCAGGATTGTGATGCCCCGCTCACGCTCGATGGCGTTCGAGTCCATGGCGCGCTCGGCCACCGCCTGGTTCTCCCGGAACGCCCCCGACTGCTTCAGCAGCTCGTCCACCAGCGTGGTCTTGCCGTGGTCGACATGGGCGATGATGGCGATGTTGCGCGACGACGGTGTTGGCTCGGCTGCCATGGTAAATCCCCTTGATCGGGCTCAAGCTGCGGACGTCCGGTTGCGTGTCGGTTGGCAACATAGAGAGGTCCAGCGGCAGATAGCGCTGCCACCCGAGCTTCCAACTCGCGCCGGGCCATAGCACATGTGGATGGCCCTGCCCAGTGCAGTGCAGCATCACCTCTTGTGGGTGCGGTGCCGAGGGGTGTGGCTTAGGTTTGCGCGCTCGGCTGGCGGTCGGTCGCGCGCTCTGCGTCGCGGCTGCGGGCCTCTGCGAGGGCTCGGAAAAGATCCTTTTTGCGCAGCGGTTTGCCGATGAAATCGGTCATCCCCGCCTCAAAGCAGCGCGCCCGGTCCTCTTTCATCACATTGGCCGTGATGGCGATTATGGGGACCATCCAGGCCTCGTTGCTGCCGGTCTCGCGGCATTGGCGCGCCCGAATCTGGCGCGCGGCATCATAGCCGCTCAGGATCGGCATCGAGCAGTCCATCAGCACGATCTCGGGACGGAGTTCGAAGAACGCGGTGACCGCCGCCTCGCCATCATCGACAAAGTGATAATCGGCGCCGGTCTGCTTGAGCATCCGCCCGATGACCAGCTGATTGGTTTGATTGTCCTCGGCGATCAAGATCCGCACGCCGCTGAGATCGGGGATGTCTGCCGAGGCCGCGGCCGCATCCTGTACCGTGGTCTGGCGAATGCCGGTCAGCAGGCTCGACAGCTGACTGTGGAGCGTGCGCGCGCGGAGCGGTTTCAGCAAAACGCCGGCAAAGCCGAGGCCGAGCAAACGGTCTTTGTCAAAACTGCGGTTGACGGAGGTCAGCAGCAGGGCCGGCACCCCCCGCAACCGGTTGGAGGACAGGACCGCGTCGAGGGCCGTCTCGGGCTTCAGCGCCCCGCGCGGCTCGTCGATGAGCACCGCATCGAAACGGAGATCGCCAAGGTCGTAGCCCGCGCCGAAGGCGTCGTTCGGGATCGACGTGACCTTCATACCCGCGTCCAGGATCTGACGCTCGAGCACTTCGGCCAGCACCGCATCATGATAGAGCAAGAGGATGCTCTTGTTGACGAGCATGACAGGCTTGATCCCTGTCGGCTCAAGCGCCGCCTCCTCCATGAGCCGAAGCGTGAGAGAGAAACAGGACCCTTTGCCCAGCTCGGAGCTGACCGAGATCTCGCCGCCAAGGGTCTCGACCAATCGTTTCGTGATGGCGAGGCCGAGCCCTGTGCCCTCATAGCGCCGAGCGACCGAGTTGTCGGCCTGCTCGAAGGCGCGAAAGACCGTTTGCAGCTTGTCCTCGGGGATGCCGATGCCGGTGTCCTGCACGTCGATTGTCAGCTCAACCCGCTCGCCAGGGGCCCGTGGCTCGGCGCGCGTTGAGATCACGACCCGCCCCGTCTCGGTGAACTTGACCGCGTTGCCGACGATGTTGACCAGGATCTGGCGGACCCGCGCCGTGTCCGACTGGAAGAGCCGCAGGCCCTTCACGTCCGTGTTGATGTTGTCATCGACGATGATCTCCAGGCCCTTCTCCGCCGCCACCGGTGCAAGCAGCTGGGCGACGTCGTCGATATGGCGCGACAGGTTCATGGGCTCGAGCTGCAGCTCGAGCTTGCCGGCCTCCACCTTCGAGAAATCGAGGATGTCGTTGATGATGGTGAGCAGCGAGTTCGCGCTGTCGCGGATCGTGTCGGCGCAGACGCGCTGTTCGGCATCGAGCGGTGTCTCAGTCAACAGGTCCGCCATGCCAATGATCCCGTTCATGGGCGTGCGGATCTCGTGGCTCATGCTGGCCAGGAAGTTCGACTTGGCGCGGGTCGCGGCCTCGGCTGCTGCCTGCGAGGCGCTGAGCTGGGTCTCGCGCTCCTTGGCCTCGGAGACGTCGCGCTCGATGGCAACAAAGCGCTGGGCCTGGCCGGTCTCGTCGAACAGCGGCAGGATGTTGATGTCGAGCCAGTAGGGCTGACCATCCTTGCGATAATTGAGGATCTCGGTCCGGTGCGGCTCGCGGCGGCGCAAGGCCTTGCGGATCTGGCGGACCGTGTCGCGGTCCGTCTCCGGGCCCTGGAGCATATCGCCCGGTTTGCGCCCCATCATCTCGTTCCGCGAGTACCCGGTGATCTGCTCGACCGCTGCATTGCACCAGACGATGCGGCCGTCTAGGTCGGTGAGCACGATGGCGTCGTTGGTTTGTTGCACGATGCTGGCGAGCTCCCGCGCCCGCGCCTCGCTCTCGATCAATCGGCGTCGGGAGTCTTCCATCATCCGCTGTGGCTTCACGATGAGCCGCCGTCCGATGAAATGCGAGGCGGTGAAGACGACCATCAGGGCCGCCGACAAAGCGGCCAAGACCTGGAGCACCAAGGCCTCGCGCACGGCTTCCAGCACCGAGCGGTCTGGTCGGAGCAAGAGCCACAAGCCGGTTCGTCCGATCGGGCGCATGATCAGATCCGTCGCAGACATAACAGGCATCACATCATGCGCCTCGTGCAGAAAGGCGATCGAGGCGATATCAGCCTGGTCCGCCAGCGAGGCCAGTTCGGGCATCCGCAGTTCTGCGACCATGGCGCCCTCGGTCATGCCATGGACCCGGATCGGCAGCGCGATCAGCAGATGCTCCCCGTCCGTATCCGGCGGATGGCGAAACCGTGGGCCATCATCCGAGCGGAACAGATGGTCGGCCATTTCGCGGCGCACAACGCTTGCGAAGGTGGTCGTCGCGTTGGGCCCGATGGTCTCGTCGATGATTGGCTCGCGCAGGATGTCATAGATCGAGATGCGCAGGATCGCAGGTTCGATGTCATAGCTGCGGACCATGTCCGAGGCGTTCGCGAGGTCCAGCTCCTCGCCCATCACCGCCTGGGTGATCAGCGGTTGGCGGGCGAGGTATGCCAGCGCGCGGTTGCTCGCGTCGATGATCAGAGCATAGGCATCCGCGATCGCTTGGGCCTGATCGCGTAGGGTGGTGTCCTGGCGCGCCTCGAAGGCCGTCCGGCTGGCATACCACACGCCGGTGCTGGCCAGCGCGAGGGCCAAGAGCCCTGTGCCGAGCAAGAAGCCCGCAAAAGCCTTCGCGATGGGCAGCGTTGGGGCGTGCATGACGGTCTACCTTTCGGGGAACGAGGTCGCGAGCTCGTTGGAGGGGCCATAGGCGACCATGCAAAGGTCGTCGGCGCCGAGGGCTTCGTGGGCATCTGGGGTCTGCGGGCGGTAAGGCGCATAGGGGCGGTGATAGACCCGCATCAGCCCTTGGACCTCGCCGTCGAGCGTCTCGAGCGCGGTGCGCACGCGGCGGCGCGTTTGGATGATGTCCGTGCCGAGGCCGGCCTGTTCCAAGGCGGCCAGCAACAGCCGCGTCACATCGAAGGCATGCACGAACCCCACCGAGGCGGGGAGCGTGTGATAGTCTTCGAACCGATCGGGAAACAGGTTGCGGGCCGAGCGCGCGATCTCCTCGGCGAACGGGCCTCGGTCCACTGCATCGAACGGAAAACAGGTGTGCAGGAAACGAAGCGCCACGGTCTCGCGCACGGCATAGGACACGACATCGGCAAAGTTTCCACCGGCATGCCCCCAATGGCTCGAGATCCGGATATGCGGAGCGAGGTCGGCAAAGCTGTGCACCAGCAGGATGCTTTCGGCCATCGAGGGGACCATGATCACACAATCCGCGCCGCTGGCCGAGATGGTGCGCACCAGCGCGCGGGCTTCGGCTTCTCCGATCCCGCGCGCGAACATATGGGTGCCTGTTGGGGGGTGTCCCAGCTCTTGCAAGGCCCGGGTGATCCGGCCCCGGTTCGAGCGGCCCCAGCCAGTGTCTACCAGCAAGAGCGCGTTGTGTTTGCACCCTCGGCGGAGCACGGCATCCTGAGCCAGGAAGCGCCCTGCCTTGGTGTCGTCGATCGAGAGCCGGAAGATCCAGTTCGGCGCCGACTCGGGCCGGGTGACCGGGCCAGCCGCCGACCAGGGCAGCAGTAGCAGGATCTCATTTTCTTGGATGAACAGGTTGTGGCGCAGATAGGGCGGGGATTGCTTGCCGCCGATAACCGCCAGCGCGTGCGGATCACCAAGATAGCGGCGCAGATTGAGCAGCGATCGTTTGCTATTGCCGCGGTGATCCAGCACGACAACGTCGATCCTGCGCCCCGCGGCCGTGTGGCCGACTTGAGCGAGAGCTGTCTCCACACCCATTCGGATCGCTTCCGCCGAGGCGCGGGTCACGCCCCGATCCGCATCGATGTAGAGCCGAAGCGGAGCGGCCGAGTCGGCGCTTAAGGGCGTCCAAAGACAACTCAGGCACAGCACTAGCACCAGGGTCTTGGCGGTTGGGTGTCTCTGGCGCATGGCGTCGGGCCTCGGTGATCTGGGCTCAATGCCTCTGTCTACGGACCGAAGCCTCTCGATTGGGTTACCCGACCGGAATGGTTCTGGGTTCCACCCCTTTGACCGCTTTGCCCGGCCAGGCGCGATGAAAGAGGCCGGGCGGGCTTGATTGGTGGGCTGGAATCGGCGCAGAGATCAGGCTTCCCAGTGCCCGGAGACCCGATGACCCGCACGCAGACTGCCCCGGCGCCGAGCAAACCGACGCTGCTCATCGTCTCGAATGAGATCAAACCGGCCGGGCCTGATGGCAAGTTTAACGCCCGGCATGCGGTGCGCACGCTGATCGAAGCGGGGCGCGCGTCGGGTTTTCGCATCGTCGCGGCGCCCTTTGACCAGTTCCACTTCGAGCTGCGGCGGAGCGAGTCCCAGCCGCGCATTCTGCTCGGAACCTCTATGGTGCGCGCCGATGCTGCGATCATCCGCATCACCGGCCCCTCGATCGCGGCGGCGCGGATGCTCGACCGTTCGTTGCGTGCGCAGGGCTGTGTGATGCTCGACCCCTATGAGCGGTTCTCGGGTAGTGCGCTCGGCAAGGCCGAACTCTTGATGCAGGTCCAGGGCAAGGGCTGCGACAGCGATCGGGTGATCGCGCTCACGCTCAAGGATCTCGAGCGTCGCATCCGTCAGCACGACTTCGGCAGCGGGCTGAAGCTGGTGGTGAAGCCGACGGATGGCTATGGCGGAACCATGGTGCGCTGGGTCGACGGCACCGAGGCGAGCATCGGGGCCGCCCTCGACATGGCCCGCAGCATCAAGGGGCTGATGCCGCCCATGATCATCGAGCCGGCGCTGGATGTTCGAGCCGAGTACCGTGTCTATACGCTCGATATGGAGATGTTGGGCGCGGCGCGGCGTATCGCCGAGGGGCCGGACCGACCGGCCAATGCCAGCCAAGGCGCCGAGTTGGTCGAAGAACGGCCGCCCCAAGCGGTGCTTGACGCCATCGCCCGGGTTCCGACGGGAGGGTTGATCGGCTGGGACGTTGCGCTGACCGGCGGCGGCTCTGCCATCATCATCGAGCGCAACCGGCCTCCGTCCTGGCGCCATTTCGCCGCGGTCTCGGATGTCGATATATCGGGCGCCGTCGTCGCGCATCTCAAGGCCAAAGTTGGCGACCACCGCGTCAAAGGGGCGGACAGTATCGAGATCCGTGAGACGCCGAGGGCCTAGGCGGTTGCAGCGGCGTCGGTCCGAGCGATCCAGTCCCGCGTCCATGCAATCGCCGCGGGGATCTGGTCCCGGTGCCGGCTGATCAGCTCGAGATTGGCGACCATCGGACCAGCGAAGGGCAATGCGGCAAAGCCGTCCCAGGGCAAGGTGCCGCGCCCCGGCGGCAGATGCAGATCCCCCAGCCCGAACATGATCGACTCGGCATGGGAGTAGGGCGTGAAAGTCTTTGGTCGCGCAAAGCTGTCGTGGATGTGCAGATGGCGCGCGAGCGGCGCCAGGGCTTGCACCTCAGCCACCGGGTCGTAACCGCGCTCGGCGCCGTTCAAGCAGACATGGCTGAAATCGATGCAGGCGCGCATGTTTGGGTGGTCGACCGCGGTCAACTGGGCCGCAAGCTCGGAGGGCGAGGCGGTCCAGGGCGCGCTATGGGGAAAGAGCGTCTCGACGCAGAGGATCACGCCACCATCGGCGAAGTCGGGCGCGAGGCGTGCGAGGGTCTCGCGCTCGAGGGCAAGGAGGCCCTCGCGCTCGCCCTGGTCATTGGGCAAGAGCGCTGCATGGTGGACTTGCACCGTGGCGCCGACGGCCTGTCCGACCTCGAGACAAGCCCGGCAGGTGTCGATCTGGAATTGCAAATGCGCCTGGTCGGCAAAACTCGAGGAGATCGGCCCATGCACCGTGTATCCGAACGGCCGGTCGGCGCAGAGGCGTTTCAGCTCGGCCAGCCGATCGGGCCAGATGCGCCCGCCGCCCACCACCTCGAAATTGGCGAGCGACAACTCGACCGAGTCGATGCCCAGCGTCTCGAACCAGTCCAGCGCAGCCCCCAGCTCGGGCAGCGTGTTGGCCATATCCGCTGTGCTCAGCCCCACCCCTGTGATCGCTGTCATCGCTCGCTCTCCTACAACCACGCCGCGCGGGCCGAACTCAATGTCGCTCGACCGTTCCCTCGTGCTTGGCATGGCGCTAGACCGATGTGAAGTGACGGTACGGCGACGACCGGGAGACGGCAAATTGACGGGGGATGCGATGGCCACGATGAAGACGATGCGCGTGCACGAGACGGGCGGCGCCCTGGGGATGGAAGAGATCCCACGGCCTGAGCCTGGGCCGGGCCAGGTCCGGCTGCGCGTCCATGCGGCCGGCGTGAACTTTGCCGACACGCTGATGGTGGCGGGCCGGTATCAGGAGCGCCCGGAGCTGCCCTTTGCCCCCGGGATCGAGGTCTGCGGGACGGTAGAGACGCTGGGCGAGGGCGTGGAGACACCGGCCCACGGCGCCCGGGTGGCGGCCATGTGCGGCTCGGGCGGGTTTGCCGAGGCGGTGCTGGCCCGCGCCGAGGCCTGTGTGCCGGTCCCGGAGGCCATGAGCGACGCGGATGCTGCCGTGCTGCAGGTCGCCTATGGCACGGCGCATCTCGCGCTCGAGCGACGGGCGCAGCTGCGCCCGGGCGAGCGGTTGCTCGTGCTTGGGGCGGCAGGAGGTGTGGGCCTGACCGCCATCGAAGTCGGCCATCTGCTCGGCGCCGAAGTCATCGCCGTTGCCCGCGGTGCGGACCGGCTCGAACGGGCGCGCGCTGCTGGCGCTACCCATCTGATCGACAGCGAAACCGGCGATATCCGCACCGAGGTCAAAGCGCTCGGCGGCGCCGATGTGGTCTTTGATCCCGTGGGCGGGGACCAGTGGGTCGCGGCGCTGCGCGCCTCGAACCCCGAGGCCCGCTTGCTGCCCATCGGCTTTGCCAGTGGCGAGATCCCCCAGATCCCGGCGAACATCCTGCTGGTCAAGAACCTGACCGTGATCGGGCTCTACTGGGGTGGGTACTCGACCTTTGCGCCGCGGGTGTTGGGCGAGAGCCTCGAGACCCTGATCCGATGGCATGGCGAAGGGCGCATCCGACCCCATGTGAGCCACCGGGTGCCGCTGGCCGAGGCCAACGCGGCGTTGGATCTGCTGCGCAGCCGGCAAGCTACCGGCAAGGTGGTCGTCGAGATCGGAGGGCAGGCATGATCAAGCGCGGGCTTTTGGCGTGATCGGTCGGCTCGCCATGGCGAGCCCGGTTGGCCGAACCTGCGCTGGCGGCACTCCAAACCGAGGCACTCCGAATCCTTGCGGGATTGGCCTGGCGCTGTCCCTAGTCGTGGTGGCCTTTGGCGTCGCGCCGCTGAAGCCGAGCGGCTGGAGTGCTAAGGGCACGCGCCACCTCCCGGTCCCATGGGGAGGTTCACCAGTGGCCGCAGGACGGTCTCGGGGAACTCGCGCATTAGGGCACCGCGCGTGCGCCAGATGGCCCTGCGCGTCAGTCCGCGCGTCGCTGGCCCATCAGCGCAGCGGGCAACGCCAGCATCCCACCCACGGCGCACATGGCGATGGGCCACATGGTGAAGACGCCGAAGCCGAAGCCATAGAACATACCGCCCGCCGAGATCAGCATCAGCGCAGCCCCCGGACCCGGGCGGCTCGGTGCCATGGCGCCTCCGGCGATTGCCAGGATCGGGGAGACTAGGCTGACGGCGCGGGTCACCATTGGATCCGCGGGCGGCTGGCCCAGATCCGCCTGGAAGCCGGTCTGCGCCTCGACCTCGCCGACCACGCCGAACAGCCAGGACCACAGCTCGGCAAAGCCGTAGCCGAAAAACCCGACAGCCATGCCGACGATCCCGCCGATGATGCCCAGAACCATTGCCGCGTTGCGCATGGACCGCTCCCCCGTTCGCGCCACTCAAAACCGAGCAGCGCCGAGAGGTCAACGGCCGAGTGTGAGAGGGGCGCAGCACGGCAGGCCTGCGGCGCCTAGTAAGACGCGCTCTCCATGATCGTGACCGCCTGGTTCAGAGTGGCAAGCAGCGGGGTCATGTCCTTGGCCAACAACGTCAGGCCGGGATCGTCCGGCGCCTTGCCCAACGCTGCGGCCTCCAGCACAGGGCGCATCTCGTCCCAGTAGATCTGTGCCTGGTCAAGCGCGCCGATCAAGGCTTTGTCCTGCGCCATCGGCACGCCGTGCAGCCGGTCTCCATCGCGCAGCGCCACCATACGGGCCTCGAACTCCGTCATCGTCGTGTCGAGGTCATAGCGGATATGCGCCCAGGCCATCCCGCCTCCGGTCAAGCACGCCTCGCGCACCATCTTCTGCGACAGCCAGCGCTGCTTTCCCGCGAAATCCAAGACCTTCAGGATATCGGCTGGAACCTTGGACTGGATGTGGACCCGCTCGACCAGGCCGGCCAGACGGTCGAGGGCCCGAAACAGAGCGGAGGTCTGCATCATCATCACCGACAGCGCGGCCTCGGTCGCATCGCCCTCGCTGATGTCGAGCGCGGCCATGTCAAAGGGAGCAAAGGCGCGCCCGACAGCGGTCAACTGTGTCAGCACCCGCTCGTTGGTCTCCTTGACGAGGCCGTGCGTCTCATCTCCCTCAATCAGCGCGGTGTGGGTCTCGAGGAACAGGTCATGCGCCCCTTGGAGCCGGGCCCGGTCCGCCTCCACATCGATGCCGCGCACGATCAAGCAGGCGTTCGCGGCCATGTGCTCGACCAGCGTCTTCTGGCGAGACACCAAATTGGCCAAGCGCCTCTCATCGGCCGCGCCTTCCGTGGCAAACAAGTCAACAGCGTTGGCCTGCGGCGCCGCAACACTTGTAAAAAGAACGGCCAATCCAAGCCAAAGTTTCATCTGAGAAAATATTTTGGGCAAATTCTTCTCCTTTTCTTTTTGGTGACATAGGATATTCGGGTACGATTTGTAATCGCAGTGTTCGCGCAATAATCGCCGGCGCAACATACAACACATAGCCGAAGGGTTTGCGGTGCGGTTACGAGTGTGTTGGCAGTTGGCTGGGCCGGATTATAGCTGAAAAAGTTTAAATGATAAACGAAATTTATTTGAGCAAAGCGTCTCACTTAAGGCGCGCAAAGCTTGTGCAACCGCACGGGGTGATTGCACAAAGAGGCCGATGGCCTTTGCGATGGTAGAGCCCCGGCTAGGCGCGGCGGGCTACTCGCAGGGTTACTCGGCGGCCAGGGCGGGCTTTTCCGCGCCATAGGCCGCGCGCAGCATAACCGCCAAAGCATCCACCGGCACGCCGATCGCCTGGCGCGCCCGATACAGCACGATGTGGCTGGTCGGCAGCTCGGGCAGATGGCCGCTGTGGGAGATCGGCTCCATGTAAGGCGTGCGGGCGACTTTCAGCATCGCATGCACAGCCAGATCGGCCGAGACGCTGGCCTCGACGGTGCGCGTGGAGCGGGTGAGCACAGCCATCTCCCAGGGGATCCCGGCCCGATCGAGCGCCTCTTGCACCCAGGGTTTGAACAGGCACTGCTGTTCGAAGGCCAGGCGGAGCGGGCGCTCGCGCCAGGCGATGCCGCCAGGGGCGCCGACCCAGACCAGTTGCTCGACCGAGAGGATCTCGCCCTCGGGACCCGGCACGCTCTCGGTGGTGAGGATCAAGTCGATCTCGCCTGCGTCCAGCATCTCCTTGAGCTTGGTCGTGTAGGAGGAGATCAGGTGGATCTTTACGCGTGGGAACTCGCGGTCGAACTGGCGCAGGACGCGGGGGATGTGGGGATAGACGATGTCAGTCGGCACGCCGAGCCGGATCTCGCCTTCGAACGAGGTGTGCATCATCCGGCTGATCACTTCGTCGTTTAGCGCCAGGATCCGACGGCCATAGCCGAGCAGCTGCTCGCCATGGGCCGTCAGCGCAACGCGGCGCCCGGCGCGGTCGAGCAGCGGCTGCTGCAGCATGTCCTCCAGACGCTTGATCTGCATCGAGACCGCCGACTGGGTCAGGTTCAGCTGATGCGCCGCCTTTGTCACGCCGCCGGTCTCGGCCACGGTGACGAAGCTGCGCAGGGCGGTGAGGTCGAGATTCCGGATCATTTTGCATTACCTACCGTGATGGGTCTCCCCAACATTATTCATTTCCTTGATTCAGTTCCATCCCCCATATTCATCTCACCTGATGATGGAACGTACACATTGTATCAACCTTGATGATAAGGAGACGCGAGATGAAAGCCCTGACCCTTCTGCTTGATGGCGCTATGCCGCGCCGCCATTTTTCCTTGCTGATCGGAGATTGGATCCGTGTGGCGCGTGAGCGCCGCGAGTTGGCCCGTCTTGATCGCCGCGCATTGGATGATATCGGCATCGATCCGCAATCGGCCCGCGCCGAGAGCGAGCGCCCGTTCTGGGATGTTCCCCGGCGGCGCTGAGCCTCACTTTGCCAGCGGATAGTCCGCAAGTGGCTCATAGTTCGGTCCTGATCGACCGAGATGGGACCGAAAGAGCGTGAACTTCTCGACGGCGAAAGGGGCGAGACGCAGTCCGGCATGGGAGGCAACAGCCGCATCCAGCCGCGCCGTGTCCTCCGCCCCGAGCCCGGTCTTGGGAAAGCGGGCGAGCGTCACATGGGGCAGGAACTTCTCCTGCGCCAGCACGATGCCCGCCTCGCGCCCCGCACTGCGGACGCGGTCCCGCAGCGCTTTGAGCTTTGGCTCGGGGGCGACACCGGCATAGAGAACCCGCGGGCTCGCCCCGCCAAACATCCCCAGCCCCGAGAGCGCGAGCGCAAAGGGCTGGGCCGCAATCGCCTCAAGCGCGTAATGCAGATCCTCGATCACCGGTTCCTGGTGCTCGCCGATAAAGACGAGCGTCACATGCAAGGCCTGGCGAGGGACCACCCGAACGCTCGGCAATCGCGCCTGAAGCGGTGCCAACAGGGCGCCGGTGTCCTCGGGCACGGGGATGGCTGCGAAGGCGCGGATCATGGCGTTGGTTCCAGTCTGTGGGATCTCGGCCCTTCCACCCTGTGCAAGCCGCATCCACCGGGGGATTTTGCCCGCCGCATCGCTTGAAACCGCACAGCCGTTATCCGATATTCGCGTGTAATGTGTGTTGGATTTGCCCTTGGTGCGTCAGCAACAGGGGTATGCCCGGTCCACGCAGGCACTGGCAATATCTTCGAGAGGGTTGAGATGGCGACTCCGAACTACGTGCGCAACCAGGCGATCGGCAGCACCGCAGCCGCTGCAGAGATCGATGCCGGTCTGCGCGCCCATATGAACAAAGTCTATGCCCTGATGGGCGGCGCGATGATCATCACCGCGTTGGTGGCCTACGTCGTGGGCATGGACTTCAAGGCCGCTGTGGCGGGCGAACCGACGGCGCTGATCCCGGTCGGCGTGCTGCAGGCGATGTTCTCGTCGCCCATCAAATGGGTGATCATGCTGGCTCCGCTGGCGGTGGTCTTTGGCTTCGCGGCCATGATCAACCGAATGTCGGCCGGCACGGCGCAGATGGTCTTCTGGGGCTTTGCCGCCCTGATGGGTCTGTCGATCTCCTGGATCTTCGCGGTCTTCACGGGGATCTCGATCGCCCAGACCTTTATGGCGACCGCCGCCGGATTCGGTGCGATGTCGCTCTACGGCTACACGACCAAGAAGGATCTCTCCGGCTGGGGCCGCTTCCTGTTCATGGGCGTGATCGGTCTGATCGTCGCGTCGCTGCTGAACATGTTCTTCTTTGAGAGTTCGGCGCTCAGCTTTGCGGTGTCGCTGATCGGTGTGCTGATCTTTGCGGGTCTGACGGCCTATGACACGCAGAACATCAAGAACACCTACCTGGCGATGCGCACGAGCCCCGAGGGGCAGGCTTGGCTCGAGAAGGGCGCCATCATGGGCGCGCTGAGCCTCTACCTGAACTTCCTGAACATGTTCATGTTCTTGCTCCAGTTCATGGGCAGCCAGGAGTAACCGAGACCGGTCACGGTCTTGCACGGCACGAAGGCCGGGGCGGTTTGCCCCGGCCTTTTTGCATCGGCCTCACGCTCCGCGCTGGTTGCGCCTGCGGGGCAGAAAGGGGATCACGACCGCTGCTTGGTCAAAGCCGCCGCCGTCTCCACGCGCAGTGTCGTGGGTTTTGCGGGGCGCCTCGGCCTTCAGCGCGGGCTGAGCGGGCAGGTCGAGCGCGATCGCGAGGGGCTGTCCCCCCAGCCACATGCCGATCCAAGGCGCGGCGGACCGAGCCGTGCTGGCATCTCGTGCGGCGCGACGCTCGGCGAGGTCGATGACCTCGGCGCTGTCCGGGCCTGCGGGAGGGGCGAGCCCCTCAACGACCGGGCGCGGATTGGCGAAAACGGCGGGGCGAATGATCTGGCACATGGTCTATCCTCGGTCTCGGCCCCGACTGCTTCGGGAGGGAGTGCCTTCTGGCCACGGCCTGTCTGTGTCTCGGACAGCAACCTATTTCGCCGCGGCTTCGAGGCAATTTGTGCAAGG
Source organism: Pseudomonadota bacterium (assembly GCA_039187815.1). GTDB lineage: Bacteria > Pseudomonadota > Alphaproteobacteria > Rhodobacterales > Rhodobacteraceae > Thermohalobaculum. Next base: position 26,238 of record JBCCZI010000018.1, on the reverse strand, counting down.
TATAGACCTGGGCGCTGGGGGATAGCGGCCCTATACCTTCGGTCAGCCGGACGTCGCCGGCCGTTATCCGGACAGAGATGGAGCCGAACCCCATGCCCTACCTGCTCGCCTATATCAGCGGCATCGTGATCATGATCGTGCTCGACGCGGTGTTCCTGACGCAGGTGGCTCTGCCGCATTACGAGCGGGACGTGCCCCATCTGCTGGCCGAGGACCCGGATTATCTGGCCGCGGCAGTGTTCTACGCAATGTATGTCGCGGGGGTGGTGTGGTTCGTACTGCGCCCGGCCTTGGCGGCTCAGGCGGGGTGGCCTGGCGTCTTGGGACAAGGCGCGCTGTTGGGCCTCTTCGCCTATGCGACGTTCGAGATCACGGCCAAGGCGGTGCTGGTTGGCTGGACCTGGTCGCTGGTTGTCACGGATGTGCTGTGGGGCGGGGTGGTCACGGCCGCCGTGACGGCCGCCGGCTACGCGGTGCTGCGCCGGACGGCCTCGGCCTAGCCCTGCGCCACGGCCTCGGTGAGCGCGCCCAGGAACAGGCGCGCCGATGGGGTCATCGTCTCGCCGGCGCGGGTCATCAGCCCGATCGGACCCTCGGTCAGCCCGCTGTCGAAGGGCAGGGCGGCCAATGTTCCCTCGGCCACATCCTGGGCGGCCACCCCGGCCGAGATGATCCATACGGCATCGGATTGGCGCGCCAGCACACGGCCGAAGGCCCCGGAGACCGTCTCGATCCGATCCGGCAGATGGCCGACCCCGTGTGCCAGCAGCATCCGCTCGACCAAGGGCCGGATCGCCGCGTCGCGATTGGGAAAGATCACCGGCCAGTCGGCCAGCCGCGCGATCCGCGGCTCGGCGAGCAGGGGATGGCCTGGGCGCACCACAAAGGCCACGCGCTCGGCGTAGAGCTGCGTGAAGGACAGGCCCGCCATGCTGTCGGGCTCTCCGAGCCGACCGACGACAAGCTCCAGCGCGCCGCGGCGCAGCTCGCCGATCAGATGCGCATGGGGCCCTTCGACCAGCGACAGCACCGCGCCTCTGGCCCTCTGGCGAAATCGCAGCGTGGCCTGGGGCAGCAGCCGTGCCGCCACCGAAGGCAGGGCGCCGATCCGCAGCGTGGACGCGCCGCGCATCCCAAGCTGGGCCAAGCCGTCCAATCCCTGTTCGAGCGCGGCCAGGCTGGCGCCGGCATAGTGCAAAAACATCTCGCCCGGGGGCGTTAGGGCGATTCCAGAGCGGCTGCGCTCCATCAACCGGGTGCCGAGCGTCGCCTCGAGTTCCGCAAGTGTCTTCGAGACCGCGGGTTGCGACAGCGCCAAGGCCTCGGCCGCTTGGGTCAGGCTGCCGGATCGCGCAATTTCGACCAGGGCCTGCACGTGTCGGATCTTGATGCGGCGGTCAATCATATTCCGAATGGTAATGCATAGAGGAAAATATGTCATTTTACATTTCGAAATCGACGTATCAGGTTTGGTGAAACCGGCGGAGACACGGGAGGGGAGACGGGACGTGCGGACCCAGGTGGGGATCATTGGCGGCGGGCCCTCGGGCTTGCTGCTCAGCCAACTGCTGCACCGGGCCGGCATCGACAGCGTGGTGTTGGAGCGGCGGAGCCGGGCCTATGTCCTCAACCGCATTCGCGCCGGCATTCTCGAACCGGGAACGGTCGCGCTTCTGCGCGAGGCGGGCGTGGCCGATCGCCTTGATGCCGAGGGCCAACCCCATGACGGCTTTGCCCTGGCCTTTGGCGGGGTGATGCTCCGGATCGATCTCAAAGATCTGGTCGGCCAAACCGTCACACTCTATGGCCAGACCGAGGTCACCCGCGATCTCTATGATGCCCGCGACGCCATGGGCGGGCGCATCGTGCATGAGGCGGCCGATGTCGCCATCCACGGAGCCGACACCGGTGGCCCCAGCCTCGGTTGGCGGACCGATGGCCGGGCCGCGACCCTCGCTTGCGATTTTGTCGTGGGCTGCGACGGGTTCCGCGGGATCAGCCGCCAGTCCATCCCGGCCGGGCATTTGCGAGAATACGAGCGGGTCTATCCCTTTGGCTGGCTCGGAGTGCTGGCGCGCACTCGGCCGGTCGATCGGGAACTGATTTACGTGAACCATGACGATGGCTTCGCGCTCTGCTCCCTGCGCGGTGAGGCGCTCAGCCGGTATTATGTCCAATGCCCCATCGAGGACGATGTCACCGATTGGAGCGATGCACGGTTCTGGGAAACCCTGGCGCACCGGTTGCCGCCAGCTGTTGCGGCGCGACTCGAGACAGGGCCGTCGATCGAGAAATCCATCGCACCGCTGCGCTCCTATGTGGCCGAGCCCATGCGCTATGGCCGGCTGTTTCTGGCCGGCGATGCCGCGCATATCGTCCCGCCCACCGGAGCCAAAGGGCTGAATTTGGCCGCGTCGGACATCCGCTATCTGGCGCAGGCCTTCATCCGCCACTACCGCGAGGGCGATGCGGCGGGGCTCGAGGCTTATTCCGACCGTGCGCTGGCCCGCATCTGGAAAGCCGAGCGGTTTTCCTGGTGGATGACCGGGCTGATGCATCGCTTTCCGGACACGGGTGCCTTTGGCGCGCGCATCCAGCGGGCCGAGCTCGACTATCTCGTCAGCTCGCAAGCGGCCATGACCGCGCTGGCCGAGAACTATGTGGGACTGCCATACTGAGAAAGCGCGCCCGAAGCGGCGCCAAGGGAGGTGATCATGAGACCCAGTTTCCAAGCGATGTGCGGGGCGGCATTGGCCGCAGCGCTGACGGTTTTGCCGGCATCAGCCCAAGAGGTCACGCTGACCATTCAGCACTTCCTGGGCCCGAAAGCGCCTGCCCAGGCCAAATTCATCGAGCCCTGGACCGAGCGGGTCACCGCAGCCTCGGGCGGACGCATCGCCTTCCAGATCTTCCCGGCCATGGCGCTGGGGGGCAAGCCGCCCGAACTCTATCGCCAGCTCCGCGACGGGGTGGTGGATATGGTGTGGACGCTGCCTGGCTACACGCCCGGGGTCTTCCCGCGGGTCGAGGTCTTTGAGCTGCCGGGCGTGCATGCGGGCTCGGCGCGCCAGACCACGCTGGCGATCCAGAGCGTGATGGAGGACCTGGCCGAGGATTTCGCCGATGTGCACCCGATTCTGGTGCACACCCATGCAGGCAACGCTTTGCATCTGGTGGATGGACCCGTCGCGACCGCGGCGGATCTGGCGGGGCTGAAGCTGCGCACGCCCTCGCGGACCGGGGCCTGGATGATTGAGGCCTGGGGCGCCGAGCCTGTGGGCATGCCGGTGCCGGCCCTGCCGCAGGCGCTCTCCAAAGGCACGGTCGACGGCGCGCTGGTGCCCTTCGAGATCGTCCCGCCGCTGAAGCTGCACGAGCTGACCAAGGCCTCGGTCGAGGGACCTGAGGGCCTGCGCTTTGGCACCGCCGTGTTCCTCTTTGCCATGAACAAGGACCGCTATCAGGCTCTGCCGGACGACCTGCGGGCCATCATCGATGCGCATTCCGGTGCGGCCATCGCGGCCGAGATCGGGGCCGTGTGGGACGGGGTCGAGGGCAAGGGCAAAGACCTCCAGGCCGGATCGACCGGCGGCTCGGTCTCGCAGCTGCCGAGCGATGCTTATGACGCGTTGATCGCGGCCTCGGATGCGGCCACCGCGCGCTGGCAGGCCGAGATGGCCGACAAGGGCATCGACGGCGCGGCCCTGGTCGCTAAGGCCAAAGCGGCCATGGCCGCCAACGCCGAGTGAGCGCCATGCACGCCATCCGCGCCAAGCTCGGCTGGGTGGCGGCCGCCTGGGCGATCGCTGGCGGTGTGTTGCTGCTGGCCATCGTGGCGGTGACGACGGCGAACATTGCGCTGTTCTCGGCGCACCGGGTCGCCGGGCTTTGGGGCGGCGGGGTGGCCGGCCTCTCGGGCTATGAGGATTTCGTGCGGCTCGCGATCTCCTGTGCGGCCTTGATGTGTCTGCCCTATTGCCAGTTGCGGCGCGGGCACGTGGCAGTGGATCTGTTTGCTGAACGGTTGGGGCGTCTCGGCACCGCGCTCGGCCGCGTCTGGGACGGCCTGACGGCGGTGCTTTCCCTCTTCCTCGCTGGTTGGATGCTGCGCGGGCTCTTGGAGACGCGGGCGGACGGCGTCTTGACCCCGATCCTCGGATGGCCCGAATGGCCATTCTACGCGCCTGGACTAGTCTCGCTCGTGCTTTGGGCCGGGGTCGCCAGCCTGCAGGCCGCCGGTGCCGAGCCTCGCACTGGATCCACGACGTGACCTGTGACTGAGCCCTATGCGATCGGCCTCGGAGGGCTTGCAGCTTTGTTCGTGCTGCTTGCATTGCGCATGCCCGTGGCCCTGGCCATGGTCCTGGTGGGCATCGGTGGCAACTGGGCGCTGTCCCAGGCGCTGCCCTATCTGCGCTTTGAGCCCTACCTCGCGCAGTTCAAGACGCTGCTTTGGTCGAATGTCGCGAACTATGACCTCTCGGTCGTGCCACTCTTTGTTTTGATGGGGTTTCTTGCCTCCGAGGCGCAATTGTCGCGCGATTTGTTCCAAGGGCTGGCGGCGCTGACTGCACGGATCCGAGGCGGTGTCGCCATGGCAGCCATCGGCGCCTGTGCCGGGTTCGGCGCGGTCTGCGGCAGCTCGCTGGCGACGGCTTCCACCATGGGTCGCGTGGCGCTGCCCGAGCTTGCGCGCCAGGGCTATGCGCCGCGGCTTGCCACGGGCACGCTGGCGGCAGGCGGCACGCTCGGTATCCTGATCCCGCCCTCGGTTGCGCTGGTGATCTATGCGATCATCGTCGAGGCCTCGATCCTAGAGATGTTTCAAGCCGCGCTGATCCCGGGCCTGTTGGCGGTTGCAGGGTTCCTGGCGGTGATTTGGCTGCGGCTGCGGATGGATCCCACGCAGGCGCCCGAGCCGCGGCCCATGCCGCGTGCCGAGCGTCGGGCGGCGATCCTGCGACTGGCGCCGGTCCTCGCGATCTTCGGGTCGATCATCCTCGGCCTCGGGGCGGGGCTGTTCACGCCGACGCCGGCGGCGGCCTTTGGCGTCTTCGTCATCGCGGCCTACGGCGTGGCGTTGCGGCTTGCGGGGCGCGGCGGGCTCGGTGCGCGCGGTCTGGCCCACGCGCTGCGCGAAACGGCGGTGACGGCCGGCATGATCTATTTCATTCTGTTCGGCGCCGAGGTGCTGAAGGGTTTCTTTACCCGCACTGGCCTGCCGCAGGCTTTGGCCGAATGGGCGGGCGCCTCGGGCCTCGATCCGCTCGCCGTGTTGGCGCTGATGTTGCTGGTGCTGATCGTGCTCGGCTGCTTTATGGAGAGCCTCGCGATGATCCTGGTGGTCGTGCCGTTCTTCTGGCCCACGCTGATCGCGATCAATGGCGGCGACTATGTCACGGCCGAGATGGCGGCCTTTAGCATGGGGCCCGAGGAGCTGAAGATCTGGTTTGGTGTGCTCGCGCTGATCGTCGTCGAGCTCGGGTTGATTACGCCGCCGGTGGGCCTCAACGTCTTCATCATCGCCCAGATCGGCCGCGGCACGGCGCATGAGACGCCGATGGGCGAGACCTTCCGCGGCGTTCTGCCGTTCTTTGGGGTCGAGATCTTGCGCGTCGCGCTGCTGCTGGCGGTGCCGCCGCTCACCCTGTTCCTGCCGCGCCTGCTCGGAGGCTGAGATGACCGACCGCCGCTCCCTTGGCCTGGCCACGCGCCGCAGCGTCCTCGGCGAGGCGCATGTCGCCCGTGCCGAGGCTGCCACCAGCCCCTTCGACGCGCCGTTCCAGGAGCTGATCACCGAGGGCGCCTGGGGCACTGTCTGGTCTCGCCCTGGCCTTGCGCCCCGGGACAGGTCGCTGCTGACGCTCGTGCTGCTGGCAGCGCTGGGGCATTGGGAGGAGTTCGCCATGCATATCCGCGCCACGGCCAACACAGGGGCCAGCCGCGAGGAGGTCGCCGAAGCCCTGCTGCACGTCGCGGTCTACGCCGGCGTCCCTGCGGCCAACCAGGCCTTTCGCCTGGCGCGCGAAACCTATCGGGAGATGGGCATCGATGTCTGAGCCGCCGCTTCTGCCTCGCGATCCGGCCGCGCACCCGGTCGCCCATTATCCGCCCTATCGGACAACCATTGCCCGGAGCCCGCGCCAGCCGCGCTTGGCGCTGCCGCCCACGGCGTCGGAGCTGACGGGTCCGGTCTTTGGATCCGATCAAATTGCGCCCGAGGACGACGATCTTCTCCGCAACCACGGGGGTGCGGGTCTTCCGCTTGGCGAGCCCATCCTGCTGCACGGTCGCGTCATGGACCAGTGGCAGCGCCCGGTGCCCGGTGCGCTGATCGAGCTCTGGCAGGCCAACGCCTCGGGTCGCTATCGTCACCGCAATGACGGCTACGGGGCGCCGCTCGATCCCAATTTCACCGGCTGCGGGCGGGTTCTGACCGGTGAGGACGGCGCCTATGCCTTTCGCACCATCCGGCCCGGCGCCTATCCCTGGCCGAACTCCGAGAACAGCTGGCGCCCGGCGCATATCCACCTCTCGCTGTTCGGCGCGGCCTTTGGTCAGCGGCTGATCACGCAGGTCTATTTCGAAGGCGATCCGCTGATCCCGCTTTGCCCCATCGTCAATGCCATCGCCGATCCCGTAGCCATTGACCGGCTGGTCGCGCGGCTGGACATGGACCGCGCGATGCCCTTCGAGACCCTGGCCTGGCGCTTCGACATCGTGCTGCGGGGGCGGAGCCAGTCCTGGTTCGAGACAGCGCCGGAGGGTTTGTGATGGACCACTCCGCCGTCTTGCCTGAGACGCCGTCCCAGACTGCCGGGCCCTACCTGCACATCGGCCTCGCGCCCGAGGGCGCTGGCATTCGGCCCTGGAGCGCGCCAACGGCCGCGGCCTCTCCGATCGGCCCCGCGACGCCCGGGAGACACTTGCGCCTTCTTCTCGAGCTGCTTGACGGGCAAGGGGCGCCTCTGCACGACGCGCTGATTGAGATCTGGCAGGCCGATGCCACCGGCCGGCACGCACCCAAGACGAACGCGCCCGAGTTCACGGGCTTCGCCCGCTTGCTGCCGGATCCAGCGGGCGCGTTTACGCTCCAGACCATCCGGCCAGGCACTGTGGAGGGCCAAGCGCCCCATCTCACACTGTGGATCATCGCGCGAGGCCTCAATCTGGGCCTGCACACGCGCGTCTACTTTCCCGAAGATGCGGCGTTGTTTGGCGATGACCCTGTGCTTTCGCGGATCGAGCGGCCCGAGCGGCGGGCCACCCTGATCGCCGGGGCCATGGGCCAGGACGCCTATCGCCACAGGATCCACCTGCAAGGAGACCGCGAGACGGTCTTCCTCGATATCTAGGGCACGCCATGGCGCTCTCTCCCCTCGACAGCATGCTCTGGAGCGGTCTCTTCGGCGACGCTGACATGGCAGCGCTGGTCTCGGACGAGGCGGAGATTGCGGCCATGATCGAGGTGGAGCGCGCGCTTGCCCGAGCCGAGGCCGCCGCTGGCGTCATCCCTCCTGCGGCTGGCAAAGCGATTGACCGTGGCTTGGCCAACCTGTCGCTCGACCCACTGTCCTTGGCGCGCGGAACCGCCTCCGCAGGCGTTCCGGTGCCGGCCTTGGTTGCGTCGCTGCGCGCGCACTTGCCCGAGGCGGCGGCGCATTGGCTCCATTGGGGGGCGACAAGCCAGGATATCCTCGACGGCGGCGCGGTGCTGCGCCTGTTGCGCGCGACCGCCCTTCTCCAGGACCGACTTGCCGCGCTGCTCGACCGCTTAGACCAGCAGGCGCGGGCCCACGCGGCGACCCCTATGGCGGCCCGGACGCGGAGCCAGATCGCGACCCCCATCCCCTTCGGTTTGCGCATCGCCAATTGGGCGGCACCCTTGATCATGCTCGAGAGCCGTTTGCCGGAGGTTTGCCGGACCTTGGGACGGGTGCAACTGGGTGGGGCGTCGGGGGCGAATGCGGTTCTGGGAGCCAAGGCCCAGACGGTCGCGGAGGCCCTGGCGTGGGAGCTGGGACTTGCTCCGGCGCCGCCTTGGGGCACCGCGCGCGTCGGCATGGCCGAGCTCGGGGCCTGGGCAGCGCAGCTGTCTGCGGCGCTCGGCCGGATCGGTGGTGACCTCATCCTGATGGGGCGCTCCGAGGCAGGCGAAGCCGCGGCGGGCCAGGGTGGAGGCTCGTCGACCATGCCGCAAAAGCAGAACCCGGTCGCCGCCGAAGCCATGGTGACGCTCGGCCGCATGGCCGGTGCGCATGCGGGGGCGCTGAACGGCGCCGTTCTGCATGGCGAAGAGCGCGACGCCACGGCCTGGGCGCTCGAATGGATGGCCCTGCCGCCCTTGATCGTGGGTGCAGGCGCTGGTCTGCGGCTGGCCTGGCCCCTGATCGACACGCTGCGGCCGGATCCCGCGGCAATGCGACGGATGCTGGATCTGGGCGGCGGGGCTGTCCATGCCGAGGCGGCGGCCTTTGCCCTGGCGCGTCACATGCCGCGGGCCGAGGCTGCACGGCTGGTGGCGGAGGCCGCCCGGGAGGTTGGGGCGCCGCTCGCCAAGGCGATCGCCAACCGAACCGATGCGCCGGTCGATTGGGCCAAGGTCACCGATCTTGAGCCCACTATGGATGCCGGCGCTGCGACGATCGAGGCCATCTTCGCCGAGCGCTCAGCGCGCCCGCGCTTGCCCGAGTGCTAGACCGTCTCAAGCTGCTTGAACGTCTCGCGCAGCAGATCGGCCAGCCGCGAGAGCTGCCGCGTGCGCCCGGTGTTGCGGCGCCAGGCGAGGCCGATGCTGCGGTGCACCGTGCGGCCTTCGAGCTCGCGGGCCACCACCTCGCTGTCGTCGCGGATCTCTGAGTGCACATAGAGCGCCGGCAGGAAAGTCACCCCCATGCCCGCTCCGGTCATCAGCCGCAAAGCGTCCAGGCTCGTGCCCTCATAGCCGTGCTGGAACCGGGCGCCAAAACTCTGGCAAAGGGCGGTCACCTGATCGTGCAGCTGATAGCGCGCATCGAGCGAGATCACCTCGAGCCCGGCCAGATCTTCGCGAGACAGGGTCTGCTTGGCGGCCAGGGCGTGGTCACGGGGCAGGGTCAGCAGCAGCCGCTCGCGAAAGAGCTCCTCGCTCTCCAGATCCGCTTCGGTGACGGGCAGATGGGTCACGATGACATCGTGCATCCCCTCGGTCAGCTCACGCGAGAGGCTGCGCGGCGGAGCCTCGCGGATATAGAGCCGCATGTCGGGATCCGAGGCATGGAGCGCCGCCACCGCTTTGGGCAACAGATAGGGTCCGACCGTCGGCGTGACGCCGAGGCGCAGCATGCCGCCGCCATCGCGCTTGATCGCCTCGGAAAAGGCCGCGACCGCATCGAGCACATCGCGTGCTCGGGCATCCGCCTCACGTCCTGCGGGCGTCAGCAGCGCTCCGCGACGCCCCCGCTCGATCAGAACACAACCGACGGCGTCCTCCAACCCCTGGATCTGCGCGCTGAGTGAGGGCTGGGTGATCCCCAGCCGCTCGGCGGCTCGTCGAAAGGTTCCAGTCTCGGTCACCGCGCAAAGCGCGCGGAGTTGGCGAAGCGTGATGTCTTTCGGAACGTCCATAGGCCCCTACATGCGCATTGTGCAGGTGCAATACCAGAGGGGGCAGGCCGTCGTGAAGGGACGCCGATCTCAGATCGCGTCGACCTCGATTGCGCGCCGCAGCCGATAGGCGGCGCTGGTCGCGTCGACCAAGACGTCCTCCCAGCGCACCGGATGGCCATCGGGCACGGGCTGGATCAGACGCACGCCTGAGGCGAGCCCCAACGGCAGCAACCCCGCCTCGATAGAGGCGCGCGCGGGGCGCAGGCCGCCCGCCACTGTGAACCCTCCTTCGCCGTCCAGCATTTCGCCCACGGCCAAGTCCCGCTTGGCGACGGCAACCACATCGGCGCGAAAGCTGCTAGCAGCGCCCGTCGGCTCGCCACGACAGGCAACGCTGGCCACCGACACGCCGAGCTCGAGCCCGATCATGTGCCAGCGCTTGTAGAGACTGGCATAACGTCCGCTCGGATCGGTCGTCACACCATATTCCTCAAAGCAGGTCCGGACATAATCGGTGTCGCCATAGATGCAGACCCAGACGCCTTGACGTATGTCATAGGGAATGGCGCTGCCATCCGCGCGCAGCGATGAGATGACGTCCACCATGCCGCGGCGCTCGAGCACACCGCCCTCGGCGCGCGGGCGCATCAGGTACGGAATGTCATCGACGCTGCCGGGCGGATAGGCGAGCCCCTCGACCGGCACGTCCAGGTCGCAGGCATTGGCGATGGCCGCCGACTCGACCGCCGGTTTCGAGCCATCGAGGAAGGCGTTGAACATCTTTGGGTTGAGCCGCCCACGGGCCGCCTGCTCGGCACTCAGCCCCCAGTGGTCCCAGACCGTCTCGGGCGTTGATTTGCGATAGGCCGGGAGCCATTTGTGACCCCGGCCCGCCGCCGAGATCTCAAAGCCGCAGGTGCGCGCCCAGTCCACCAGATCGCAGACCAGCGCTGGTTGGTCGCCGTAGGCCATCGAATAGAGCACCCCAGCCTCGGCGGCCCGCTTGGCCAGGCCATAGCCTACAAAGGCGTCCGCCTCGACCGTGACGTTCACGACATGCTTGCCCTGCTCGAAGGCTGCGAGGATGTGTTCGACCGCCGCCACGGGGTTGCCCGTCACCTCGAGGATCAGGTCCACCGCCGGATGGGCGATCAGGGCGCCCGCGTCCTCGCCCACATGGGTGGCGCCCGATTGCAGTGCGGCGTCGAGCGTGGCGGCAGCCATGCGCGCCGGCTCCCATCCCGCGAGCGCCAAGTTCGCGCTGGCCGTGTCGGGGCTGAGATCCACGACGCCGAGCACGTGCACCCCCGGCAGCCGGCGCGCTTGCGCAAGATACATGGTGGCGAATTTGCCGGCGCCGATCAGGCCGACGCGGATCCGGCGGCCCCGGGCCTCGCGGGCTTGGAGCGCATCGAAGAGAGCCATGGATGTCCCTTTCCTGGCGGAGGCGGCCCGGCAGGCGCGCTAATGCATGTCTTGCAAAAAGTCGAAATCACACCCCTGCGGTGCCTGTAGAACCGTGCGGGCATAGAGCGCGCGGTAGCCGCGCGCGGGCGGCTTTGGGCGCCTGTGATCGGTCAGGCGCGCCGCGATTTCCCCTGGCGGCAGCAGCAGATCGACGCGCTTCTCGGCCACCGACAGGCGGATGCGGTCTCCGTTGCGCACCACGGCCAGCGGCCCGCCCACTGCCGCCTCGGGCGCAATGTGGAGCACGATCGTGCCGAACGCGGTGCCGGACATTCGCGCATCCGAGATCCGCACCATATCCGTCACGCCGGCCCGCGCGAGCTTCTTCGGGATGGGCAGATAGCCGGCCTCAGGCATGCCGGAGGCAACGGGTCCGGCATTTTTCAGCACCAGGATGTCGTCGGGCAGCACATCGAGATCTGGGTCGTCGATCCGCCGCGCCATATCTTCGAGGTCCTCAAAGACCACGGCGCGCCCCTCGGTCTCGAACAGCGCGGGCGTTGCTGCGGCGCGCTTGAAGATGGCGCCGTCCGGGGCGAGCGTGCCCGACAGCTGGATCAAGCCGCCCACGGGGGACACGGGCTCTGCGGCTGAGCGGACAACGCGCCGGTCGACCCAGTCGAGCGGTTGGTCCAGGCGCTCCCTCAGCGACATGCCCGTGACATCCACGGTGTCGAGATGCAAAAGCGGGCGGAGCTCGCGCAAGACCGCGCCGACGCCGCCGGCTGCAAAGAAATCCTCCATGTATCCCTCGCCCACCGGTTTGAGATCGACCAGGACCGGGGTCTCGTCCGAGATCCGGTTCAGCGTCTGTGCCGACAGCGCGATGCCGCGCCGCCCCGCAATCGCGGCCAGATGGACGATGGCATTGGTCGAGCCGCTGACGGCCATCAAAACGCGCAGCGCGTTCTCCACCGACTGTGTCGTGATGATCTCGGAGGGGCGGCGCGGCGCATTGATCAGCCCAACCGCAGCGGCGCCGGTCGCCTCTGCGGCCACCAGCCGGTCCGCATGCACCGCGGGGATCGCCGCGCTTCCCGGCAGCGCCATGCCGAGGGTCTCGGCAATGCAGGCCATGGTCGAGGCGGTGCCCATCACCGCGCAGGTGCCGGCGGTGGTCGCGAGGCGGCCTTCGACAGCGGCGATCTCCTCGGCATCCACGTCACCCGCGCGGAACTTGCCCCAATATCGGCGGCAATCGGTGCAGGCTCCCAAGCGCTCGCCCCGGTGGCGTCCGGTCGACATGGGCCCGGTCACCAGCTGGATCGCCGGCACATCCGCCGAGGCGGCTCCCATCAGCTGGGCTGGCACCGTCTTGTCGCAGCCGCCGATCAGCACGGCGGCGTCCATGGGCTGCGCGCGCAGCATTTCCTCGGTGTCCATGGCCATCAGGTTGCGATAGACCATGGAGGTCGGGGACAAGTAGACCTCGCCCAGCGAGCAGGTGGGGAATGGGCGCGGCAAGGCGCCGGCGGCCAGGACGCCGCGGCTCACTGCCTCGACCAGATCCGGCATCCCCCGGTGGCAGTTGTTAAAGCCCGAGGGCGTCATGGCGATGCCCACCACGGGTCGCGCCAGCAAGCTCTGCGAGATCCCCATGGACCGGGCAAAGGACATCCGCAGGAACCGGGCAAAGTCGCGGTCGCCATAAGTCGTGAGGCCCTTGGTCAGGCCCGAGCCGTCGGTCACCGGTCTCCTCCCCTCGTGTTTTCCCCGAGACTGGCATGAAGTGTGGGGCCTGGCAAAGGGGCGTGGCCCTTGCCAAGGCCAAAGCGATGGCGCCTAGATGGGGCTCGGCATGAGGGGGAGGGGCGATGACGGATATGGTCGAGATGGAGATCGCCCTCGATCTGCCGGTCTCCTACATGGCGCGGACGCGGGCTTGGTACGCAGCACTCGGCTATTCGCCCTATCTCTGGGCCCGAGAGGAGGCCGTTCCCTTTGCGCCTCCGCCGCGGCTCAAGCGGGCACGCGTTGCGCTGGTGACGACTGCAGCGCCCTTCCGGCCCAAGCTTGGGGAGCAGGGGCCAGGGGCGCCCTACAATGCGGCTGCTAAGTTCTATGAGGTCTGGTCGATGCCGTCCGGGGTCGACCCCGATTTGCGGATCGCCCATGTGGCGGTGGACCGTGCCCATTGGCGGGTGGCGGACCAGGGCAGCTATCTGCCGTTTGACGCCTTGCGCATGGCCGAGGCCGAGGGCCGGATCGGCGCCCTCGGCCCCCGCCTGCACGGTCTGCCCACCAATCGCAGTCAGCGCATGACCCGCAGCGTCGATTGCCCGGATTTGGTGGCGCGGCTGGTCGAGGACGAGGCGAATGCCGTGATCCTCGTGCCCAATTGCCCAGTGTGCCATCAGAGCGTCGCGCTCGCAGCGCGGGCGCTCGAGGCGGCGGGGCTTCCCACGGTTATCATGGCCGCGGCCCGGGATATTCCAGAGCATGTGGGGGTGCCGCGGATGGTCTGGTCGGACCTGCCGCTTGGCCATGCGGCTGGGCGGCCGTCCGATGTGGCATGCCAGCGGCGTGTCTTGGCGCTGGCCCTCGATCTTTTGGAGCAGGCGTCGGCGCCCCGCACCACCGTGACGAGTGGGCTGAGTTGGCCGGGCGGATCGGTATGGAAGCGCGACTATATGAACCCGTCGCTGCTGAGCGCCGCGGAGCTGGCAAAGCGACGGGCGGAGTTCGCGGCACAGAAGGCGACGGCCCGGACTGTGCGCGAGGGCTGAGCCCGCTGTTCATGGCCGGTGAGCGCGGAGCAAGACCAGCCGCGCTGGGATCTCGAGACTGGAGGGGCGCTCGAAGTCTGCGAAGCGGTCGGCGATGGATTGGCGGATGGCATCCGCGTCCGCATCACCGCCGCGCCGTTCATCGAGGATCCGCCCTGCTGGTCCGAACCGAAAGGCCAGATCGGCGGCAGCTTTGCGCGAACCTGGAGGTGTGAGGCAGAGGTCGCGCCACTCCGCCAGATCCACCGAGAACCCGCCGGCGCGGAGTAGCCCGGCGGCCCGATCGGGGTCGGCAAAGGCGAGCGGGCCCGGTGCATGCGGATCGCGCGGTGCCGGCGCACCGAGGCGCGCAACCGCCGCCGCCCGCGCGACGGCGAACCAGGGATTGTGCTCGAGCGGGCCCCAGGCGAGGAATGTTGCGCCCCCTCCGGGTTTGAGGGCGTGCAGGATGTTGGCAAACGCCCCCACCGGATCGGCAAAGAACATCACACCATAGCGCGAGATGACATGGGCATAGCTCGCCTCGGCCAGCGCCGCCGTTTGGGCATCACCCAGGTGAAACGAGATCGGATGGTCGACCTCGTTCGCCCGCGTCCGAGCGAGTGCCAGGAGCGGGGTGGAGATGTCGAGCCCGTCCACATGGCCCGACGGCGCCACGGCCTTGGCGGCCGCAAGGCTGCTCGCCCCCGAACCGCATCCGATGTCGAGGACCCGCTCACCTGGAGCCAAGCCGGCCTCGGTCAGCAGAAGCTCAAGCGGCCGCGCATGGGTCGCATCGAGCGCGCGCTGATGGGTCACCCAGGCATGCCCTGTCTCGCCGCTCCAACGGGCAAGCTCCGCGCTGTTGGCCACGGCAACACCGGTTGTGCGCGGGTCGGTCTTGGTCATGGGCGCATCCTCGCGACGATCTCGGACGGATCCTGCCCCAAGAGCGGTCGCCCTCGCAATTGGCCCCGCAGGTGGGGCCGGGCCTGTTGACCTCGGTGGGGACAGTGGGGACACTCGCGCCGCAGCGATGGGAGCTCAAATTGGCCGAGACCGGACACCGCTACCACTTCATCTCGGGCCTACCGCGATCGGGCTCGACGCTGACCGCGGCCATCCTGCGCCAGAACCCGGCCTTTCACGCAGGCATGTCCTCGCCCATTGCAGGGCTGTTCGAGGGGCTGATCGCCCAGGTCTCGGCGGGCACCGAGCTCTCGACCCAGGTCACCCAAACCCAGCGCAAGCGCTTCCTCCAAGGCCTGTTCGAGAGCTATTACGGTGAGTTCCCGCAGCGCGTGATCTTTGACACCAACCGCGCCTGGACCGCCAAGCTGCCGGCGCTGATGGAAGTGTTTCCCGAGGCGCGGGTGGTCTGCCTGGTGCGCGATGTCGCCTGGATCATGGACAGCATGGAGCGCCAGGTCCGCGCCAACCCGTTCGAGCACACCCGTTTGTTCAACAGCCCTGGCGAGCGGGCGACGGTCTACACCCGCACCGAGGCTATGGCCGGCGCCAACCGTCTGGTCGGCTATCCCTGGCATGCGCTGCGCGAGGCCTGCTACTCGGACTATGCCGACCGGCTGGTGATCGTCGAATACGATCTGCTGGTGGCCCGCCCGCGCGAGGTATTCAAGCTGCTCTATGAGTTCATGGGCGAAGCGCCCTTCGACCATGATTTCGAGGCGGTCGAGTATGATGCGCCCGCTTTTGACCAGCAGTTGGGGCTCGACGGTCTGCACCGGGTGCGTCGCGAGGTCTTGCCCGCCCCGCGCCGCACGGTTCTGCCGCCGGATCTGTTCGAGAAGTACGCAAAGCTCGCCTTTTGGCGAAACCTGCCGAACAGCCGTGCTTTCCGGATCGTGGCACAAGGCGATGGGGGCGATATGGCCCAGGAGATGCCGGGCGCTCCAGCTCCGGTCGGCGCGAACGGCCCCGCCGCCTGAGCCGAGCCACTTGCCCCAGGGGCGCTGGCGGGCCAAACTTCGCCTCGGGTCCGCCTATGCCGGCCGGGCCCGCCGAGGCCGGGTCATGCGTCTTCTCGTCATCTACTGCCATCCCGACCCCGAAAGCTTCAACGCAGCACTCTGTGCGCGGGTGGTCGAGGCGGCGCGCGAGGCGGGGCACGAGGTCGATCTGCTGGATCTGCACGCCGAGGGGTTCGACCCGGTGATGTCCTGCGAGGAACGCCGCGCCTATCACACGCCCGTCGAGAACGAGGAACCTGTGGCCAGCCACATCGCGCGGCTGAAGGCGGCCGAGGGGATCATCTTTGTCTATCCGACCTGGTGGTACGGTCAGCCGGCGATGTTGAAGGGTTGGCTAGACCGGGTGCTGGTGCCTGGCGTCGCCTTTGCCATGCCCGAGCCGAGCGCGCCGATCCGCCCGGGCCTTACCCATATCCGACTGCTGGGCGTCGTGACGACGCTCGGCTCGCCCTGGTGGTTCTGGACATGGGTTGTGGGGGCACCTGGGCGGCGGATTCTGTTGCGGGGTCTGAGGGCGATCTGTGCGCGCCGGACGCGGACCTTTTGGATAGGTTTGCACGAGATGGACAGCGTGACGGCCGAGGCGCGCACGCGCTATCTCGACCGGGTCGGGCGGCGCATCGCCCGCATCGCCTGAGGCGCGCGGCCCATGCGCACTCTGAACCCCACCGGCATCCACCCGCCGTTCTCGGCCTATGCGCACGGCGTCGAGATCCCGCCGGGATGGCGCCTGGTCGCCTGTTCGGGGCAGCTCGGCATCGCCGCCGATGGCGCGGTGCCAGAGGGCGCCGAAGCCCAGACGGCCCTGGCGCTCGACAATCTCGAGGCGATTTTGGCGGAGGCGGGTATGTATCGAACCTCGGTCGTCCGTCTGAACGCCTATGTGACCGATAGAGCGCACTTGGCGGGGTACATGGCCGCGCGGAACGCGTTCTTTGCCGGCACGCTGCCGGCCTCGACGCTGATGATCGTCTCGGGATTTGCGCGCCCGGAATTCGTGGTCGAGGTCGAATGCCTCGCGGCGGCTCCGTGATCCTATGGCGTTGATCCCCAAGCCCTATTGGCGCGAGATGCCGAGCAGCGCCTTTGTGGACTGTGCCGATTGGATCGCCGTCCTTCCGGTTGCGGCCATCGAGCAGCACGGCCCGCATCTTCCGGTGGGCGTCGATGCAATGATCGCTGGCGAGATGGTCCACCGCGTCGTCGCCGCAAAGCACGCCGATCTGCCCGTGACGGTCTTGCCCGTCCAAGAGGTCTGCAAATCGAACGAGCATCTGGCCTTTCCCGGCACGCTGACGCTCGATTGGGAGACGACGATCCGCAATTGGCTTGAGATCGGGGCCTCGGTCGCCCGTGCGGGCGTGCGCAAGCTGGTGATCGTCACCTCCCATGGCGGCAATGTCGCGCCCATGGGCGTCGTGGCGCGGGAACTGCGCGTTGAGCATGGGCTGATGTGCGTGATGACCGCCTGGGGCACCGGTGCCGACACCGCAGCACTGTTGCCCGAGTGGGAAGGCGCCTATGGCATCCACGCCGGCGCATCCGAGACCGCCCAGATGCTCGCGATCCGTCCGGATCTGGTGGACATGACCAAGGCCGAGGACTTTCGCACGACGCAGCTGGACTGGATCGCCGCCCATCGGCAGCTCCGTCTTCATGGCCCGACCGCGACCGGGTGGATGGCGCAGGATCTCCACCCCTCCGGCGCGGCCGGCGATGCCCGAGCGGCCACGGCCGAGATCGGCCACGCAATCCTCAAGCGCTATACCGCCGCCTTTCTCGAGCTGTTGGCAGAGGTCCATGCGGCCGACCCGATCCCTGCAAAGCCCCGATAATCCCTCTCCGCACTGCCCAGTGTCTTGGCGATTGGCCGGACAGTTGCCCAAGCGCGCAGCAGCACGGGGCAAATCGGCCCCGCCTCGGGTCGGGAGCGCTCGACAGGCCTGTCACCATGGGGCAGGCTCGCAGGTAAATAGCCCCCGTCGGGCTTGCTCCGCAGCCCGGCCCAGCAGGAGAACGATCATGGCCCTTCGGACAGGCATTCCCACCCTGGGCGCGCTCACCCTGGCGCTCTTGGCCGCATCGCCCGCCTCGGCGCAGGATTTGAAGACCTTCCGCTTTGGCACCAACTGGGTCGCTCAGGCCGAGCATGGCGGGCACTATCAGGCGGTTGTCGACGGCACCTATGCAGCCTGTGGGCTGGATGTGGAGATCGTCCCCGGCGGCCCGCAGGTGAACGGCCGCGCGTTGATGCTGGCCGGAAAGCTCGAGGCTTATATGGGCGGCAACATGCTGTTTGCCTTCAACGCCTTGCAGGAGGACATCCCGCTGGTGGTCGTCGCCGCGAGCTTCCAGAAGGAGCCGCAGGTGATCCTGACCCATCCCGGCGCCTCGGACAGCTTTGAGGGGCTGAAGGCGCTGCCGACCATCTTTGTCGGCGACAACGGGTTCCAGAGCTACTACCAGTGGATGATCTCGGAGTTTGGCTTCACCGCTGAACAGCGCAAACCCTACACATACAATCCGGCACCCTTCCTGGCCGACAAGGCCTCGGGCCAGCAGGGCTATGTGACCTCCGAGCCCTTCGCCATCCAGACCGAGGGCGGGTTCGCGCCGGATGTCTGGCTGATCGCCGACTTCGGCTTTGACACCTATTCGACCACCATTGAGATGCTGCGCCCGACCATGGAGGCCGATCCCAAGGCGGTCGAGTGCTTTGTCGATGGCACGGCCAAGGGCTGGTACACCTATCTCTACGGCGACAACGCTGCCGCCAACGCCAAGATCCAGGCCGACAATCCGGACATGTCCGACGAGCAGATCGCCTTTTCGATCGACGCGCTGAAAAAGTACGGAATTGTGGACTCCGGCGACACCGAGACCATGGGCATCGGCGCCATGACCGATGCGCGCATGCAGTCCTTCTATGGCAAGATGGTCAAGGCGGGCGTGATCCCGGACGGTCTGGCGATCAAAGAAACCTACACGCTCGACTTCGTCAACAAGGGCGTTGGGCTCGACATCCGCAAGGATCTGACCGGCCAGTGAGCGACGGCGGGGGGCAGAGCGGCGAGGCGCTGATCCGCCTCGCCAATGTGACCAAAGTCTTTGGCGGTTCGGTGGCGGCTCTGCGCGGGCTGGATCTGGCACTGGACGAGGGCGATTTCATCTCGCTGCTGGGCCCATCGGGCTGTGGCAAGTCAACGGCGCTGCGCCTGATCGCAGGGCTCACCCATCCGACCAGTGGCGCGATCCGGTGGCGTGCGGGCACCCAGCCCGATCTCGGTGTGGTGTTCCAAGAGCCGACCCTGGCGCCCTGGTCGACCGTGTTCTCGAATGTGTGGCTGCCGCTTCGGCTTCGCGGGGTCTCGCGGCGTGCGGCAAAGGCACCGGTCGAGGAGGCCATCGCCTCCGTGGGGCTTGAGGGGTTTGAGCGGGCCTATCCCCGCGAGCTATCGGGCGGCATGAAGATGCGCGTCTCGATCGCCCGTGCCATGGTGACCCGCCCCAAACTGATGTTGATGGACGAACCTTTCGCGGCGCTGGACGAGATCACCCGCTTCAAGCTGAACGACGACGTCCTGGCCTTGCAACGCCAGCTCGGCTGCACCGTGATCTTCGTCACCCACAGCGTGTTCGAGAGCGTCTTTCTTTCCTCGCGCATCGTCGTCATGGCGGCGCGTCCGGGGCGCGTGGTCCACGATATCGACAACCGGGTGGAGGTCGAGCGCAACGCCGATTTCCGCACCTCCCATGACTATGTCGAGCGGTGCCACTGGGTCTCGGCCGCCCTGCGAAATGCGATGGAGGCCGCATGAGCGATGTGATCGGATCGCGCGCGGCTCCGCCCACTGCGGCCACCCCGGAAATTGATCTCGAGGAGCTTGCCCGAATGCGGCGGCGTCGGCTCGAGCGCGTCGCCGCTTGGGTTCTACCGGCGCTCGTGATGGCGGCCATGCTGTGGGGCTGGGACTGGATGGTCCGGGCCTATGCGATCCCGCACTACATCCTGCCAGGCCCGGGGCGGGTGGCCGACACCTTGGTCACCGAGTGGCCGTCCCTAGCCGCCTCGCTGATGATCACGCTCAAGACCACGTTTCTCGCCCTGTCGCTTGCGATCCTGCTCGGAGGCGGTCTTGCGGTGCTCTTCTCGGTCTCGCGCTGGGCCGAGCTCAGCTTCTTTCCCTATGCGGTGATCTTGCAGGTGACGCCGGTCATTGCTATCGCGCCGCTGATCTTCATCTATGTGAGTGACGTCAATCTGGGGCTCTTCATCATCGAGGAGAAGCTGGTCGGCCTCCTGATATGCGCCTGGCTGGTGACGTTCTTCCCGATCCTGTCCAACACCACATTGGGGTTGAACTCGGCCGACCACAATTTGCGCGATCTGTTCCGGATCTATGGGGCCAGCCGGTGGCAGACGCTGTGGTATCTGCAAATGCCCGCGGCTATGCCCTATTTCCTGGGCGGGCTGCGGATTGCCGGCGGCCTTGCGCTGATCGGCGCCATTGTGGCCGAGTTCGTGGCGGGCACGGGCGGAACCGGGTCCGGGCTGGCCTTCCGCATCCTCGAGGCGAGCTACAGACTCCAAGTGCCAAAGATGTTTGCCGCGCTGATCCTTATCGCTGTCACCGGCATACTGATCTTTGCCGCGACCAGCCTGATCAGCCACTTGGTGCTCAGGCGCTGGCACGAAAGTGCCGTGCGGCGCGACCGATGATCCCAGCCGAGGGCCCCTATCGACTGACCGATGCGCGGGTCCCCGACGCCATGGGCGACGCCTATGGAGAGCCGGACCCAGATGCCTTTGTCCGCTGCGATATCGGTGTCGTCGAGGGTCGGCTCGCGCCCGTGCCAGACGGCGCCCTCGAGATCCCGCTCGGCGGAGCGATCGTGTTGCCTGGCCTCGTCGACTGTCACACCCATCTGGACAAGGGGCATATCTGGGCGCGCCAGCCGAACCCCGATGGCAGCTTCATGGGCGCGCTCGAGGCCGTGCGGGCCGATCGTGCGCACAACTGGACCGGCGCGGATGTGCGGGCGCGGATGGAGTTTTCCCTCCGCGCGGCCTATGCCCGCGGCACGGTGGCGGTCCGCAGCCATATCGACAGCGGCGATCACCGCACCGCATCCAGCTGGCAGGCGGCGTCCGATGCACGCGCGGCCTGGGCCGGACGGATTGCGCTGCAGATGGTCTCGCTGACCACGCTCGAGACCGTCGAGACCCCGGAGTTCACCGAACTCGCGGATCTGGTCGCAGCGCATGGCGGCGTGCTGGGTGCCGTCACCTTTCCGCTGCCAGACAATCCTGAGCGGATCCGGCGGTTCCTCTCGCTCGCCGCCGATCGCGGGCTCGAGGTGGATTTTCATTGCGACGAGACCCTGGAGCCCCGCTCCAACACGCTCGGCCAGATCGCCGATGCGGTGATCGAGACCGGCTTTGCCGCCCGCGTCCAGTGCGGGCACTGCTGTTCGCTCACCACCATGGCAGAGGCGGAGGCGGCGCGCACGCTTGACCAAGTCGCCCGGGCGGGGCTTGCCATCGTGTCGCTGCCCATGTGCAACCTCTATCTGCAGGACCGCCAGCCCGGCCGCACGCCGCGCCACCGCGGGGTCACGCTGGTGCACGAGATGCGCGCCCGCGGCATCTCGGTCAGCTTCGCTTCGGACAACACGCGCGATCCGTTCTATGCCTACGGCGATCTCGACATGCTCGAAGTCTGGCGCGAGGCCACCCGGATTGCGCATCTCGATCACCCAATCACCGGCTGGGCCCGGTCGTTTGGGCCGAACCCCGCGCGCGCCATGGGGATCGAGGCCGGGCGGCTGGTGCCCGGCGGCCCCGCGGATCTGGTCATCCTGCCGGGCGCACGCAGTTGGACCGAGTTGCTCTCGCGCCCCCATCCCGACCGCATCGTGCTGCGCCAGGGCCGGGCGATCGACACGACGCTGCCCAATTATGCCGAGCTCGACCGGCTGATGTGACGCCCATTCGACGGAGGGACCATGCCCGATATCGAGGCCGCCAAGGCCGCGCTCACCCATCTCGACCTCGACGACAACCCCGCGACGGTCAAGCAGAAGAGCCGCGACTTCTTCTGGTACTCCCCGCTCCTGAAGACGCGCCTCGAGGATGTCAGCGCCGATTTCGTCGTGGCCCCCCGGTCCGAGGCCGAGGTGATCGAGATCATGCGCACCGCCTTTGCCTATGATGTGCCCGTGACCACGCGTGGGTCGGGCACAGGCAATTACGGCCAGGCGATGCCGCTCTCGGGCGGGATCGTGCTGCACATGAAGCATATGAATGCAATCAAGACGCTCGGGCCAGGCCAAGTGCGCGCCGAGGCGGGGATCGTGCTGGCCGATCTCGATGCCCAGGCGCGGGCGACGACCGGGCAAGAGCTGCGGATCCATCCTTCGACCCATGGCACGGCCTCGTTGGGAGGCTTCATAGCGGGCGGCTCGGGCGGTGTCGGTTCGATCCGCTGGGGCGGTTTGCGCGCGACCGGCAATATTCTGGGCCTGAGGCTCGTGACCTGCGAGGCCGGGCCCCGCGTGATCGAGCTGACGGGCGACGACATCAATCAGGCCAACCACGCCTATGGCGTGAACGGCTGCATCACCGAGGTCGCGATGCCGCTGGCACCGGCCTATGACTGGGTGGATGTGATCCTCGGCTTTGACGACGTGATCGAGGCGACCCATTTCGGCATGCAGATGGCCGACGAAGATGCGGTTCTCTTGAAACAGATGTGCTCGATCGCCGATCCGGTGCCCAGCCGCTACTTTAAGCGCCATGCCCGGTTCCTGCCGCACGGCCGCTCCATCGCCGTGGCCATGGTGGCGCCCCAATCGCTTGAGGCATTGCTGACCATTGCCGGGCGCTGGGGGACGGATGTGCTCTACCGCTCGGACCGCGATTGGGAGAAGGGGATCCCGCCGGCCTTCGAGCTCACCTGGAACCACACGACGTTGCGCGCGCTGCGGGTGGACCCGGACATCACCTATTTGCAGACCGCCTATCAAGGACCCGATCCGCTGGCCAGCATGGCCCGCATGGTGGAGTTTTTCGGCGACGAGGTGCCGATCCACACGGAGGTCACGCGCTTTGACGGGCGCCCTCAGCTGTCCGGCCTGCCGCTGGTGCGCTTCACCTCCGAGGCCCGGCTGGACGAGATCGTGCGCATCCACGAGGCGAACGACTGCCCGATCTTCAATCCACACCGCTACACGCTCGAGGAAGGCGGCATGAAGCAGACCGACCCGGTGCAGTTGGCCTTCAAGCGCGAATGCGATCCCAAGGGGCTGCTGAACCCTGGCAAGATGATCGCCTGGGACGATCCCAACTGGGACTTCGGGCAGCAGCGGTTCTACACCTATCCCGGTTTGACCGCTGGCCCGCGGGGCTGAGCATGCGCGTCCTGGTCCTCTATGCCCATCCGGTCGAGGCCTCCTTTGGCGCCGCGCTCAACGCGGCGGTGCAGCAGGGATTGGGCGAGGGAGGACACGAGGTCGACGCGTGCGATCTCTATGCCGAGGGGTTCGATCCGCTTCTGAGCCGCGAAGACCGGCTCGCCTATCACGACACGACGCGGAACCGGGCGGCTGTCGAGACCCATGTGGCGCGGCTCGAGGCGGCCGAAGGCCTGGTTACCGTCTCGCCCATTTGGAACTTCGGGGTGCCGGCGATCCTCAAGGGCTATATGGACCGCGTCTTCCTACCCGGCGTGACCTTTCGCATGGAGGGCGGGCGCGTGCGGTCCTCTGATCTGCGTCTGCGGGCCACGGCCTCGGTCCACACCTATGGGGCCAAGCGGTGGCAGGCCTGGGGTGTCGGCGATCCGCCCCGGCGCCAGCTGCGCCGCGTCATCGGCGGGCTGGTGGCGCCCGCCGGGCGCCACCGCTATCTCGCGCTCTATGACATGAACAACGCCACCGATGCGCGCCGGTCGGCCTTCCTGGCCCAGGTGCGCCGGACGCTCGCCCGGTTCTGAGGTGCCCTCATCCCAACGCGGGATGCCGGTTCACGTCCTTGAAGAGCAAATAGCGGAACCGGCCCGGACCACCCGCATAGCAGGCCTGCGGGCAGAAGGCGCGCAGCCACATGAAATCGCCCGCCTCGACCTCGACCCAATCGCGGTTCAAGCGATAGACCGCCTTGCCCTCTAGCACATAGATCCCGTGCTCCATCACATGGGTCTCCTCAAAGGGGATCGACCCGCCGGGCTCGAAGCTGACGATGTTCACCGCCATGTCGTGGCGGATATCGCCCGGATCGATGAAATGGGTCGTCGCCCAGCGCCCGCCGGTGTCGGGCATCGGCTCGGGCGCGATGGCGGTCTCGGCGGCTATCACCGGTTCTGGCAAGGCCTCTCCCGGCACCGGCGCATAGCGTTTGCGGATCCACTGGAGCCGCGCCCCTTCGGTTGAGCGCAAAGTCCACGGCACGCCCGCCGGCAGATAAGCAAACCCGCCCGGGGCCAGTCGATGGATGGCGCCCGAGACGCTGAGCAGGGCCGAGCCATGGGTGACGAACAGCGCACCCTCGGCGTCGGCATCAGGCTCGGGCGCATCCGAGCCGCCACCGGAGCCGATCTCGATCGCATACTGGGCAAAGGTCTCGGAAAACCCCGATAGCGGACGGGCCAGGATCCAGGCGCGGGTGTTTTCCCAACCGGGCAGCAGGCTGACTGTGATGTCGCGTTGCACGCCGGCCGGGATCACGGCGTAGGCCTCGGTAAAGACGGCGCGTCCCGTCATCAAGGCGGTCTGGGGCGGCAGGCCGCCCGGTGGCGCGGCATACTCGGTCATCGGCGTTTCCTCTCGATCCAACCTCAGTCTCTAAGGCACAGGCTAGCACGGGCCATGGCGCGAGGATCGGGAAAATTTTTTCACACTCCGGGCGGTTCGCCATTTCCCTCCGCGGGATCAGCCGCAATACTCCATGGCTATACTGCAGGTGCGAACACGCTTGGGGAACGCGAGCGAGCATGGCCGATGGGGCTGACAGCGCGACAGACTTCGGCGGCGCTCCGGTGCGCCGCGAGATCCGCTTCCTGCTGAACGACCGACCGGTGCGTTTGGCCGAGGTTGCCCCGTCCGACATGGCGCTCGGGTACCTGCGCGAGCGGGAGCGGCTTACCGGCACCAAGGAGGGCTGCAATGAGGGTGATTGCGGCGCCTGCTCGATCCTGGTCGGCCGGCCCGAGCGGGGCAGCGTCGCCTATAAGCCGGTGAACGCCTGCATCCGTCCGCTCGCGACCCTTGATGGCTGTCATGTGGTCACGGTCGAGCACCTGGCGGCCGAGGGGCCAAACCCCGTTCAGCAGGCCTTGGTGGCCGAGCACGGCTCGCAATGCGGGTTCTGTACGCCGGGCATCGCTGTGACGCTGACGGCGCTTTGGCTGCGCGAAGCCGCGCCTAGCCTGGGCGAGGTGCAAACGGCGCTCCAAGGCAATCTCTGCCGCTGCACGGGCTATGCGCCCATTCTGCGCGCGGGCATGCGCGCTGCGGAATACGGCGACCCGGCGGACGATTCCTTGATGCGCGGAGCCGAGGAGACGGCATCTCGGCTCATGGACCTGGCAGATGGCACGCGGGTTGAGCTGGCGCACAAGGGTGCCCGCGCAATCCTGCCGGCGAGCGTCGAGGACCTGCTCGCGCTCCGCGCTGCTATGCCCGAGGCCATTCTTGTCGCGGGCGCCACGGATGTCGGCCTTTGGGTCACCAAGGGCCAAGAGCGGATCGCCCCAGCGCTGTTCATCGGCCATCTTGAGGCGCTCGGTCGCATCGAGGAGGGCGCGCGCCTCAAGATCGGCGCCACGGCGAGCTATACCGATCTCTGGCCCGTGTTGAGGCGGCGGATGCCCTGGGCCTCGGTCTATTGGTCCCGCATTGGGGGGGAGCAGGTGCGGGCGGCCGGCACCATCGGCGGCAACATCGCCAACGGCTCGCCGGTTGGCGACACGCCCCCGCTGTTCATCGCGCTGGGGGCCGAGGTCATGTTGGCCTCGGTTCAGGGGCGGCGCAGGCTGCCGCTCGAGGCGTTCTTTCTGGACTATGGACGGCAGGACCTCGCCCCTGACGAAATCGTCGAAGGCGTCGAGGTGCCGTGGCCCGGAGAGGCGGACATCTGCGCCGCCTACAAGGTCTCGAAGCGGCGCGATGAGGATATCTCAGCCGTCGCCATGGGGCTGCGCCTGGTGCTCGAGGCCGATCGTGTGACCGAGGCGCGCATCGCCTTTGGCGGCATGGCCGCAACGCCGCGCCGTGCCGCCAAGGCTGAGGCCGCGCTTGTCGGGCGGCGATTCGACCGCGCAGCCCTGGATGCGGCCTGCGCGGCGCTCGAGGAGGATTTCCACCCGCTCTCGGATTGGCGGGCTACGGCAGCCTATCGCATGGCCGCGGCCCAGGGTCTGCTCCGCCGCGTCTGGTACGAACGCGCCGGCCAGGCGGTCTATCCGGGCCGCTCCGTGGCGGAGGCCCTT